>JAOPYM010000092.1 GCA_025964615.1 Actinomycetes bacterium
GCGGTCCTGGCCGGACGCCTGGTTCCCGCCGCCTGTGCTCGGCGCGCGCCGCCGCCGGCGTCCGTTGCCACCGCGGTCCGGCAGGGTCGCCGGGTCGGACGACGCGGCGGTACGGGCCTTGCTGCTCCGCAGGGAACCAGGCCGGAGTGAACCGCCGCGCCGGCCTCATGACTCGATCGGCTGCAGTGCGGCGCTGATCACGGGGCCGGGCTCGACCTCGGGGCCGGGCTCTGGGGCCGCTGTCACTTCGCCGTCGAGCACGCGGCGGACCCGGTCGCGGTCGAGTACGCCTTCCCATCGGGCTACGAGGAGGGAGGCGAGGCTGTTGCCGCAGACGTTGGTAAGGGCGCGGCATTCGGACATGAACTTGTCGATGCCGAAGATCAGCATGATTCCCGCCACGGGGATCGTGCCGACCGTGGACAGGGTCGCGGCGAGCACGATGAAGCCGGAACCGGTGACGCCCGCGGCTCCCTTGGAGGTCAGCAACAGGACGGCGAGCAGGCCCAGCTGCCGGCCGATGGAGAGGTGCACGTCGGTGGCCTGGGCGACGAACATGGCGGCGAGGGTCAGATAGATGGAGGTGCCGTCGAGGTTGAAGGAGTATCCAGTCGGGACGGTCAACCCCACGATCCGGCGTGGCGCGCCGAGGTTCTCCAGCTTGCGCATGAGCTGCGGGAGGACCGACTCCGACGACGAGGTGCCGAGGACGACCAGGAGCTCCTCACGCAGGTAGCGCAGGAGCTTGAAGATGTTGATCTGGTTGGCGGCTGCGATGGTGCCGAGCACGACGACGACGAAGAAGATCGAGGTCCCGTAGAACAGGGCCATCAGCTTGCCGAGGCTGGTCAGCGTGGAGATGCCGTACTTGCCGATGGTGAAGGCCATGGCCCCGAACGCCCCGACGGGCGCGGCGAACATCACGTACCGCAGCACCTTGAAGATCGCCACGCTGAGGAGGTTCACCCCTTCGGCGATGGGCCTGCCGACCGGGCCCAGGGCCTGGACGGCGACGCCGAACAGCACGGCGAAGAACAGCACCTGCAGCACGTTCCCCTCGGCGAACGCCCCGACGATACTGGAGGGCACCATGTCGGTGAGGAAGTGCCACCACCCCTGCGACTGGCCCTGCTGGATGTAGGTCGCCGCGGTGCTGGAGACCGCGATCTTGGCTGGGTGGGCGTGCACCCCGGCGCCGGGCTGGAAGACGTTGACCACGACGAGCCCGAGGATCAGGGCGACCGTGCTGACGGCCTCGAAGTACAGCAGGGACTTCAGCCCGATCCTGCCCACGCGGCGCAGGCTCTCCGCCCCGGCGATGCCGGACACCACGGTCAGGAAGATGATCGGGGTGATGATCATCTTGATCGCGGCGACGAAAGTCGTGCCGAGGGGCTCAAGGTTCACCGCCGCGGAGGGCCAGAGAAGGCCCACGGCGATGCCTGCGACGATGGCGATGAGGACCCAGGCGTAGAGCTGCCGATACCAGGGGGTCCGCGGGGGCTTCGTGCTCGTATCGGGGACCGCTGTCGGGACTGCCATGCTGCTTCTCCTCGATCAAGGGCGGGTACTCACATGTCTGTGAGAAGTGCTCACCAGGGTGATGCGGATCACAATGGCGGTCACGGTTGCGTACATAACGGTCACGGCAGAAGAGCGAGCCCTCACGCGGGCGGTTGACATGGTGACGCACACTGTGCGCATGTTCATCCGTGTGCGCCGGTTGAGCCTGGCCACGCAGTTCCTCCTGCTCCAGGTCGTGATCGTCGGCCTGGTGGTGGTCGTGGGCACGGCGCTGGCTGTGCTGTACGCCCAGCGGGACGGTCAGTCGGGTGCCCGCCAGCGGGTGCTCGATATCGCGCAGACCTTCGCCAGATCACCCGATGTGGTGGCCGCGCTGCAGTCCCCGAACCCCTCCGCGGAGCTGCAGCCCAGAGCCGAGTCCGTCCGGCGCGCCGAGGGGGTCGACTTCGTAGTGGTCATGAACACCGACCGGGTGCGCTACTCCCATCCCGATCCGGCCCAGATCGGCTATCGCTTCCTCGGCCATGTCGACTCGGCGCTGAACGGCCGTCCGCTCACCGAGACCTACACCGGAACGCTGGGCCCCTCGATCCGTGCCGTCGTGCCCGTGTTCGCCGGCGATGGGCGCGTCGAGGGGATGGTCGCCATCGGGATCACCACGAGCAAGGTCAGCGAGGATCTCCGGCGGCGGATACCCGCGATCGCCGGGGTCAGCGCGCTCGGATTCGGGCTGGCCGCGCTCGGAGCCCTGCTGGTGAGCCGCCGGCTGCGGCAGCAGACCCTGGGCCTGGGACCGACCGAGATCACCCGCATGTACGAGCACCACGACGCGGTGCTGCATTCCGTACGTGAGGGAATCCTCGTGCTGGACAATGACCGGCGCCTGCTGCTCGTCAACGACGAGGCCGTACGACTCCTCGACGTACCACCGGAAGCCGAGGGGCATCTCACCGCCGACATGGAGCTGCCGACGTCGCTGCGTGACCTGTTCGTCTCCGGGCGCACCGTCACCGATGAGATCCACCTCACCGACCAGCGGATCCTGGTGGTCGACCAGTTGCCCGCGACCCGAGACGGCCGCACGCTCGGCACCGTCATCACACTGCGCGACCACACCGAGCTGGAGACGCTCACCGGAGAGCTCAACTCCATCCGCGGCTTCGCCGAGGCGCTGCGGGCCCAGGCCCACGAAGCGGCGAACCGGCTGCACACGGTGACCACCCTGGTCGAACTCGGCCGCAGCGAGGAGGCGGTCCGCTTCGCCACTGCCGAGCTGGCGGCGGCCCAGGAACTCACCGACCAGCTGCTGGGCACGGTCGACGAGCCGGTCCTTGCCGCGCTGCTGCTCGGCAAGGCCGCACAGGCCAGCGAGAAGGGCGTCGAGCTGATCATCACCGCCGACACCACGATGACCAGCACGGTCATCGAACCGCGTGACCTGGTCACGATCGTCGGCAACCTCGTCGACAACGCCATCGAGGCGGCGCTGGCGGCGGCGCCACCCCGCCGTGTGCTGGTCACCGTAGGAGAGGAGTCGCACGCCCTCGTCGTACGCGTCGCCGACACCGGTGCCGGCCTGGCCCCGGCACAGATCCACGATGCCTTCATCCGCGGCTGGTCGACGAAGCCGACAGTGCAACTCCACGGCCGTGGCCTGGGACTGGCACTCGTCCACCAGGTCATCCGCCGCCTCGGCGGCGACATCGACGTGCGCAACGACAACGGGGCCGTCTTCACTGCGCACCTGCCCCTCCCGGAGAAGGCGGAGACATGATCCGCACGCTCGTGGTGGAGGACGATCCACTGATCGCCGACGCGCACCGGACCTACGTCGAACGGATCCCGGGATTCACGGTCGTCGAGGTTGTCCACAACGGCGCCGACGCGCTCCGCTTCCTGAGGACGAACCGCGTGGATCTCGTCCTCCTGGACTTCTACCTTCCCGACATGGGAGGCCTCGACGTGTGCCGCACCATGCGGGCCGGCGGTGACACCACCGGCGTCATCGCCGTCACCTCAGCCAGGGACCTCAAGATCGTCCGCAGCGCGATGTCGCAGGGCGTCGCCCAGTACCTCCTCAAGCCCTTCACCTTCGCCTCGTTCCGCGACAAACTCCAGCGGTACGCCGAGTACCACCGGCATCTCACCGCACGGACCGACACCCCCGCCCAGCACGATATCGACCGCGCTCTGGCCGTCCTGCGCGGCACCGGCGACACCGCGCTCCCCAAAGGACTCAGCTCAGGCACCCTCACCAGCGTCATCGAGGCGCTGCGTACGGCGGCACAAGACCTGTCGGCCACCCAGATCGCCACGGAACTGGGCATCTCACGTGTCACCGCCCGCCGCTACTTGGAACACCTCGCCGACCAGGGGCTCGCCGAACGCCGCCCCCGCTACGGAAGCCCCGGCAGACCCGAACACAGCTACCGCTGGCACCGATGACTCCTGCCCGGCGGCTCCACTTCCGATATGCACGTTCTTGGCGATCCCGGACCGCGTGAGCAGAGCGAGCCCACCAAGGATCCGAACGAAGATCAGGTAAATCGGTCTCAAAGCCACGAAATCTGACCCGGAATAGGGGTAACCCCGAAACAAGAAGACTTGTTGGGATAGGTGGGCTGAGTCAACCTTTCAAGCAGCCCACCTGTAGGGCTTCGGCCCGAGCACGCTCTTATCTGCTGCGGAAACCTGTTCACTACTTCAACGCGCGTCACTTCCGCTGGTCAGCCCGGTTTGAGAACGCTGCCGCCCAGCATCTTGAGGCCATTGATCGCGAGGCGTTGGTGTCAACGCTGCCTACGGCCCTATTCGCGGATTTTGCGGGGTGTTCGGCCGCGGGTGGCACGCAGCCGTGAGCGGGTGAACGGGCTCGTCCTGATAGGCGGCGAGGGCATCAGGCGGCTCGGTGGTATTGGTTGATCAAGCCGTCGAGGACAGGCTGCTGCCGGTGCGCGGGCCGTTAGACGACTGGCGTCACGTCTCGGTGTCGTCTTCCTCCGGGCCGCAGTCCGCGCTGGTTCGGGGGCCGCCGGTGGCCGCGGCAACCGTGTGGTCGATGAGCTGGTCCGGCAGGCCAGCCTGTTCACCGTGCCAGCGCACCCATTCGGGCATGGTCGTCTTCATGGCGATGGTGATGGGGTGGTCTGGGATCATCATGTCGTTGAGCAGGGTGAGCTGGTACCGCACCCGGTGGGGTGAGGCGGCGTGCAGGGTGCCGGGCAGGCAACCGGTCAGCCACTCGCCGGCCAGTGCTTCGACGGCTTCGTGGTCGGGTTCGGAGCCGTGCCGGCCGGTGTACCAGGCAGTGAACGCCTCCACCATCGGCTCCGGGTCAAGGTCGTGGAACAACGATGTCGCCGCCGGTAGCGCAGTCCGCTGCCGGCGTAGCGTGTCCGTCAGGTCGTGGAGGCGGCGGCGGGCCCGAAACCAGTTGTCCATCCGGTTCCGCGACTCTGTTCCCCGGCACATCTCCTCCCCGCTGTCCCAGTGGACGAGGCAGTGCAGGTGCTCAGGCGACTCGACACAGGACGGCTGGGCACCATCGGCCAGTTCGCCCACCAGTTCCCGCCAGGCGACAGCCGCCTGCTCCACACTGTCGAAGACACCCGCGTCGATCAGATCCACTGACCCGCAGGCGTCGATGTCGAACAGGAACACCGACGGTTCGGTGTCACCCGGGTAACGGAAACCGGCGATGACCGCAAAGCGGGTACCGTACGCGTCGCGCATCTCCCACAGGTCACCGGTGGCGGTGATACGCGGAAGCTGCCGCAGCCAGTCCGGCCGACGGGCCGTGCCGCTATCCAGCCCTTTCTTCGCATGACCCAGCGCCGCTTTCGCTTTCGCCGTCAGCGCGGGTGACCCGATGGAGGTGAGCGCATGCAGCAGCCGCCATGGACCTTCCCACGCGCCGTCAGCGACCGCCTCATCCCGGACCCGTGCCGCGGCGGCCCCGGCGAGCTCCTGAAACCACCAGTCGAACCACAGCCCTTCCCCTTCCTGCCGCAGCGCCCGATGAACCTCGGCACCCAGCAGTTCGGCTGCCGCTTGCTCCAGTTCCCGCGGCCCCCGAGCCGCCAGGACGACATCGGCGCCGTCCAGGACCCGCGTGATCGACGCGTCGAACCAGTGCGGCCGCTCCACCGGACCGAGCATCGAGCGGAACGCCGCAAGCCCCGACTGCTGCGGACCACCGACGGCAATGTGCCCGGAGCCCGGATGGCCGGACGTGTTCCGCTTTCTGGTCGCCTTGTTCTTGCGGCCACGGGAAACAGGAGACATGGGCACATCCTAGAAGGACACCAGAGGCATCACCCCCAGATCGGCGACGGTCACCGCGAACGGAATCCGGCCAGCCGGCGGCGAACCAGGTCCTGATGCGGGACCGGCCGATCAGCGCCCAGGAGGACCTGTTCAGCCACCAGGCTTCACCGGCGGGCGCCGCTTCCGCTGTCAGGAGGCCCGATCAGAGCTACGCCGGCGTCAGACCCGCCCGGTCGAAACGCTCGATGAGGCTGGGTTTACGGAGATGCTGCCGGCGCAGCTCCACCAGACGCTTCCCGAAGACATCGCCCGAGCCTTCGCGAGTCGCGAGGGCCTGCAGGTCTTTGAGGAGGAGCACCGCAGCGTCGTACTCGCCGGGCTTCCTGGTGTCGATCATGGTGTTCACCTCCAGCCAGGCCCGTTCCTGCTGTGATGCCAACTCGTCCAGGCGCTTCTCGCGTGCGATCGCCGCTGCTCGCTCCTGCTCCTCGCGTTCCTGGACCCGCCGTTTCTCCGCGAGCCGCTCCCGCTCCACACGGCGGGCCTCAGCCGCGTCAAGCAGCTCACCCGCCGTACGCCGTCCATCCCCAGCGGCCTTGCCAGGCCCGCGGAAACGCCGCATCAGCTCGGCCCGGACCTGGGCGCCATGGCCCCGTACGACTTGCAGCAGCAACGCGTTCTTCTCCGCGGAGGGTAGAGCGGCGATCCACCCGGCCAGCTCCGCCTCCGGCCTCTCATCCCTATCCAGCGGCGCGCTGGCCTCGGCAGCGACCCCGATCAGGTCCGCGTCGAGCCGCAGCGCCTTGTTGCCCCTCCGTGGGTCAGCCAAGCCAATGGCGGTAGGCGGCGATCCACTCCGCACCGTCGGGCGCCGGTGCCGGCAGCGGAAGCTCGAGAACCGGGATGGCCTGCCGGAAACCGTCACGGACACAGATCGCCACGACGCAGTCGTCGCCCGTCAGATCGATGTCGGCAACGGTGACCTCCACCCCCAGCACCTAAACGGTCCTTCACGCCTACGAGGTCGCCGGCTGACCTGCGCAAGGCCGGCCATCACCGGGTCGATGTGCGCCTGCGCCAGGCAGACCGGGTGCCGGGCCGGTCAGACCTCCGGTCTCCAGATCCCCGGATGCCGGTCGTCTGTGCTGAAGGGGACGGCCGGGAATCCATCCGACCGGAACGCCTGCCCCTCCTCTGTGACCACCGCCGACTCGTAGCCGGATTCGGCCAGGCGGGCCAGCCAGGCCAGGCCAGGCAGTCCCATGGCCAGGCTCGCGGTCGCGTAGGTGTCGGCCAAGGCGAGATCGGGACCGGTCACGGTGACCGAGCGCAAGGCCTTGGCGGGCTCACCCGAATGCGGATCGATCACGTGGAGGCCCCGCTCGTACGTACCCGAGGTGGCGACCGCGAGGTCGGTTCCGGCGACCACCCAGCACAGCTTGTCCACCTGCCATGGATGGCGGATCCCGACGCGCCAGGACCGGCCGGGGCCCGGGCGGCCACGGCTCCGCACATCCCCGCCCGCGTTGATGCAGTGGTTGACCGAACCGGCCTCGGCCAGCCTGGCCGAGGCGACCTCGACCGACCAGCCCTTGACGTACCCGGACGGGTCGAGCCGTCCGGTCGCGTTGACGTCGAAGTACCCGGCGGTCTCCCTGCGCATGGACTCGCATGTCGCCAGCACCGCCCGCAGGTCCGACGAGCAGCTCCCGAGCCGCACCTCGCCCCGGTCGAGCAGGTTGACCTCGCTGTCGTACCGGTAGGTGCTGAAGCGCCGGTCCACCTCGTGCAGCCAGGCGCACACCTGTTCCACCAGAGAGGACAGTGACGCCTCGGGTAGCCGGTCGGCGATGTCGATGGTGACCGCCGTACCCATCACGTACTCCACGTGGTGCATCTCGGCGGGTCAGGCCTTGGCCGCGGACAGCGCCGACTGCAGCGATGCCCGGTAGGAGGCGCTGGTGTAGGACGCGCCGGACACTGTCGAGACCTGGGCGCTCTGCGCCGACAGCGCCTCCTGCCGCAGCGCCGGGATCGCCCGAGCGTTGATCTGCGCGGTCCGCGACGGCGAGGTCGGGTACGTGGCCTGGAGGTCGGTGATCCGGCCACCGGACACCGTGACAGTGACCCGGACGGTGCCGTACTGGTTGGTCGAGGCCGCACCGGCGAACGTGCCGGTCTTCAAACCGGAGCCGCCACCAGTGCCGGTGGGCACCGCTCGTATCGGCTTCGAGGTCGGCTTCGAGGTCGGCTTCGAGGCTATCTGCCGGTTTGACTTCGATGTGCGGGGCCGTGCGGCGCCACTCTGTCCGATCGGCTGGTGGGAGGGGGGAACCGGGGTCGCGCTCGGATCGGCCGTCCCGGCCTGGGCCAAGGGCTGCACGCCACCTGCTGCCGCGGAGGCGACCTGGGGCGGGGCGCCGTCGCCGAACTTGAGCGCGACCAGCAATGCGGTTCCGGCGAACGTGCCAACGACGGATGCAGTGATACGGCGCACTACGTACCTCCAGATGATCGCGACGTCATGGTCAGAACTCGAAGGGATCGAGGTGGATCTGGCGGCGCGGCACTTTCAGCCGGTGCAGCGTCTTCACCGCGACGGAGATCAGTCCCTCCGGACCGCAGAGATAGACGTCCCGCCGGGCCACGTCGGGGACCAGGTCGCGCATCCCGTCCGGCGTGAACAGGTGCCGTGGCCCGGGGTCGTGCCGCGAGCCGAGCACGTACACCACCCGCAGGCCCCGTTGCCCGGCCAGGCTGTCCAGCTCTCGGCGGAACACCAGGTCGGCGGCCGTGCTGGCCCGGTAGATGACCACGGTGCCCGCCGGCATCTCCTCCAGCAGCGCCCGGACCGGGGCGATCCCGCTGCCACCGGCGATCAGCAGCGTGCCCTGCTGGATCCGCCGGTCGGCTGTGAACGTCCCGTACGGCCCTACGGCGATCACCCAGGTGCCGGGGCGCAGGTACTGCAGGTCAGCGGTATGGCCACCGACAGCGTTGATCGTCAAGCGCAGGCTCCGGCTGCTCGGCGCCGCCGACAGCGAGAACGGGTGGCTCTGCCAGAGACCCTCGACGGTGAGGAACCGCCAGCGAAGGTACTGCCCGGGTCGTACGTCCATGCGATCCAGGTGCCGGCCACCGATGTGGACCGAGAACATGTCCTCGGACTCGGGCACCACCTCGACCACGCGGAGCCGGTGACGCAGGTTCAGCCAGAGCGGCTCGACCGCCCTTCCCCAGACCAGGCAGGCGACCACGACGGCGTAGAGACCTCCCCAGTACCAATGGGCCAATCCAGGCCTGGACAGGTCGGCGCCGTCGGCGAACTGATGCCCGTAGCTCAACAACAGCACCAGATAGCCGGACAGATGCAGGACGTGCCAGACCTCGTACCGCATGCGACGGCGGATCGCCCGGATCGCCAGCACGCTGACCGCGACGAGGATGCCGGTGGCGACGGAGGCACTGATCATGTCCTCGAACGTCGTGAGCATGCTCCAGGTCTCCCCGGTGATCGACACCCGGTCGGTCCGCGCGTACCCGACGATGATGAACACGACGTGGGCGATGACCATGACGAACAGGTAGGCCCCCATCTTCCGGTGCCAGCGCAACAGATCGTGTGCTCCGATCCAGGCTTCCAGCCATGCCACCCGGCTCATCATCAGGATCTGGATGATCAGTACGAATCCGCCGATCATGCCGGTGATGCGGCCCACTGCCGTCAGTGCCGCTCCGGCGCTGGTGATCGACCTGTCGGGGGTGTCGAACCACCACACGGCAATACCGGCGATCAGCGCCCACCAGAACAGAATCAGCACGAGCAGCGGGTTGCCCGCATCGTCCCGGTGATCGGAGGCGATTGCCTCCGGAGACGGAGCTAGCCGGCGCCCGTCCTGATCGCTGACGCGAGGGTCGCGGAGGGGGGAATCAGAAGCTTTCATCGAGACAGTGATATCAGCGCACGAGAGCCTGGCATAAGGGCGACAACCGGCCCTTAACCAATGTTAGGAGGGCGTTAGGGCCGGTTCATTCGTCGTGCCTTCTGTTCCCGGAGCTGATGCGCGCCTGGGGAACGCCGCCGACGCACTCGGACGACAGGAGCACCCATTTCTGCCGCCCTTGGAACGTTGCGTACACCGCTGCGGCGGGCCCGCGCCGCACGTCACCGAGTTGATATCCCTGCCCCGGGCTCCAAGAGATCAGGTAGGCCACCACACCAGTGCAGCGGACTATCGCGGTACCGCCCGCGGAGGAGAACACCTGCCCATGGGGGGTCGCCTGTGGGGAAGCGCTCCGGGACGGGGCCGGCCGGTGCGTGACCGCGGAGGGGGATGGTTCGGTACGTACCGGGACCGGAGATGCAGACGGCCCGGTGGCCGCGTCGGGGATCATCGGCTGCACTGCATCCACCGGGAGGCCGAAGCCGATCCGCGACAACGCCAGCATGCCCACCTCGATCGCGACGGCGGCACCGATGATCCATGCCACCACCCCGCGCACGCTTGCCCGCACGGGGCCACTGTGCCAGCTTTGGTCCTAAGCCGAGGTTAAGAAGACGATATAGCGCGGTTGTGGGGCTGTGCTTGGAGGCCGACGGTAGGGTGGCCGCGTGGCTCAGATCCTGCTGGTTGAGGACGACGCGGAGATCCGTCGTGCACTCATCCGAGCACTGACCGAGCGCGGCCATGTCATGTCGAGTACCGCGACCGCCATGGAAGGGCTGAAGTACGTCCTGAACAGCACGTTCGACATCGTCGTTCTCGATCTCGGCCTACCCGACGTGGACGGCCGCGACGCCCTGCGGATGCTGCGTTCGGTCAGCCGGATCCCGATCATCATCGCCACCGCCCGCGACGACGAGTCCGTCATCGTCGATGCTCTCGATCACGGTGCCGACGATTATCTGATCAAGCCGTTCGGACCGGCGCAGCTCGAAGCCCGCATCCGCGCCGTGCTGCGGCGTGCCGGCGAGGACAGCGACGAGACCCCGGCCCTTGTGGTGGGCGAGCTGCGCATCGATTCCGTATCGCGGGAGGCGGCCCTGTCCGGAGTGCCGCTGGATCTGACCCCTCGCGAGTTCGACGTGCTCAGCTACCTGGCCGCGCGCGCGGGCACGGTGGTGACCAGGCGCGAGCTTCTCGTGGAGGTGTGGCGGCTGCCCGGCGGCGGAGCCGACAAGACCGTCGATGTCCACCTGTCGTGGCTGCGCCGCAAGCTGGGTGAGTCCGCCAACCAGCCCTGCTACTTGCACACCGTTCGCGGGGTCGGGGTCAAGCTGATTGCCCCACGATGAGAGCCCGGCTCGTTCTGCTCGTGATCGCGATGGTCTCGCTGGTCCTGGTAGCGTTTTTGATCCCTTTCGCGCTGCTGGTACGCAACTCCGCAGCTGAACGAGCAGTCAGCAAGGCGATCGTGGAACTCGAGGCATTCGTCCCCATGGTGGCGACCGTCGACACCGTCACACTGCGCCTGGCCGTGGACCGGGCGAACGCCGCGCGACAGCACCAGGTCACCGTGTTCATGCCCAACGGACAGGTGATCGGCGTCCCGGCACCCCGCACTGCCACGGTGCAGCTCGCCATGACCGGGCGCAGCCTCACCGCCACCGCACCACACGGACGCGAGATCGTGGTCGCGGTGGCCGGACTGGACGGCGGCACTGCTGTCATCCGCAGCTTCGTTCCGGACGCCGAGCTACAGCGAGGTGTCGGACACGCCTGGATGATCATTTGCCTCCTTGGGCTCGGCCTGCTGACGGTCAGCGTGCTTGTCGCCTACCATCTGGCCCGCAACCTGACCCGCCCGCTGACCGCGGTGGCCGACGTCTCCTACCGGCTAGCCCAAGGTGATCTGACTGCGCGGGCACCCACCGACGGCCCCGCGGAGGTACGGCAGGTCAG
The DNA here is from genome assembly GCA_025964615.1 of Actinomycetes bacterium. Taxonomy (GTDB): domain Bacteria; phylum Actinomycetota; class Actinomycetes; order Streptosporangiales; family Streptosporangiaceae; genus RYN-227. The sequence goes on from JAOPYM010000092.1 coordinate 11,694, forward strand.
CGTCGGGCTCAACCTGCTCGCCGCCCGGATCGGAGACCTGCTGGAGGCGGAGCGGGAGATGGTCGCCGACCTCTCCCATCGCCTGCGCACCCCGCTCACAGCCCTGCGCATCGACGCCGAATCGATGGGCGGTCCGCATGACCAGGCCCGGCTGTCCGCCGATCTCGATGCGGTCGAGCGGACCATCGACGCGATCATCCGCGAAGCCCGTCGCCCGGCGTCGCACCCGGCCGCCGCGGTATGCGACGCGGTCGAGGTGGTCACGGAGCGGGCGGCGTTCTGGTCGGTCCTCGCCGAGGAGGAGGGGCGCCCCATGCAGGTCCTGGTGGTCCGGGGGCCGCTCAACGTCAAGGTGAGCCGTGATGACCTGGCCGCCAGCGTGGACGTGCTGCTTGACAACATCTTCACCCACACGCCGGAGGGCTGCGCGATGGATCTGCAGCTTGGCGGCCGGGCGGGTGGAGGCGCGGTCCTCGTGATGAGCGACGCGGGAAAGGGCCTGCCCGACGTGCTCGCGCTGGAACGGGGTCGTAGCGGCAGCGGCTCGACCGGACTCGGCCTGGACATCGTGCGCCGGGTGGCGATCAGATCCGGTGGCACCGTCTCCCTCGGCCGCGCACCGGGCGGCGGAGCAATGATCGTGATGGAACTAGGGGGCCCGCCGCCCATGGCGAGGCGGCGAAACCGGCACCGGGCCCGCAAGCGGCGCTTCCAGCGCTCCCCCTAGTCAGGCAACTCCTGTAGATGCCGAACCATGTCACTCAGGCTGAATACGGCCGACGTCATGTCATGGATCAGGCGTGGTGTCCATTCATCCCTGAAGGAGCGGGGCCGGTCAACCTTCGATGAGTGGTGACGTTCTGCCTGAATGGTTACGAGCAACAGCGTCTGATCAGAGTCCCGAGAACAAGCGCCTGATCAGGGTCTCGTGCTCGATGCTGATGTCGCTGATGAGTGAGTGGGACCCTGGCCTGCCGGACAGTGGTCATGGGATCCGCTGGAGCTGGATGAGGGTGCTGGTGTAGTCGGCGGGCAGGTCCGGGGCGATGCCGTGGTTGAGGAGGATGGTGCCGTGGTGGATGGTTCCGGTGTCCTCGTCGCGGTAGAGGGCGTTGGGGTCGAGGGAGTGGAGGCGGATGGGGAAGGCGGGGTGGCCCGTGCGGACGGGTTGCCGCCAGGCGATAACGACGATCTGGCTGCTGTCGGGGCTGGTGTATTGCACGGCGGTGTGGCCTGCCTGAGTGGTGAGGCGATGCTGGGTGCCGTGCTGGATGGTGGGGCGGATCGTTTTGTAGTGGGTGATGAGGGTGGTGGCTTCGGCGAGGTCGGCGGGGGTCCATTCGAGGAGGTTGCCGCCGATGCCGAGGACTCCGGCCATGGCGACGTGGAAGCGGAAGCGGAGGGGGAGTGCGCGGCGGGTGAGGAAGTTGGGGCTGTCGGTGACCCAGGCGGCCATCGTGCGGGCGGGGTAGACCTGGCTGTAGCCGTGTTGGATGGTGATGCGGTCGGCGGCGTCGGTGTTGTCGGAGATCCAGACCTCGTCGGTGCGGGTGAGCATGCCGAGGTCGGCGCGGCCGCCGCCGCCGGCGCAGGCTTGGACGCGCAGGTGGGGGTGGTCCTCGCGGAGGCGGTCGATGATGGTGTAGACGCCGCGCACGTGGTCGATCCACAGGCGGGAGGCGTCGGGCCCGGCCTCGGGCCAGCCGGCCTCAGTGAAGGCGCGGTTCATGTCCCATTTCAGGTAGTCGATGGCGTGGTCGCGGACGAGGGCGTCGAGCCATTTGTGGGCCCAGGTGGCGACGTCCGGGCGGGCGAAGTTGAGGACGAGCTGATTGCGCATGGTGGTCTGGGTGCGGTGGGGTTGGTGCAGCACCCAGTCGGGGTGGGCACGGTACAGGTCGCTGTCGGGGTTGACCATCTCGGGCTCGACCCATAGGCCGAAGCGCATCCCGAGCCGTTGCACCTCGTCGATCAAGGGTGCGAGCCCATCGGGGAAGTGGGTCGGGTTGACCGTCCAGTCGCCGAGGCCGGCGTCATCGCCGTCTCGGGCGCCGAACCAGCCGTCGTCCATGACGAACAGCTCGGCGCCCAGGGCTGCCGCTGTGGCGGCGAGCCCTTTCTGGTTGGCTTCGGTGACGGCCCAGCCGGTGGCCTCCCAGGAGTTGTAGACGATGGGGCGTAGCTCCTCAGGGTGGGGAAGGACGTGCCGGGTGATGTGGTCGTGCCATGCCCGGCTCGCCGTCCCGAATCCCCCGGCGCTGAACAGGCCGTGGAACGGCGGGGTCTGCCACGTCTCTCCCGGGTGCAGCCGCCAGCTGAGACCGTCGTGGCCGAACCCGCCGGTCCAGGTCAGGCGTCCTGCGGGATTGCGGTCGACGCTGATGCGCCAGCTGCCGCTCCAGGCCAGGGCGGCGCTCCAGACCTCGCCGTGCTCCTCGTCAGCGGTTCCGTCGTCGATCATCAGCCAGGGGTGGGACTGGTGGCTGGATACGCCGCGCCTGCTGGTCAGCAGGGTCTCGCCGATCGGCAGCGGGAGGCGTTCGAGCTGGAACTCCGTCGTCCACGCGCCGGTGGTATGGCTGAGCCGGTAGGACGGGCGCGGCGGGGCGGTCCAGGAGGCCGAGTCGGTGCGGGTCATCAGGATGTCCTGGCCGTCGGGGTCGTTGTGGCGCAACGTCGTCCAGCGTTCGATCACGTCGCTGTCCTCGTGCACGCGGTAGTGCAGGTCCGCCTCCAGCGGGTAGTGCCGGTCTGCGAGCCGCACGACGAGTTCGCCGTCGGTGACGGTGTGCCCGAGGAAGCGCCAGTCCACCTGGGTGGTCCCGTCGGAGAAGGCCAGCAGCAGGGACTGCGCGCCGAATCCGTCGGTGGTCAGCTCACCGCCGTCCCCCACGGGGCTCTCGAAGCTGCTGTCGGCGGGCCGCCGGACCTCGGGCACGGAGGCGGCCTGGGCGAGTGTCAGCGGGCGGCCCCAGTAGACGTGGCGGGGGACGTCGTGGGCGTCCAGGCGCAGCGCGTACGCGGTGTTAGGGGTGCTGAGCAGCCACAACCGGTGAAGCGGATCGAACTGGACAGGGGGCGTCGAGCGGGACAACGCGTCTCCAAACAAGACCAACAAACAAGACCAAGGGGTGTTTGGTGGCAGCGTAGGGGGAAACACGTCAGAAATAAATTCTTGACGAAGTTAATTTATGCTCGTACTGTTCCGGCCATGCCACGCAGGACACCCCCCAGGGCCCCGATCACCAGCCCGGCGGCCGCGACCGTTTTCGAGCTCTTGCTGACCCAGGGCCCGATCTCCCGGGTCGAGGTCGCCCGACGCACTGGCCTGTCATCGGCCGCGGTGACCAAGGCGGCACGCCCCTTCATCGCGGCGGGCTACCTGGAGGAACTGGCCTCCGGGGAACGTGTGGGACCCGGCGCGGGCCGACCGGCCAGCCCGCTGGCGATCCGGCCGGACCGGGAGTATTTCGTCGGCATCAAGATCACCGGTGATGATCTCATCGGTGTGGTGACCGACCTGCGGGCCGAGGTCCGCGCGTCACGTCACCACGCGCTCGGCGGCCACGACGTCGGCCATGTCGTGTCCGCCGTGGCCGAGCTCGTCACGGAGCTGCTCGAATCGGGCGACTTCCGCGAGCGCACCCACTGTTTGGGCGTCGCGCTGTCCGGTGACGTCGACAGGGAGTCGGGTCAGGTCCGTTACTCCCCCTTCCTGGGCTGGCGGGATGTTCCCCTCGCCGAGCTTCTGGAGGACGCGACGGGCCTGACCTTGACTCTGGAGAACGACGTGAAGGCCCTGACGATCGCCGAGCAGTGGTTCGGCGAAGGCGTCGGAGCCTCCACCTTCGCCCTGGTCACCGTCGGCGCGGGCATCGGTTCCGGGCTCGTCGTCAACGGCGGCCTGGTCTCCGGCGCCCACGGCGTCGCCGGGGAGATCGGGCATGTCCCGGTCGCCGCCGGGCCGCTCTGCCACTGCGGCGGAACCGGCTGCGTAGAGGCGATCGCCTCCACTGAGGCGATCGTCGCCCGGGCCAGGCTCGTCACGGGCGAGCCCGGCCTGACCATGGACCAGGCAGTCGACCGCGCCCGCGCGGGCGACCTCGCCGTACGCGATGTCTTCGCCCAGGCCGGCCACGCCATCGGGCTCGGCCTGGCGGCCCTGGTCAACCTGTTCGGACCGGAGCGGGTGGTCGTCTCAGGCGAGGGCCTTTCGGCCTTCGACCTGTTCGAAGACCAGCTCCGCCAGGCCTTCGCGGCCCAGGCGTTCGGCAGCGCCGCTCGCTGCGGTTTGGCTCTGCGGCCCCTTCCCTTCGAGGAATGGGCGAGAGGTGCCGCCGCGGTCGCCGTGCAGAGTCTGTTCTCCCCTGGTCAACCCTGACCGCCATCACCCACCCACCCAACCAACCAACTCCAACACCCCCCGCGATATCGCCCCACCCCGAAGGACATCCCATGGGCAACAACGCACTCAGCCGCAGAAACTTCCTGGCCGGCACCTCGGTCCTGTTCGTCGCCGGAGTCGCCACCGCCTGCTCCAGCGGCTCCAGCAGCTCCAGCACCGCCGGCAGCAAGGTCACGCTGACCCAGTGGTACCACGCCTACGGGGAGAAGGGCACCCAGCAGGCCGTCGAGCGGTACGCCTCGGAGTACACCAAGGCCAACCCCGACATCGCGATCAAGATCAACTGGATCGCGGGTGACTACGAGACCCGCCTCAACTCCGCGCTGCTGTCCTCGGACGCCCCCGACCTGTTCGAGCTCGGCGACTTCCGCGCCGCCAACGTCAAGAGCGGGCGGCTCGCGCCACTCGATGACATCCTGGCGCCGGTGAAGTCCGACTACGCCAAGGCGGCCCTGGACACCGCGACCGTCAACGGCAAGGTCTACGGCGTCAAGATGATGGACGACGTCATGATGCTCTACTACCGCAAGAGCATCCTGGCCAAGGCCGGGGTCACCCCGCCGCAGACCTTCCCCGAGCTCGTCGCCGCCGCCAAGAAACTCACCACCGGCAACCAGAAGGGCCTGTTCATCGGCAGCGACGGCGTCGGCGACATCCCCTACCTGCTGCTGTGGTCCAACGGCGGCGACCTGGTCGACCCGTCCGGCAAGACCGTCACCTTCGCCTCTCCCGAAGGCGTCGCCGCGATCGGCGGGCTGAAGGATCTCAACAGCTCGGGCGCGCTCTTGCAGGGCTTCACCACCGACTGGTTCGACCCGAGCGCCCTGGTCCAGAACGCCACCGCCATGCAATGGTGCGGCCTGTGGGCGATGCCCGACATCAAGAAGAAGTTCGGCGACGACTTCGGCGTGATCCCCTGGCCGAAGTTCGGCGACGCCGCCGCCCCTGCGGTCCGGGTCGGTGGCTGGTACCACCTGGTGAACGCCAAGGGCAAGAACGTCGAGGCCGCCAAGAAGTACGTCGACTGGCTGTGGATCCAGCAGACCGCGCTGCAGAAGGACTGGTGCGTGAGCTACGGCTTCCACATCCCCTCCCGCAAGTCGGTCGCCGCGCAGACCACCGAGTTCAGCAGCGGCCCCGCCCAGGAGGCCGCCGGGTTCTCCCAGCAGTACGGCCACTCCTTCCCCGCCGTGTGGAACAAGACCACCACGACGGCGTTCATCCAGGCAGCTACCAAGATCGCCAAGGGTGGGGACGCCGCCGGCGAGTTGGCGAGCGCCGCTAAGACCTGCCAGATCGAACTCGACCACCAGAACGCCTGATGCCCTCAGCCACCCCGACCCGCCGGACGGCTTCCCGTCCGGCGGGCGGGGCCCCACCCCGCCGCCGCGCGAACTGGCGTGCGATCGGAGCCTTCGCCCTGCTCACCGGCCCGATGGTCATCGGGCTGGGGGTATTCAAATATCTCGCCATCGGCTGGAGCTTCCTGCTGAGCTTCAACGAGGCCCGAGGCACCCTCACTCCCGGGCACTGGGTCGGCTTCGACAACTACGCCTTCCTGCTGAAGGACGACTCGTTCAGGTCCTCGCTGTGGATGATCGTGGGATTCACGGCGTTCATCGTCCCAGTGACCTTCGTGCTGTCGCTCGCGCTGGCCGTCGGCGTCAACTCCGTTCGCCGCGGCCGGGCGTTCTTCCGCACCACGTTCCTGCTCCCCGCCGCGGTCTCCTACGTGGCCGCCTCGCTGATCTGGAAGATGGCCCTGTTCAACGGCCTTCCCTCCGGGATCGCCAACGCCCTCGGCGGCCTGTTCGGGATGCACGTCCAGCCGTGGCTGTCCAGCACCGACCCGCCGCTGTACTGGTTCGTCATCGTGACGCTGCGCCTGTGGCTCCAGGTCGGCCTCTACATGATCCTCTTCCTGGCCGGGCTCCAGTCCATCCCGCCACACCTGTACGAGGCCGCGGCCCTGGATGGCGCGGGCCGGTGGAAGACCTTCCGGTCCATCACCTTCCCGCTGCTGCGGCACACCAACGCCGCGATCCTCATGCTCGTCTTCATCGCCGCGTTCCAGGCGTTCGATGAGTTCTTCAACCTGTTCAACACCGGCCAGGCCGGGAACGCCTCCGCCCCCGTCCGGCCGCCGCTGGTCTACCTGTACGACTCGGCGCTCGGCGACCAGAACTACGGCGTCGGCTCGGCCGGTGCGTTCATCCTCACCGCGCTCATCGTCGTCGTCACCCTCGTGCAGGGCAGGCTCGCGGGCTTCGGAAGGAAGGACTGACCATGGCGCGCACCTCCACATCCCGCCGCGAATCCTCCGGCGGCCGGTGGCGGAAGACGGGACGCTCGCCGGTGGCGACCGTGCTCACCTACACCGTCCTCGGCCTGCTGTCCGTAGTGTTCCTCGTGCCCTTTTACATCATCGTGCGCAACAGCATGATGAACACCGACCAGGTCACCAGCCTGAACTGGTCGTGGCTGCCGTCACCGGCGACCTTCAGCAACTACCGTGACCTGTTCAACGACCCGTCCCTGCCGTTCGGGCACGCCCTGTGGAACTCCCTGGTCATCGCCGTGATCACCGCGCCGGTGGCGACGATGCTCGGCTCGATGGCCGGATACGCCCTCGCCCGCATCGACGTGCCCTTCCGCGGCGCGATCACCGTGTTCATCGTCGGCACGCTGATGATCCCGGCCTCGGTGACCTTCGTGCCGACCTTCCTGGTCGTCGACGCCCTCGGCGGCGTCAACACCCGGTGGGGCATCATCGCCCCCGGCCTGTTCAACGCCTTCTCCGTGGTGCTGTTCCGCAGCTTCTACCAGCGCTTCCCACCCGACCTGGAGGAGGCCGGCCGCATCGACGGCCTCGGCTATCTGGGCGTCTACGCCCGCATCGCGCTGCCGAACTCGATCACGATGATCGCCTCGCTGGGAGCGCTGTCGTTCATCGAAAGCTGGAACGCCTTCCTATGGCCGCTGGTCATCGGCCAGGACCCGTCCTCCTGGACCGCGCAGATCGCCCTGTCGACGTTCCTGACCTCCCAGACGATCAACCTGCCCGGCCTGTTCGCCGGAGCCGTCGTCACGATCGTCCCCCTCGCCCTGATGTTCCTCGTCGCCCAGCGGTTCATCGTCCAGGGCATCACCGCGAGCGGTCTCAAGGACTGACCGCTCCTCCGGGATCAGCACCCCACTGATCCCCCTCGAATGTGGGGGTGGCGAAGGGGCCGCAGCCACCCCCAGGCAACCAGCGCCACCTGTGAATCCAGGCTCAGCGGGCATATCCGGCAGAAGATCCAACGCTACCGCGAACTCGGTCGTCTCGGTATTCTCCTTGATCAGACTCCGCACGTCACGGGAGGCAGTATGCAGGGGCTCACGCTCGGCGGGCGTTATCGGCTGGATCGGCTTATCGGCCGGGGCGGCATGGGCGAGGTATGGAGCGGCACCGACCTGCGGCTGCGCCGGGCGGTCGCCGTCAAGGTGCTCGCCCGCGAACTGGCCGCCGACCAGAACGCGGTGGCCCGGTTCCGCCGCGAGGCCGAGACGGCCGCGGCACTGCAGCATCCGGGCATCGCAGTGGTGTTCGACGTCGATGTGCACGTGGACGCGACTGGCCAGACACTGTTCCTGGTGATGGAGCTGCTCGACGGCCGGGATCTCCGTACGGTCCTGGACGGCGCCCCCGCCGGGCTGCCCATCGCACAGGCAGTGTCGTTCGGGACCCAGATCGCGGAAGCGCTCGCCGTCGCGCACGAACACGGCATCGTCCATCGCGACATCAAGCCCGCGAACCTCATCGTGCTGCCGGATGGGCGCGTCAAGCTCTGCGACTTCGGAATCGCCCAGCTCGCGGCGGCCACGACACAGCTCACCGGGAAGGGCAACTCGCTGGGCACGCCGTCCTACATGGCACCCGAACAGTTCCGCGCCGAGCCGACCGACCCGCGTACGGATCTATATTCGCTGGGCTGTGTGCTGTACGAGATGCTCACCGGGGTGCAGCCGTTCGACTCCGGCGGCGGCCTGCCCGCGCTCATGTACCAGCACCTCAACCAGCCGGCACCCGCCCCACGCGCTCGGCGGCCCGAGATTCCCGAGTCACTCGACCAGTTGGTCCTGGATCTGCTTGCCAAGGATCCGGCGGGCCGCCCGCCCGGGGCCCAGACCGTCGCTGCCTTCCTGCGGTCGGGCGGCCCACCACCGGTGACCCGGCCGCTGGTTGTCACCCACCACCAGCCGGCCGCCGGGAGCCGCCGCATGGGCGTGGTCATCGGCCTTGCGGGCGTTGCGGTGGTGGCCCTCACCACAGCGGCCTTTGCTGTGCTGCACGACTCCGGGAGTACGACAAAGGCCACGGCGAGAGGCGGAAGTCCTACGACATCAGTGAGTCCGGCAGCCACAGCGACCCCGACCGGCTCCGCTGATCCGGCCGCCGCCACGGGGATGGCCCAGCCCGGTCAGAGTTTCCGGATCGGGCAGACGGCGCAGGTGCCGTTCCTCAACGGCGGCGACGAGAAACTCGCGATCACCGTCACCTCCGTCGAGAAAGGGACCACCGGCGACCTGGCCTCGCTGAACACCGGCGTGCCGACCGCCGGGACGACGCCGTACTACGTCCGCTACTCCGCCAAGAACCTTGGCGGCGGGGTAGCGGACATCTCAGGCACCGCCACCAACATGGAAGGCATGCTCCAGGACGGGCAGACCATCATCTCGACCCAGACCGACTCGGCCAAGTGCAAGGACAGCCCGCCCGGCAACGGACAGCTCCCGACCGGAAGTTCGTACGAGGCCTGCGCGTTGATCCTGGTGCCGTCCGGCGACTCCGTGACCGGCGTCGAATGGACCCAGGGCTCCTCTGACAAGTACCAGGATCCGCACGGCGTCTACTGGAAGTAGGAGCCGACGCAGGTTGCTCCACTCCGAGGACGCCTGTCGGAGACGGGTGAGCTGGGAGCGCTTCGTGAAGGCGCAGTCGATGATCAATACGAATGCCGAGAATAGAAGACCTGGCCAGATGCCCTGCACGAGTGTCGAGTAGCCGGAGGGAGTTTCACCCTCCGGCTACTCGACAATTCAGGCACCTGCTCATCGACCTCCTTCGAAGGGAAGGGCAGCGGGCCATCGTGCGCGGATGCGGGCATGAGGACGGTCCTCCCGTTGCTGGTTCGAAGAGCCCCAGCCTGCCATGGCCGGGACGGTGCCTGTCCCGGTATACCGAGGGCCTCGATGTTGGTCTCGAAGCACTCGCCGCGGCCGATCCGGCACATCTGTACGACCGTCGCGTCCTCCAGGACAAGCGACATGGTGCTGGCTGAGACTCTAGAGTCGTAGATCTGATTTGGTCAGTACGAGGAGATCCAGTCCGCGCTCGGCGCATTGGTCGCGCGCCATGGTCTGGGCGTCGGCTGGGATATGGTGATGATCGGGGCGTAGATGTCCTCGGCGCCGGGTCGAGTACATCTCAGCGGTCAGGAATGACCTACGCTGCTCGGTATGAGCAGGGTTCACGATATGGGCGGGCAAAGCGGTTTTGGGCCGGTTCCGGTGACCGAGGACAGCGGCGCGTTCCATGCCGACTGGGAGGCCCGGGTCTTTGCGCTCAACGCCGTACTACGCAAGCGCGGCCTGTACAACGTCGACGAGTTCCGCGACGCGATCGAGCGGATTCCGCCTGGGGAGTACCTGGCCGCGTCCTATTTTGAACGCTGGTTGATGGGCATCGAGATCCTTCTGGCTGACAAGGGAATCGCATGAGGTTCACGCCGGGGGCCAAGGTCCGTGCGCGCGTGCTGGATCCCGACCATCACATCCGGCTACCGCGCTACGTACGCGGGCAGGTCGGCGAGGTCATCGAAGCCGAGGGCGAAGGGCCGCTGCCTGACGACCGAGCCCGCGGCCTCATGCCACCTCGCGTCGAGACGGTGTACGCGGTACGGTTCCGCGCCGCCGAGCTGTGGGGCACGGGCACCCACTCGGTGACAGTGGATCTGTGGGAGTCCTATCTGGAGGAGGTGCCGTGACGGGTACGGCGGGACATGAGGAACTGCCGGTGGCCGCGCGGGTACGGCGGCTGGAGGAGCGAGTGATAGCCGCTGGTCTGGCCACCGACGATGAACTCGACGAGGTGCTCGCCGGGCTCTTTGCCGATGCCTCCCCGGTGAACGGCGCCCGGATCGTGGCACGCGCGTGGACCGATCCGGCCTTCCGCGAACGGCTGCTCGCCGACGGCAACGCGGCCGCGGCCGAACTCGGCTTCGCCGTGTCCGGTTACCGGCTGAGGGTCGTGGCCAACACCACGCAGTCGCACAATCTCCTCGTGTGCACGCTCTGCTCCTGCTATCCGGTCTCCTTGCTGGGCCCGTCACCGAGCTGGTACAAGAGCTTTGCCTACCGGGCGCGTGCCGTACGGGAACCACGAGCCGTACTGTCGGAGTTCGGCGTGCGGCTTCCCGAGGGCGTCGAGATCTCCGTATGGGATGCCAGCGCCGAGACCCGCTACCTGGTGCTGCCGAACCGCCCGGCCGGCACCGAGGGCTTGGCCGAGGACGAGCTCGCCCGTCACGTCACTCGCAACGGGCTCATCGGAACGGCGACCGTCTGACCCGGCGGACCTCCCTCACACATTCAGGCCCGCCTCGCGCAGGACCGTCCGCGGGTAGCCATGGACCTCAGTGGCGCAGGACAGCACTTAGACGGCGTGCACACCGCTGGTCGTAACGACCTGGCGTGAAGTTCGCGTCATCCGGGACGAGCAGGTTCTCCTTGAAGCCGAAGGACTCGTCACTGGCCGCGAGAACTGCCGCCCAGTCATCGGGAGGCCAGGTCGATCCGGGCAGTCGTCGTTTTCATCGAGCCATCCTCCCAGGCTGCGCCGAAAGCGGCCAGCCGCTGATCTTCTTCGACTCGGGCGGCGCGTAGGTGCAGACCTTGCTGGTGCGCAGCCCCAGGCCGACCACGGCCTCGGCCAGCCGCACCCCGGCGGCGACACCGTCGACCACCGGTACCCCGAGCCGGCCGGTGATCGCCTCCTCCAGGCCGGCCATGCCGCCGCAGCCCAGGCAGATCACCTCTGCGTGGTCGTCCCGTACCGCACGTTCGGCCTCGGCGACGATCGCCGCCGTCGCGGCCTCCGGGTCGCGGTCGACGTCCGAAGTGGACAGCCCGCAGGAGCGCACCGACGCGCAGCGGTCGGCCAGCCCGGCCAGCCGCAGCCGGTCCTCGATGGCGCCGACCGAACGCTGCAACGTGGTCACCACCGAGTAGCTGCGCCCGATCATCTGTGCGACGTGCGCTGAGCTTTCCGCGATGTCCATCACGGGCACCTCCACGATTTCCTGCACGCCCTCACGCCCGTGCTCGCCGAACCCGGCCAGCACGATCGCGTCGTAGTGCTCCTCGACCGCCAGGATGCGATCCATGACCGCCACGGCCGACAGATAGCTCTCCATGTTGGAGTCGATCGCCTCGGGCCCGAAGAACGGTTGCACGGCGAGGATCTCGGTCCCCGGTGTCGCCGCTCGTCGCGCCGTACGCGCGATGGTGTCCGTCATCGACCGCGAGGTGTTCGGGTTGACCACCAGAATCTTCATGCCAGGTCTCCGTTCATGGGCGGCCGACCAGCCGGCCGGCCGGATGCAGCGGGTCGACGTCACGTCCGCGCAGCCACGTCCGGCGGACCACCCCGTGCAGCGTGCGCCCGGCGTACGGGGTGATCGGCTGCTTGTGGTACAGAGCCTCCGCACGCACGACGAACCGCTCGTCCGGGGCGAACACGCACAGGTCTGCGTCATGGCCGGTGGCGATGCGCCCCTTCGCGGGCAGACCGGCGAGGAGCGCCGGGCGTTCACACATCCATCGGACGACGTCGGTCATTCCGAACCCGCGACGCCGTGCCTCGGTCCACACGACGGGCAGCCCGAGTTGCAGCGAGGAGATGCCGCCCCACGCCGCCCCGAAGTCGCCGGTGCCGCGGTGCTTGAGCTCGATCGCGCACGGCGAGTGGTCGGAGACCACGAGGTCGAGCGTGCCCGTGGCCAGTCCCTCCCACAGCAGATCCTGGTTGGCGGAGTCGCGGATCGGCGGGCAGCAGGCGAACTCCGTCGCTCCGTCGGGAATCTGCTCCGCGGCCAGCGTCAGGTAGTGCGGGCAGGTCTCCGCGGTGACACGCACGCCGTCCCGCCGTGCAGCGGCGATCAGTGGCAGCGCACCGCCGCTGGACAGGTGCACGATATGCACACGTGCCCCGGTCACCTGGGCGGCTTCCAGCACCGCGGCGACGGCGGTGTCCTCCGTCCGGGGCGGCCTCGAGGCCAGGAAGCCCGCATAGCTGCGTCCTGTGGCGGCGGGCGCGACCGCCAGTTCGGCTTCGCTCTCCGCGTGTACGAGCAGGACGGCGTCCAGCTCGTACAGCACTCGCATCGCCTCGGTGAGGCCGGACTGCGACAGCGGCGGGAAGTCCGGCGAGCCCGAGTCCGCCAGGAAGCACTTGAAGCCGAGCACCCCGGATCGGTGCAGGGCGGCCAGCTCCCCCAGGTTGCCGGGGACGGCACCACCCCAGAATCCGACGTCGACGCAGCACCGCCCGGCCGCGGCCGCACGCTTCATGTTCAGCGCCACGGTGTCCACCGTGGTCGGCACGCTGTCCAACGGCATGTCGACGAGCGTGGTGATGCCGCCGGCTGCGGCGGCGCGGGTGGCGCTGGCGAATCCCTCCCACTCGGCATGGCCGGGTTCGTTCACGTGCACGTGTGAGTCCACGAGCCCCGGGAGCAGGACCACGTCCTCACCCAGCTCGACCACTTCGGCGGCCGGCACGGATTCGTCGATCGCCGCGACCTCGGCGACCCGGCCGTCGCGGATCAGCACGGACGCCGGGCCCTCGCCCCGTGCGGTCACCGCACGGCGCGCGCGGATCAGCAGGTCCACGGTCATCCCTTCGGACAGACGGTCCGTGTCGGGCCGGAGTGCAGCAGCCCTTCCAGGACCTGCAACGTCTGCCCGACATCGCCGGCCAGGTGGACCAGGCCGAGGCCGGCCGGGCCGATGATCAGTTCGGCGGTGAACACCTCCAGTAGCCGCGGCCAGTGCGCGCCGAGCAGAACCAGGGGTGCCGCACCGGCTTCGGTCTGCAGGGCCGACCGATGCGTGTCCACCGTGATCAGGGTATCCGGTGCCTGCTCGCGGACGTGCCGGACGATGGCCGTGGCCTCAGGCGCGAAGATCCGTCCTGACGCTCACCATTTCGCGCGACCTCTTATTCGCGTGGATTGACGCGGTCGAATTCGATCAGGAGGTGGCGGGGTCCCCGCAGGGACGAACTTGGCCGGTAGGGGGGCGGGTCGGCGACGAGCCGTGGGTTTTCCAGCCGGTGCGCGAGTTCGGTCAGGGCTATTTGTGCCTCGAGCCGGGCCAGCGGTGCACCGAAGCAGTGGTGAACGCCGCCGCCGAACCCCAGGTGCTGGTTGTACGCGCGGTCGGGGTCGAAGCGGTCGGGGTCATGGACATGGGCGGGGTCGCGGCTGCCGGAGGCGAGTGCCAGAACGATGGAGGCGCCTTTGGGAATGGTGACACCGGCGATGGCGATGTCGGCGAGGGCGACGCGCTGAGTTAGGAAGTGCACTGGTGGTTCGTAGCGCAGCAGCTCCTCGACCAGTTGAATGACCAGGTCGGGCTCGTGGCGGAGCCGTTTGAGCAGCGCCGGGTTGCGCAGCAGGGTGAGCATTCCGTTGGTGATGAGGTTGACCGTGGTCTCGTGCCCGGCGATCAGCAGCAGTGCGGCGGTCGCCACCACTTCGATCGGCGCCATCTGCCCGTCCGGGCCATCGTGGGCGACGAGCCCGGAGAGCAGATCATCGCCTGGTTCCTTGCTGCGGGCGTCGGCGAGCTCGGCCAGGTACTGTCGGAGCGCGAAGAGGGCGGTTTGCCGTTTCTGCTCCCGCTCGGCCGGGTCGCCTTCACCGGGGCCGATATTCTCCACGACTATCTCGGACCAGACGTGGAACCGCGGCTCGTCCTCGCGCGGTACGCCGAGCAGCCGGCAGATCACCGTCACCGGGAAGGGGTAGGCGATGTCGTCGACGATGTCGGCCTGCTTCCGGTCTGCGATGCCGTCGATCAGGCCCGTGATGATCTCGAGGAATTCCGGTTGTGCGCTGTCGACCTTGCCGGGTGATTGGGGCGGCCCGAAGTGACGCATCGTCAGGCGCCGGAGCCGGTCGTGCTCGGGTGGATCCAGACCGATGAAGGCTTCCAGGAACCCGGCTGGGCCCGCTTCCGAGCCGGGCTGGGCATTGGGCGGGTGGGCGAGGTTGCGCCGGTCTGAGCTGACTCGTGGATCGTGCAGCAGCGCGACGATCTCCTGGTACGTGCTGACGACGTAGCTCCCGTCCTCTTGCCGCGCCACAGGTGTCTTGCGGAGTTCGGTGTACAGCGAGTACGGATCGGCGCGGTTGGCGAAGTCGTGAATCTGCTGATAGATGCTGTCCGATGCCATGCGGTGCCCCCTGGGCTCGTAGGTCGGGTGTCACTGGAGGCCGTGGACCAGCGACACGCGGCGTCCGGCGGGATCGTGGCCGGTCACCACCGCAGGTCCACACCGTGCGCGCGCTGGCAGGTCCGCCGCGACGGCGCCGATCACCCCGCCCAGCGCCCCGCCAGCGGAGCCGGCCCGCTTTCGACGACGGTCACCGGCAGACCGAGGCCACCTCCGATCCGGTGAATCCCGCGCCGATGACCAGCACCCGGCCGGTACCGGCGGCCAGCCGCTGCCGGAGCAGGTTGGCCCGCTCCAGCGTGCGCAGCACGAACACCCCGTCAAGCGCGGCCTCCGCCTCGTTCGGCCACGGCCCTGCGCGTGCCCCCGTGGCGATCAGCACCTTGTCGAAGCCGACCTCCCGGCCATCGGCAAGGCGCACCCGCTTGGCGGCCATGTCCAGCCCGGTAGCGGGGGTTCCCGGCAGCCATTTTCCAGCGCCGGTGGAGCCAACTCGGCCTTCCCTGTTCTGTGCTGGGTGACCATCCGGTCCACATGAAGAGCCTGGACCGGGCAGGCCGCCGCCGCCCGCAGGACCCGCTCCCGCTCCTCCTCGCCCGGATCGGTGTCGTACATCAATGCTTCCTGACCATGCATCGTGAAGACGCCCGGCGCGAGGAACGCACACTGCCCGTACCCCTGACAACGCGTGAGGTCAACGACCACTCTCACCGGGCACTCCCCCCACTCGAGCGAGCATGCCTCTGCGGAACCCCTACCCCACGTTTTGCGTTCTCTATCTCACAGAATGTGATGGATTTCATCTATTGGCCGGGTACGGGCGTTACGGAGGCGTCCGGGCGCGCTGAGCGTGGAAGGTGGTCAGGAAGCAGTTGACGGCCAGGACCCAGACGGGGAACGCGAGCTCGGACCAGGCGACACTGCTGACGACCAACAGCAGCACCAGCCCGATGAGGTAGCCGAGCCAGGAGGCCAGCGGGGAAAGATGCGTACCGAAACCTGCCGCTGTGTCCGGTCCTGCGGGCACTTCGCGCTGATCGTCAGCGGCGCGGCAACAACGTCCGATCTCCACGTTGAGTCGTGGCGTTTCCCGCACCGATCGGCGAAC
>JAOPYM010000580.1 GCA_025964615.1 Actinomycetes bacterium
CGGACAGCTCCGGCGAGGGGTCCTGGTCCTGGGCCAGCCAGACGACCCTGCGGTAGTGCCGGAAGTAGTCGTCGCGCAGCTCCGGATATCGGTCAAGGCCGAGCTGCGCGACGACTGTCTGCCGGAAGGACCGCACGAGGAAGTCGGTCAGCAGGTACGTGCCCGGTTCGCGTTCCAGCATCGCCGCAAGCCGGGCGGGCCCGGTGAAGACGTCGTAGCAGTGCGCCCCGCGCAATCGCCGCACGCCGAGCCGCTCGCACACCTCGTCGAGCGCGCCGTACGTCCCGCAGTCCGCGTAGGCGACGGCGATCCGATCGTAGGAGTCGCGCAACACCTCGATCTGCGCCTCGACGGCGGACGCGATCCGGTCCGGATGGTTGTGCAGCAGTGGCGCCAGCGCGTGCACGTCCACCGGCCAGCCCCGCCGCGCGGCGATGGCGGCGCCAGCTCGTAGGCGGCCTCGTCGGCCTCCAGACCGGAGTCTCCGGCGGGGATCACCGACAGGGGCAGGCCGAGGAACTCCGCAGCCTCCCGGGCTTCCGTGCGCAGCCCGGGAGCAGGGTCCTGGACCAGCAGACCACCCTGGGTAGTGCCGCAAGACGCTGATGCTCGTCAGAGGTATTCCGTGGCGGCGTCGAGCAGCCATTCCGCCAGGTAGGCCGCGAATGACGCCCGTACCAGCACGTGGAAGCCGTCCGGCTGGGCGACCAATACCACCTGCGCGCGGGCCAGCATGGTCTGTGCGCACCGGCCCGGCCCGAACACGCTGGGATGCAGGTCCAGGCCGCAGCCGTGGGCCAGCAGGTCCCGCGCCCGGGGACCCGCCACCAGCAGGGTCGTGCGCTGCGCCGAGACGTCCACCAGCGACACGTGCTGGTCGCCCGCGGCCTCCTGCACGGCTCGGTGCAGGGGCTCCTGCGCGAGGTCCGGCGGGCCGAGCACCAGCCATTCGTCCGGTCCGAGCCATGTGACCGTGAGGTCACCGGAGCCCGCGGTCGTGGCAGACACGGTATTCGGTTCGGCAGGTAGTGGTACCCCCAGAGCCGCCTCGAGCCCAGCCGCAACACCACCGCCGGTGTCGACTCGCAGATTGAGCTGGGTACGGAACGGGAGATCGGTCAGCCGCAGGTTCCCGCTCTTGGCGGCGGCATCGAAACGGTCGGCGAATGCCGCGAGCGGACTCCTGCGTTCCTCAGCCGTCACGGCGTGCTCCTTCCGGGTCGTACAGGACATGAGAGGTGACGGTCACGGGCACCAGGCCGCCGCCTTCGCCACCGAGCGGCGCGAAGAGCCGCTCGCCGATCCGCTCGCGCCCGCCCTTGATCAGCGCGAGGGCGAACGTGCGGCTCAGTGCCGCGCTGCGGTAGCTGGAGGTCACGTGGCCGAGCATCGGTACCGGTGGCTCGGGCAGAACGTCGGCCGCCACCAGATGGGCGCCTTCGGGCAACAGCAGCCCGGGATCGTCGGGCAGCAGCCCGACGAGCTGCTTGCGGTCGCCCCGGGAGGTATCGGCACGGGCATACGAGCGCTTCCCGACGAAGTCCGGCTTCTTCGTGGACACCACCCACCCCATGCCCAGATCCTGGGGGGTGACCGTACCGTCGGTGTCCTGGCCGACGATCGGGTAGCCCTTCTCGGCCCGCAGCACGTGCATGGTCTCGGTTCCGTACGGGGTGACGGTCCCGGATGCCATGATCGCCTCCCACAGCGTCAGGGCATGCCACGACGTCACGTTGATCTCGTACGCGAGCTCGCCGGAGAAGCTGATCCGGCACACCCGGGCGGGGAGTCCGGCGACCTCGGCGTCCCGCCAGGTCATGAACGGGAAGCTCGCGTTGTCCACCGTCAGCGCGGGGGCGAGTCCGGCCAGCACCTCCCGTGAGCCGGGTCCGACGAGCGCGACCGTCGCCCACTGCTCGGTGACGGAGGTGCAGTGCACCGACAACTCCGGCCACTCGGTCTGCAGCCACTCCTCCATCCACTCGAGTACGGCTGCCGCGTTGCCCGTCGTCGTGGTCACCATGAAGTGGTCCTGCGCGAGGCGGATGACGGTGCCGTCGTCGAAGACCATGCCATCGGGCCGGCACATCACCCCGTACCGGATCGAGCCCACGGCCAGCGAGCTCATCAGGTTGGTGTAGAGCCGGTCGAGCAGCTCCGCGGCGTCCGGGCCGATCACATCGATCTTGCCGAGCGTGGAGGCGTCCATCGCTGCCACGCCCTCGCGGGCAGCTCTGCACTCGCGCAGCACCGCCGCCTCCATGTCCTCGCCTGGACGCGGGTAGTACCAGGGGCGCTGCCACTGCCCGACGTTCTCGAAGAGCGCGCCGCGGCAGACGTGCCAGTCGTGCAGCGCGGTGACCCGTACCGGATCGAGGAGCTCACTATCGCCCCGGGCAGCGGTCACCACGTGCCCGGTGACCACTGTCAGGCCGCGCTGCTGAGCCCGGCCCAGCCAGGCCGCACCAGGTGCGGAGCGGACATCGACGATCGCGGCAACCTCGACTCCGGCGTCGGCAAGGTCGATGGCGGCGGCGTAGGCGCTGTCATTGGTGGTGAACACGACCGCCTTGCGGCCCGGCCGCACGCCGTAGCAGTTCAGGTAGGTCCGTGCGGCACCGGCCAGCATCACACCGGGCAGGTCGTTGTTCGCGAAGGCGATGGAGCGTTCGTGCGCCCCGGTGGCCAGGATGACCCGGCCGGCGCGGATCCGCCAGACGCGCTCCCTTGCCACGTCGGCCGGTGCCGAGGCGCCCAGGTGATTGGTGCGCCGCTCGACGGCGACCAGATAGTTGTCGTCGTAGTAGCCGAAGACGGTGGTGCGCCGCAGGAACCGTACCTCTTCCATTTCATCGAGCTCGGCGGCCGCCGCCGCCGCCCAGTCCGCGCTCGGAACTCCGTCGATCAGCTCGGTGGTGCCCAGCAGGCTGCCGCCTGGGTCCGGCCGCTCATCAGCGATGATCACCCGGGCGCCGTCGCCCGCGGCCGCGCGGGCGGCGGCGAGACCGGCGGGACCCGCTCCCACCACGAGAACGTCGCAGTGCGCGTGGACCGCGTCGTACCGTGCGGGATCCGGTCCGGTCGCCAGTCGGCCCTGGCCGGGGAGGCTGCCGGCCACCAGCCCGTCGTACAGCTCCACGGTCGTGGCGGCGAGCATCGGCTCGGGGAACGGCTCCTCGATCTGGATCACGGCGTTCGGCTCCTCGCTGCCCGCGGAGAAGATCCCGCGTGGGCGGCCGAGCTTGATGCTCGTCGCGACCTGCCGTACGCCGTTGGCCAGTAGCGCGGAGGCGAGAGTGTCGCCCCGGTAGCCCTGGTATTCGCGGCCGTCGAACTGGAACCGCAGCACCTCGCCGCGGTCGATCCGCCCACCCGTCGCGAGCCTCATGCGGTCACCGGCCGCGGTTCACCCGTCCGGTAGACGGCACGGATCTCGTTGTCGGCGGTGTCCCGGACCGCGTTGAACCAGCGGCGGCAGCCGGCCGAGTGGTTCCAGCGCTCGGCGAATGCGCCCTTGGGGTTGTCGCGGAAGAACAGGTAACGCGCCCACTCCTCGTCGGAGAGTGCGGCCGGGTTCCCGGGATAGGCGACGTGGGCCTGACCGCCATAATGGAACTCGGTCTCGTCCCGCGGCCCGCACCATGGGCAGGGAATCAAGAGCATCGTTGGGCTCCTCGGTGTGCGACTGTGCGACTCAGTGGGCCTCTGCGGCGGCGCCGTGCTCGTCGACGAGCGCCCCGGAGGTGAAACGGTCAAGGGAGAAGGGCGCGTTGAGCGGGTGCGGCTCGCCGTGGGCGACCGTGTGGGCGAAGCACCAGCCGACGCCGGGGGTGGCCTTGAAACCTCCGGTACCCCAACCGCAGTTGAGGTACAACGTCGTGATCGTCGGCGGCGGCGGGCACGGCCTGGCCACGGCGTACTACCTGGCCAAGAACCACGGCATCACCAATGTCGCGGTACTGGAGCGCGGCTGGCTCGCGGGCGGGAACATGGCCCGCAACACCACCATCATCCGCTCCAACTATCTGTGGGACGAGAGCGCGGGGATCTACGAACACGCCCTCAAGCTTTGGGAAGGGCTGGAGGAGGAGCTCGATTATCCGTTGCTGTTCAGCCAGCGCGGCGTGCTGAACCTCGCGCACAGCCTGCAGGACGTGCGCGACAGCGTGCGTCGGGTGCATGCCAACCGGCTCAACGGCGTGGATGCCGAATGGCTGGACCCGCAACAGGTCAAAGAGGTCTGCCCGATAGTCGACATCTCCCCGGATGTGCGTTACCCGGTGCTGGGCGGCACCTTCCAGCCGCGGGCCGGGATCGCCAAGCACGACCATGTCGCCTGGGGGCTGGCACGGGCCGCGGCGGCCCTCGGTGTCGAGTTCATCGAGCACTGCGAGGTCACCGGCCTCCAAGTCCGCGATGGCCGGGTCACGGGCGTCGAGACCGCTCAGGGCACGATCTCGGCCGGCACGGTGGCCCTGTGCGCCGCCGGCCACACCTCGGTAGTGGCCGCCACTGCCGGAATAGAACTGCCGCTGCAGAGCCACCCGCTTCAGGCGCTGGTCTCGGAACTGCTGGAGCCGGTCCACCCGACGGTGGTCATGTCCAACGCCGTGCACGTCTATGTCAGCCAGGCGCACAAGGGCGAGTTGGTCATGGGAGCGGGCATCGACGCGGCCAACTCCTACCGTCAGCGCGGCTCGTTCCACATCATCGAACACCAGATGGCCGCCGCGCTGGAACTCTTCCCGGTCTTCGCCAGGGCGCACGTGCTGCGCACCTGGGCGGGCATCGTGGACGTCACGCCGGACGCCTCGCCGATCGTCGGCCTGACGCCCGTCGAGAACCTTCGTAGCTGCGCCGAGGCTCGGCGCCGGTCCACAGCCGGTCGGGGTGCTCGGGCAGGTCGCTGCCGGGAGTACGCGGGCTCATGGGGCCTCTCCGTAGATCATTGGTTCCTCGCTGGACGACTAGCCGCGCAGCCGCTGCATCGCGGGGTCGAAAAGGGGTTCCTCGGCGACGACGGCCGCGATCCGCCGGTCGAAGTAGCCGATGTCGACGGGCTGACCCGGATTCGCGAGAGAGGACGGCAGCCAGGCGTAGGCGATCGCCTTGCCGATCGTGTAGCCGTAGGCCGCGCTGGTCACGTAGC
>JAOPYM010000583.1 GCA_025964615.1 Actinomycetes bacterium
GCGGCATGCTGCAGCCGACGCTCTCGCAGGTCTTCACGCTGGACGATGCCGGCGAGGCCACCCGTGCGGTGCAGACCAACCAGCACATCGGCAAGGTCGCGGTGCTCTGCGGTGCCCAGCGGGAACACGAGGGCATCGACGACCCCGCCTTCCGAGAGGAGATCGGCGAGGCCAGGATCACCCTCTACCGCCACTGACGCTCGTCCTGTCCGCGGGGCTGTCCGGTGGTCTCACCGGGCAGCCCCGCACTCATGGGGCCGAGGGCCGCGAACGTCACAGATCGGGGCGGCCGGACCTGGCCGTTGCCCCGCCTAAACTGGCGCCCGACTGGTGGGCAAGTCATGATTTCGACCACAGTTGTTGCACGAAGAACCACTCATCCTTCTGCGCGCTGTGCGTTACTGGAGAGATCATCGGCTTGGAGGTCCCGGCGTGACCGACGAATCGGCTCTGTACGGTCAGCCCTGGGCGAAGCTCCCCCAGGAACTGGCCGACATGATCCGGCCGCATCTCGACGAGGTCGCGGACGACATGATCCTGGAGATCCAGGCCCGCGTACGGGAGTACTCCAGGCCCGGGGAGGGCTCGTACTCGGCCACCCTGCGACTGGCCGTGGAACGGGTGCTGACCTACTTCGTCGACCGCATCGGAGTCGCCGACAGCCCGACCGAGACCGTCACCGACTTCTTCCGCGCCATCGGGCGCGGCGAGGCGAGCGAGGGCCGCAGCCTCGACGCCATGCAGGCCGCGCTGCGGGTCGGCGGGCTGATCGCGTGGCGGCGGATCGCCGAGGGTGCCGTCAGGCTGGACATCGCCTCGTCGGTGGTCGGCGCGCTGGGCGAGGCCATGCTGATGTTCCAGGACGAGCTGGCCGCAGCCGCCACCGAGGGCCACGCCCAGGCGCAGTCGGCCGCGGCGGGGGAGATGCAGCGCCGCCGCAAGCGCCTGCTCGACCTGATGCTGAGCAACCCGCCGGCCTCGATGGACGCCATCGCGGATCTCGCCGCCGCCGCGCACTGGCCCCTTCCCCGTACGGTCGCCGCGGTGGCCCTTGGCGGCAACCACCAGGACGCCAGGCTGCCGGCCCTGCCGCCGGACATCCTCGCGGACGTGACCAGGCGCAAACCCTCCCTGATCATCCCGGACCCGGACGGACCCGGCCGGGCCAAGGTGGTCGACAGAGCGCTGGGCGACTGTGTCGCGGCCGTCGGCCCGACCGTGCCGCTCAATGAGGCGTACCGCTCGATGCAGTGGGCCAGGCAGACCCTCGCGCTGGCCCAGCGCGGCGTGATCGAGGACACCGGCGTGGTCCGCTGCGCGGAGCACATCGCCACACTGATCGTCTTCCAGGACGAGGACCTGCTCGAGTCGCTGGCCACACTGCGCCTCGCGCCGCTGTCCCACCTGCGTGCGAGCCAGCAGGACCGGCTGGCCGAGACGCTGCTGGCCTGGCTGCAGTCCGGGCGCAACGCCAACGAGGTCGCGATGCGGTTGCACGTGCACCCGCAGACCGTCAGGTACCGCCTCCGGCAGCTGGAGGACCTCTTCGGAGACCAGCTCCTCGACCCCGACCTCCGCTTCGAGCTGGAGATCGTCCTGCGCGCCCGGCACCTTCTCATCGGCCAGACCGAGACTCTCGGCACCCCCGCGAAGGACGCGATCGCCGCCGGTGAGGTCATCACCCTGCGCCGCTGACCGGAAAGCCCTTCAGGCGCGGGCGATCAGCGAGACGGCGAGCACGAAACCGGCCGTCACCACGAGTACGGTCAGGCCCACGGCGAAACGCGGCGGGGGCAGCGCGCGATCCTCGCGCAGCGCGGCCTGGCAGCTGCGCCAGTGAAAGTACGCGAGCACGCTCAGGACCGCTCCTGCGACGACGGGGGCGACGGAGAGCACCTGCCACAGGGTGCTCTGGCCCCGGCGCGCGCCGAGGGTGGCCAGCGCCACGCCCCCCGCGATGAGCGCCAGGGATGTACGGATCCAGGCCAGAAAGGTGCGTTCGTTGGCCAGGGTGAACCGTGGATCAGGCTCGCGTGGCTGCTCTTCCATGAAGCAATCGTCCCGTACGTTGACAAGGTTCGGGCTGGTAGGGCGGTGGATTCGGGGGGATCACCACTATGCGGATGCGGCCTCGGTCGATTCGCGCCCGGGACACGCTGATAGCAACGATCCTCTCTGCGCTCGTGCTGACCGTCCTGGCGGCCGGCTCGGCCAAGCTGGTCCGCCAGTCGATGCAGATGCGGCTGAAGGGCGATGCGCTCCAGGCGGCGACCCAGATCTCCGAGGCCCGTCGCGGGGGGCTCCTGCCTCCCGGGCCGATCCCGGACCTCGACGGGGTCGATTACGTCCAGGTGGTCAACGTGCACGGTCAGGTGGTCGCAGCCACCCGCCGGGGGGCGGAGATACCGCTGCTCAGCTCGTTCCGGCCGCCGCCCACCGAGCGCATCAAGACCTCCACCGTGTGCCGGCCGGCGATCGGCTGCCTGCAGCTGGCCGCCCTCCGGATGACCGCCGCGGCCGACTCCGACGTCGTCTACGCGGCCGTGCGGGTGCCGCCGCTGATGTCCGACCATCGCCTGGAACTGCTGCTCCTTCCCGGAGTGCTGCTCCTGGTCCTGCTGACGGCGATCTTCACCTGGTTCATGGTGGGCCACACGCTCCGCCCGATCGAGGCGATCTCCGCCCAGTTGGCGGAGATCAGCGGGACCGACCTCAGCCGCCGGGTGCCCCAGCCCTCCGGGGACGACGAGATCGCCCGGCTGGCCCGTACGGCCAACGAGACCCTGGACCGGCTCGAGCGCTGCGTCGAAGAGCAGCGCCGGTTCGCCGCGGACGCCTCGCACGAGCTGCGCACGCCGATCACCGGCCTGCGCGCCGAACTCGAGAGCGCGCTGATGTATCCCCATGAGACCGACCTGCTCGCCACCGTGCGGGCGGCGCTGCGCGGCACCGACCGGCTTGAGGCGATCACCACGGATCTGCTGATGCTGGCTCGCCTCGGCACGGGTGGTCCGCAGGTCACCGAGCGGATCGACCTGGGTCACCTGGTCGAGGAGGAACTGTCCCGGCGCGGGACCTCGCGACTGGCCATCGGCGCGGACCTGGAGGCCGGCGTCATGGTCGACGGGGTCCCGATGCAGCTCGCCAGGGTGCTCGGCAACCTCCTTGACAACGCCAAGCGGTACGGCGGCGGGATCGTCGATGTGGTGGTGTGCGGTGACGGCACCGAAGCGATGCTGGTAGTCACCGACAACGGCCCCGGGATCGCCCCGGCGGACAGGGAGCGGGTCTTCCAGCGGTTCACCCGCCTCGACAGCGCCCGCAGCCGGAGCGCCGGCGGCACCGGCCTGGGCCTGGCCGTCGCCCGCGACATCGCCACCGCCCACGGGGGCACTCTGCGGATCGCCAACAGCCCCCGAGGCGCCCGCTTCATCCTCCGCCTCCCGCAGTCACCGGTTCCCGAATAGAAAAGCGGGTCATCCACACCCTGTGGACAACCCGCTCCCCATCCGTTGACTCGTGGCGTTTGCCGCCCCGGTTTGCTGGCCAGTGGGGGAAACGCCACGAGTGAACGGGTCAGGCCGTGACGGCCTGGATGTCGAGCTGG
>JAOPYM010000605.1 GCA_025964615.1 Actinomycetes bacterium
ACTGCCGTCACCGCTTCCGCCTCGCCGAGGACGGCCCCGAGGTCTCCGAGGTCCGCCTCGACATCTACCCCGACGGCGGCATGGGCCGCCTTCGTCTGTTCGGCGACCTCACCCCCGCCGCCGAACAGACCCTCCGCACCCGCTGGTCCACCCTCCGTTGACTCATGGCGTTTCCCGCACCGTTCGGTGAAACGGTGCGGGAAACGCCACGAGTCAACGTTCAGTTGCCGGTGGGGGTGGTGGCGAACCAGGTGCGGGCTACGCCTTGGCCGTTGGTGTCGCCGGGTGCGGCGTCCTTGGCGTACTTGTACAGCGGCCAGCCGCCGAGGGTGAGCTGGCAAGTGCCGTCCTGGCGCATGATGTTGCCGACCTCAGCGCGGGCGACACCGACGAGGTGGAGCTTCTTGGTGAAGTGGATCGGCGGCCAGAGCGCGGCGCAGGCGCCGTTGCAGTTGGAGGCCGACGGGTGGGTGCTGTCCTTGTCGAAGCGGTAGAGCGTACGGCCGGCGGCGTCGACCACGATCTGCCCGAGCCGGGGGTCCTGCACGACCTTCAGCACCGTCCAGCCGCTCCAGTTCGGCTTGGTCGCTCCGGCCTTCTTGCCGGCCGGGGTGGCGGCGAACCAGGTGCCGCCGACGCCCTGCCCGTTGGTGTCACCGGGCGTCGCGTCCTTGGCGTAGCGGTACAGCGGCCAGCCGCCGAGCGTGAGCTGAGAGGTCCCGTCGGCCCGTTTCACCGAGCCGACGAGCGAGCGGTCGACCCCGGTGAGGGTGACGTTGCCGGTGGCGGGCGCCGGTGGCCACGCGGTCGCGCACGCGCCGTTGCAGTTCGACGCGGGCGGGTTGGCGGTGTCCTTGTCGAAGCGGTAGAGCGTCCAGCCCTTGCCGTCCACCACGATCGGACCGATCTTGCCGTCGGTGACCGCCCGCAGCGCGGTGGGGCCGCCCGCTGCCGCTGCCGACGGGGCGGCGTACGGATCCGGGGCCGAGTACGGGTCCTGCGCCGCGGCCGGGTTGCCGGCGGAGTTGCGCTGGGCCGAGCTGTGGCCGCTGTATGCGGCGAAGAGGATCCCGCTGGTGGCCAGGGCCGCCACGGGGATCGCCCATCGTCGAACTTCCTTCATCGTCGCCTCCCGAACTGTGACGGCCAGTAGGCCGATTCGAGAGGCGGTACGGGGAGCGAGCCCCGCATGGTTCAATCCCGGTCATACCGGGATGGTGAGCAGGTTGCTGCCGTCGGAGACGCGGACCTCGAACCGGACGATGTCGGCGAGCGGGTCCGCGACGCCACCCTCGACGGTCAGATGACCGGGCGAACCGGGCACCCCGTACCCCTTGGCGGGCACGGCCCAGCCGGTCACGACGTGCTTGCCGCCCGACGCGTTGACGGCCACCAGCTCGCAGTTCAGCGGTCCGCGGACATTGCTGAGATCCAGCGCCACCCAGGTGCCCCAGCCGTGGCTGATCAGGGCCACGGTGCCCCTGGCGCCGGTCGCCGGATCGGTTCCCGAGCGGTGTTCGCCCTGCGCCATGATGCTCTGCGTGGCGGCCGGCGGCCGGTCGCCGAGGGTGAGCCCGGCGGTGACGCCCCCGGCGATCAGGACGAAACCCGCGGCGGCGGCCAGCAGGATCCGATTCGGGGCCGGTGGCCGGATGGGCGTACGGCGGCGTCGCAGCACGTCGATCAGTTCGTCGGAGGCGACCGGTTCGGGTTCCACCCCGGCCAGCAGCTCCCGCATCCTGGACAGGCCGCCCAGCTCGGCGGCGCAGGACCGGCAGTGCGCGAGGTGCACCTCGAAGGCCCGCCGGTCGTGGTCCTCGAGCAGCCCGAGGGCATAGGCGCCGACATCGGTGTGCGCGGTCTCCCGGTTCACGACTCGACCCCCCTCTCCTCGAGTGCCACCCGCAACGCCCGCAGCGCGTAGTAGACACGGGACTTGACCGTGCCCACCGGGATGCCGAGCACCTGTGCCGCCTCGTTCACCGTACGGCCGCGAAGCACCGTCTCGGTCAGTGCCTCCCGATGCGCGGGAGACAGCGCCTTGAGCGCCTCGGACACCACCACCGTGCGCAGAAGATCCTCCATGCCGTCGGGGATCTGCAGGTTCTCCAGCGGACCGTCGCCGGTCTCGCGAGGTCTGGCCTCCCTGCGTCGCCGGTCGTCGATCACGATACGACGCGCTACGGTGGCCAGCCAAGGCATCAGCGAATCGACCTCGGGATCGAGCCGGTCGGCGCCGCGCCAGGCTCGGATCATGGTCTCCTGCACGACGTCCTCGGCCCACTGCCGGTCGCCGGCGGTCAACCGCAGGACGAACGAGGTCAGCGGCCGCTGATAGTGCCGGAAGATCTCGGCGATGATCTGGTCGCCGTCGGACGCACCGTCATCACCGGCCCGCAGGCCGCGAAGCCACGTGCGCAGCCTGCCCGGTCCGGGAGGCCTGGGAAAGGCATGGCTCATCTCGGGTCCCGGGTCGTCTGCCGTCAGCGGCACGATAGACCCCGGTCCTTCGCGAAAGCCGGCGTTCAGCTGCATTGGTCCCGGTTCCTCCGGACAGAGGGGTCGGATCAGGAGCCCGGGTGGCCGGGTCTACAGGCGGTACGCGGCGGGTGGCCCAGCGGGTTCAACTGCGGGAAAGTCGGGCCTAACGATGGATATACCGCAGCATTCTTGTTACTTTCCCGTATCAATGTGACAACTGGCGCGTAGGCTCCACGTCGTTCAGGACGTCCCGGGCATCTCCGGGACGATCGCGACGCCCCGGGGAGCGACGCGTCGTCAGACGCGCAACGGGGACCGCGTCACTGACGACTCCGCCCACGTGGAGGAGGACGATGAGACGTAGACGGTTGGTCAGAGCCGGCCACGCGCGGACCGCGGGGGACCGGGTCTCCACGGCCGGACTGGCCGTGGTCATGTTGGTCGGCCTGATGCTGATCGCCATCGTGGAGCGGACGTTGCTGGCCGGAGGCATACCGCCGGCCGTGCGGCTGCCCGCCCTCACCCCGCCGGACGCCCTGCCCGCTCGCGCCGCTCCCGCCGTACCGCCGACGTCCCCACCGGCCGTCGTGGAACTGGAACCGCAGGTGCGCCGGCTGACCGCCGCCGAGCGGACCGGCGCGGCGCGGGCGGCGTACGGCGTCGAGCCGGGTGCGCAGCCCTTGGCCGCCGCGACCCGGTTCACCCAGGATCGCACCTGGGCCTTCGGGACCTCCGTGATCCCGGTACCGGACAGGGTGCCCGCGATGCCGCAGGTGGCGCTCTTCCTCGCGCACTGGGACGGCAGCCGGTGGCGGATGGCGCTGTCCGGCGATGTGGGGTTCCGGATGCTCCTGCGGGTCGTGCCGACGACCCTTCTCGCGGCCGAGGAGATCCGGGCGCTGGCCCGGTTCAGCGTGGGGCCGACGGGTGCTCCGCACTTGATGCTGCCGTGGCGCGTCGGCGACTCCTGGACGATGACCGCGCTGCCGCAGGGAAACCGGCCGCTCGCGTCCCTGACCTTCGACGGCGGGGACGGCCGGGTGCTGGCGGCGGCGGACGGGTGGCTCTACCGTTTCTGCGCCGTCCCCACCGGCGCGGCCCTGGTGATGATCGTCCATCAGAACGGGCTGGCCACCGTGTACAACCGGCTGACCGGCTTGAACGGGCAGTCTGACGGCACCGCGGTACGGCAGGGCGACCCCGTCGGCCGGATCGGCGCCGAACACCCCTGCGGGGGCGCCGTCCCGGACCGGCCGGGACTGCAGTTCGGGCTGCGCCAGGGGACCGGCGACGTCGCGTTCAACAGCATGGTGCTGGGCGGCTGGATCTTCCGGGAGAACAAGAGCCCGTTCGTCGGCTGGGCCGAACGCGGTTTCTCCGAGGTCACCACGGGCGGTGTCCTGCCCAACTTCGGCCCGGTCGATCCACAGATCCTGAGCGTCCCGAGACCGGTTCCCACTCCCTCCTGACAGGAGACTCCCACGTGAACCCCCGTCCCATGGATGAACCCGTCACACCCAAGTGGCTGCTGCCCGTCCTCGCCAACGTCGCCATCGCGGTGCTCGCGGGCACGGCGACCCCGCCGGGGGCCGCCGCCGTCGCCGCGGCGCAGAGCTTCTTGCTCCTCTACGCGGGGGTCTTCGCCCTGGTGGGGATGAGCCTGACGATGATCGTGGGCCTGGTCGCCACGGACCGGAGCCTGCTCGGCATCCGCCACCGTGTGCTCGCCCAGGCGGTGCACCGGGCCTCCTCGATGGCGGCGATGGCCTTCCTCGTGGCCCACCTGGTGGTGAAGATCCTCGCGGGTCACGCGCGAGCGGCCGATGCCGTCGTCTTCCGTCCGACCGCGCTCGGCCTCGGCGCGCTCGCCTTCGACCTGCTGCTGATGGTCATGATCACCGGCCTGCTCCGGGCCTGGTTCGCGGCCGGCACCAGGCCGGGCCTGTGGCGGACGCTGCACGTCATTTCCTACTTCGCCTGGCCGGTGGCGATCGTGCACGGGCTGACCGCGGGCCGGCAGGCCGCCGGCTGGGTGACGTGGGGGTACGTACTGTCCCTGGTCACCGTGGGGCTGGCCCTGCTGACGAGAGTGCTGCTCGTGGTGCGGCCGGTGGACCCGGTACGCGAGGCGCTCGAACCGGATTCGCCCCGGCGCGAGACGTCCGTCAGGCCGACGGCGGTACGCAGGTGACCCCCACGTTCACCACGCTCGGCAGTCCCCGGCTCAGCATGGGGTTCGACCGTTTCGAGCGCCTCGACCTGGGCCGCCACCGCGCGATGCACGGCAGGATCCCGCCGCTGTCCCTCGGCGATCTGATCGAGCTCGTGGAACGTGTCGATCTGCGCGGCCGGGGTGGTGCGGCCTTCCCGTTCGGGCGCAAGCTCGCCGCGGTCAGCACCACCGGACCGCCGGCGGTGGTGCTGGTGAACGCCGCCGAGGGCGAGCCCGGCAGCCTGAAGGACGCCACGCTGCTGACCCGCGCCCCGCACCTGGTGCTCGACGGCGCGCTGCTCGCGGCCGCCGCACTGCACGCCCGCGAGGTCGTCGTCGGGGTCGTCGAGGGCGGGCCGGGTGAGAGCTCGCTGCGCGAGGCGATCGCCGAACGCGAGCCCCGGGTTCCGGTACGGGTCGTGGGCCTGGTCGAGCGGTTCATCTCCGGGGAGGGCGGGGCGCTGGTCCGGGCCGCCAGCGGAGACGTACCGATCCCGCCGGGCCGCAAGGTGCGCGCCAGTACGTCGGGCGTCGACGGGTTCCCCACCCTGCTGTCGAATGCCGAGACCTTCGCGCAGCTCGCGGTGCTGGCCTCGCTCGGCCCGGAGCTGTTCGCGTCCGCCGGTACCCCCCGCGAACCGGGCACCGTGCTGCTCACCGTCGCCGGCGCAACGGTCGTCGAGGTCGCGGCCGGAACCCCGCTGCGCACGGTGCTCGAACACTGCGAGGTGGACCCCGGCCAAGGGGTGCTGGTCGGCGGTTATCACGGTGCCTGGCTGAATCCGCAGGCCGCGGCCTCGGCGGTCGTGTCCAGAGCCGGGCTGGAGGCGGTCGGCGGGACGCTCGGTGCGGGCATCGTCCTGCCGCTCGGGCATGGCGTCTGCCCGCTCGAGGAGGTCATCGGAGTCACCACGTACCTCGCGGCCCAGTCGGCCGGCCAGTGCGGGCCCTGCCGCCTCGGGCTGCCCGACGTCGTACGGACCCTGTCCGAGCTCGCCGCCGGCTCCGGTGGCATCGCCGCCGTACGCCGAGCCGTCGGGATCGGACGGGGCCGGGGCGCGTGCAACCACCCGGACGGCACCGCCCGTTTCGTCTCCTCGGCCCTCGAGGTGTTCGCCCGCGACATCGAGATCCACCGCGACCACGGGACCTGCGGGCTCCCGACCGGCGTGAGCCTGCCGCTGCCGCGCGACGACACCGCGCCCCGGCTCACGATCGACTGGGCGCGCTGCGCGGGCCACGGAGTGTGCGCGTACGTGGTGCCGGAGCTCGTCCATCTGGACCGCAACGGCTATCCGGTGCTGGTCAACAGCCCGATGCCGGCCTGGGTCGAGCGCGAGGCCAGGCGGGCCGTGGCGATGTGCCCGGCCCTGGCCCTGCGGATGACCGGCGGCCGATGAGGTTCTCCCGGAAACGCTGAACCCTGATGGTGGCGAACTGCGTACCACTGGGCGATTCGGGAGTACTCCAGAGAAGGGATGCGGCCAATGGCACCAGTGCGGAGACTCGCGCGCAGCCGCCGCCGTATCCGGCCCGCGTTCGGGAGCGTGCGCATCACGAACTACGTGACGGTGGTGTCCTGCCTGATCCTGGCAGCCACCACCCTGTACGTACTGGTGCGCCCGCCGTTGACCCCCGCCGACGGGCACACCATCGGCGGCCGTACCAGCACCCCGTGGGGACCGCTGGACGACAACGACCGGCTGCTCCTCGTCAAGGTCAGGCAGGCCGGGCTCTGGGAGATGCCCACCGGCCAGCAGGCCCAGCAGCGCGCGAAGAGCGAGGCGGTCAAGGAGGCCGGCCGGCACATCGCCGAGGAGCACGGCGTCCTCGACGAGGACGTCCGGGCGGTCGCAGGCCGGCTCGGAGTCGTCCTGCCCAGCCGGCCGAGTGCCCTGCAGCAGGGCTGGATGGCCGAACTGTCCACCAAGTCGGGCGATGACTACGACCGGACGTTCGTCAACCGGCTCCGGGCCGCGCACGGCAAGGTGTTCGCGACCATCGCGCAGATTCGCGCCACGACCCGCAACAGCATGATCAGGGAGTTCGCGCAGCGGGCCATGGCCTTCGTGCTCAGGCACATGGGCTATCTGGAGAGCACCGGACTCGTCGACTACTCGGCTCTCGGGTAGTTCTTCACACAAGGGTGAGGCAAACGTGCGACGAAACGACTTCCTCTTCGCGACCCTGCTCGGGTTGCCGGTCCTGACCATCGCCGCGGTCGCCATGCCGCGGCCCGCGTCGGCCGTACGCATCGTCAGGGTCGCGGAGCACGTGCATGTGCACGGCGGCTCCCCGACACCCACCGCTTCGGCCGGTACCCCGAGCCCGGCGGCCTCCGGCACGCCCTCGGGCTCCGCATCCGCCTCCGCATCCGCGACGCCCTCGGCCGCCGCCGTCCAGGGACCGTTCCCCGGCGACTTCATCGACATCAACCAGGTCGCGCCGAACGTCCAGCAGCCGCAGCGCAACCAGAACGCCTCCCGTGGGTCGTTCGTCTCACACTGCGGCCGGGACGGGAACAAGCACCAGAACCCCGACAACTTCATCGTCGCGCCCGGCGTCTCCAACGGCGCCCATCACACCCACGACTACGTGGGCAACCTGTCCACCGACGGCTTCTCCACCGACCAGAGCCTCCAGGCCGCCGGTACCACCTGCCAGCGCGGCGACAAGTCGGCCTACTTCTGGCCGGTCCTGCGCATCCGGGGCCAGGGCAATGACACCGGCCAGGACGGAAACGTCGGCACCATCCTGCAGCCGGCCTCGGTCAGGCTCCAGTTCCGCGGCAACAACGGTGCGAAGGTGGCCGCCATGCCGTCGTTCCTGCGCGCCATCACCGGCAACGCCAAGGCCGCGAGCCAGGCGGGGGTCAACGCCAACGCCAAGTGGACCTGTACGGGCTTCGAGGACCGGACGACCACCAAGTACCCGCTCTGCCCCGGCAACAGCAAGGTGGAGCGCATCCTGGACTTCCCGAGCTGCTGGGACGGCACGAACATCGACAGCGCCAACCACCGTACGCACATCGTCTTCCCCGCCGCCGCCAGCGGGATCTGCCCCCAGGGGTTCAAACCAGTGCCCCAGCTGCGAATGGTCCTGGCCTACAACGTCCCGTCCGCGCAGGGCCGCTCCATCGCGCTCGACAGCTTCCCCGAGGAACTCCACAACCCGGTCACCGACCACGCCGACTTCGAGAACGTCATGCCGGCGTCGCTGATGAGACACGTGGTGACCTGCATCAACCGAGGTCTGCGTTGCTGAGCGGACCCCCAGGCGCGCGGCGGGCATCCTGAGCCCGCCCGCCGCGCGTCGGAGGGCCCTGAACGTCAGTGCACGTGACCGGCGTGGTCGTCGCCGGCCACGATCGCGCCGCCTACGCCGGCCTGGAAGACCTTCAGCTGCGCCGGGGTCCCGACGATGACCCACCGGGTGCCCGCCAGGTAGTGCCCGCCCCACTGCCTGGCCTCCGTCAGCCAGGCGTCCTGGTTCTGCGGGGTGGCGAACGTCAGCAGGACATAGCGGCCCTGCGCCCCGCTGCAGGAACCCTGCCGCAGCTCGGCCGCGTTCGTCTCTGCGGTGACCGCGCAACCGATTCGGGCGGCGAGCCGCTCCAGGCTCACCGGCGCGGCGGCGGGCGGGTTCGGCGCCGACGAGCACCCGGCGGTGATCACGAGGACCCCGCAGAGTCCGGCGGCGGTGTGGCGGACGCGTCCCATGGCTGCTCCTCGAAGGCGAACCGGCTCGGCTACCTCAGGGGTACGCACGCGAACGCGGGGGCGGTTCACCGCCCGGGCGCCCGTTCAAGGGGTGTTCAGCGGATGAAACCCCGCCCCCGCTGTCCATTTATCTCAATTGGATGGACAGCGGGGTGCTTTAAGTGCTTTGTGTGATTCCATTCCCTCTTCGGGGTGACCGGTCCGCGAGGGACGCGGAAGGTCGGACCAGGGGGTAGACAAATGAATCAGCCGCCCATGGGATATCAGGGCTACCAGGGATATCCGCCCATGCCGCCGCAGAAGTCCAACGCATTGAAGATCGTTCTTATCATCTTCGGGGTGATCCTGGTCCTGTGCGTGCTGCTGTTCGCGGGCTGCACCATGCTGGTCGGTACGGCCGTGAACCAGGTCAACAAGCAGGTCAACGCCCAGCACACCATCAAGTACGAGGTGACCGGGAAGAGCTCGGGCGCGAACATCCTGTACGGCACCGGCGGGAGCACCGGCCAGGCGGACGCCGTCAGCTTCCCCTGGACCAAGACCGAGACGGTCAAGGGATGGACCGCCTCGATCCTGACCATCACCAACGGCCCCAACGGCGGGCACACCACGTGCAGCATCTACGTGGACGGCAAGCTCATCCAGACGGCCAAGGCCGACGGTGCCATGGGCACGGCGACCTGTACCGCCGACACCATCAGCTCGCAGCCGAACTGACCTGGTGGGGGCGTACGAGCCGTACGCCCCCACGAGGCATCAGTTGATCGTGTGCAGGGCGTGGATCAGGTCGTTGACCTGGGCGTCGCGGGTGGAGAGCGGGGCCAGGTGCAGGCCGCGCTCGATGGTGGCGAGGATCGACGTGGTGTCGTAGGAACGGTGGTCGACCCCGGACTGGTCGAAGCCGGCGCTGACCAGCAGGGTGGGGACCCGGGTGCCGGGGCCGAACTGGTCGTACACACCGGGGGTCGGGCTGCCCTGGCCGGGCGGGGCCACGTGGTCCCACGACCCGCCGAACTCGTCGTAGGTGACGACCACGAGGGTGTCCTTGGCCTGCGGTCCCGTGGTGATCGCCTTGAGCAGGTTGACCAGGTGGTCGCTGCCGTTGGGCTCGCTGGCGTAACCGGGGTGCTCGTTCTCCGCGCCGTACGGCTTGACGAAGCTGACCGTCGGCAGCGAGCCGCCGGACACCGAGCTCAGGAAGTCGGTCTCGTCCTTCAGGTGCGCCCGGCCCGGCTGGCCGGGGGCGTACGCGGCGAAGTAGTTGAACGGCTGGTGGTGGTACTGGAACAGCGCACCCGGGTGACCGGCCTCCGCGTCGTTCCAGCCGCCGGCGTACCAGTTCCACGAGACGCCGGCGCCACTCAGCCTGTCACCGATGTTCGGGTACTTGGTGTCGTCGATCAGCGGCAGTTCGAGCCCGCCCGCCGTCGGCGCGCTGGACGGCTGGATGGTGTTGACGGCGTAGTCGCCGCAGGCCACGTTCGGGTTGGCGGCCGGACCGCACGCCTGCGTGATCGCGGTGTCCTTCACCGCTGTGGTGGGGGTGTAGAGGGGAGTCGTCCTGGGGTTCCCGTTGGTGTCGACCACCGAGTGCAGCGCGGCGGGAGCGCCGGTGAAGACCGGGGCCTGGGCGGCGATGAGGTACTGGTGGTTGAGGAACGAACCGCCGAACGAGCCCTGGAAGAAGTGGTCGGCGACGATGTAGTTCGGGTGACCTTGCTGGTGCAGGTACTGGTAGATCGGCAGCGACTTGGTGTCGTAGTGCCCGAGGGAGAGGCCTACCGCGTCGCTCCCGGTGACGTACTGGTTCTGCAGGCCGCCGTTGATCTGGTACTGCTCGGAGTAGAAGCGGTGCACGAGGTCGCGGGTGCAGCCGCCGGGCAGGGCGCCCGGGCTGTCCTTCAGCACGCCGTTCGCGGCGAAGACCCCCTCGGCCGGGCAGGTCTTGTCGGTGGCCCCGATGAAGTCGTCGATGGTGTACGGCTGGTTGGTGAACGCGCTCGCCGGCACCCCGTTCGCCGGGTCCGTGCAGGTGGTGGCCAGCGGGGCCGGTGAGGTGAGGTTCACGTCGTTCTGCAGCAGGCACCCGTACGGCTGCCCGTTCTGCGCCACCTGCTGGACGGACTGGTGCTTGAGCCCGTCGACCTGCTGGCCGTTCACCGGCCCCCACGTCCCGTAGAGGTTGTCGAAGCTGTGGTTCTCCTCGTAGATCACCACGAGGTGCTTGTAATGGCCGAACACGGACTGCCCGTGGTGCGTGCCGGCCATCGCCGGGGTGACCAGCGCCACCCCCAGCGCGCCAGCCGCGATGAGGGCCCCCATCAGATGTCTGTGCCGCACGATCTCTCCTTCGGAGTACGAGATGTCGATCTCGACGGTGCTCCTGTGAAGATGTGGTGGCAAGGGCGATTGTTGACCGTTTTAGGGCTGTTCCCTGGGCGTTAGCCCGAGCCGGTCATGGCACCGCGCAGCAGCAGCCGCAGCGCGTCCGCCGTACCGGTCGCGGCACCGTCGCCGGTGGAGATCCGGCGGATCGCAAGCCCGTAGAACAGCGCCACGACGGTGGGTGCGTGCCGCTGCGCGTCGGGGATGCCGAGCGCGGTCAGGACCGCGGTGGCCAGCCGGTCGTACGCTTCGATGGAGCGTTCCGCCGCCTCCCGTAGCTCGGGGTCGCGGGCGGCCTGCAGGTGCAGTTCCAGGTTGGCGATCTGCTCCGGGCCGTAGGCGAAGCCCACGATCGTCTTCTCGACCTCGTCGGCGGCCTGGTCGGGGTCGAGGCCGGACTCGCGGAGCGCCTCGAGGCGGGTGCTGATCCGCTCGATCTCGGTGTCGACGAAGTCCTTGAGCGCCTCGCGCAGGAGGTCGGCCTGGCTGGGGAAGTGGTACGTCAGCGAGCCGAGGGAGACGTTGGCCCTCTTGGCCACGGCGCGGTTGGTCACCGCGCCCACCCCCTGCTCGCCGATGAGGCGCAGGGTGGCCTGCACGATTCGGTCTCTCGCATCGCTCATGTCCCGTCCAGTCTTCCCTAGTCGGCTCTCGAAGGTTATCGTTCGTTCGAACGAACGAGAAGGGGCATGTCGTGGAACTGGCATACGCGGGACTGGCGAAGCAGGCGGAACTGCTTGCGGCAGGGGAGGTCTCCTCCAAGGAACTGGTGGAGCTCTCGCTGGCCCGGATCGCCGCGCACGAGTCGCTCGGCGCGTTCCGGGTCGTACGGCATGAGGCCGCGCGGGCGGAGGCGCTCGACGCGGACCAGCGGCTGGCCGCCGGTGAGCGGCTGCCGCTGCTCGGCGTGCCGATCGCGATCAAGGACGACACCGACCTGGCGGGGGAGACGACGCCGTTCGCGGTCCGCGGCGACCACCGGCCGGTGACCGAGGACGCAGAGCTGGTCAAGCGGCTGCGCGCGGCCGGCGCGGTCATCGTGGGGAAGACCACCACCTGCGAGATCGGGCTCTGGCCGTTCAGCGAGTCGCCCGGGTTCGGGGCGGCCCGCAACCCGTGGAACCAGGCGTACACCCCCGGCGGGTCGTCCGGCGGCTCCGCGGCCGCGGTCGCGGCGGGCCTGGTCGCGGCGGCCGTCGGCTCCGACGGCGCCGGATCGATCCGGATCCCCGCCGCGTGGAGCGGCCTGGTCGGGATCAAGCCGCAGCGCGGCCGGGTCTCCGGGTTCCCGCACACCGACCCGTTCAACGGCCTGACCGTGTGGGGTCCGCTCGCCCGGAGCGTGGGGGACGCCGCGCTGCTGCTCGACGTGCTGACCTACAGCCACCCCTCGGATGTGTACCGGCTCGACCCGCCCCGCACCCCGTTCGCGGAGGCGGCCCGCAGGGACCCGGGCAAGCTGCGGATCGCCATCTCGTTCCGCACCGCCCTGGGAGTCCCCGGCAAGGTCGACCCGGAGATCCGTCTCGCGGTCGAGCGCCTGGCCCGTACCCTCACCTCGCTGGGCCACAAGGTCTTCCCCGCCGACCCCGACTACGGGCCCATCGCGCTCGGCCTGGTGCCGCGCGGCACCTCGGGGGTGGCGGACCGGCTGGACGCCATGCCCTCGCCCTCGCCCGAGCCCCGCACGGAGGCGGAGGCGCAGATCGGCCGCCTGGTGGGCAAGCGCCTGCTCCCGCTCGCACACCGGATGGACCCGTACCTGCGCCGCAGGGCCGGGCGGATCTTCCGCATCGCCGACGTCGTGCTCACCCCGACGACGGCGCAGCTCCCGATGCGGGTCGGTGCCCTGGACGGCGCCGGTTACAACCGGACGCAGTCGGCGTCGGCCGCGGCCTGCCCGTTCGCGTGGACCTGGAACGTCCTCGGCTGGCCCGCCGTCAGCGTCCCCGCCGGTCTCAGCGCCTCAGGCCTCCCCATCGGCGCCCAGCTCCTGGGCCACGACAGCACAGAACCCCTCCTGATCTCCCTCGCCGCCCAACTAGAAGCCACAGAAGCCTGGCCGACCCGCTACCCCCCACTCCGTTGACCCGTGGCGCTTCCCGCACTCAAGAAGAAAACAGTGCGGGAAACGCCACGAGTCAACGGGCTAGTAGCCGGCGCCGGTGAGCATGCCGCCGTCTACCAGGATCTCGGTTCCGGTGCAGTAGGAGGCGTCGTCGGAGGCCAGGTAGACCACCGCGCCGGAGACCTCACGGGCCTTGCCCATCCGGTTCAGCGGCAGCGCGTTCATGAAGGCGTCGGCGTTGCCGGCCGTGGCGGCGACCACATCGGGGTCCATCACCATCGCGGTGAGGATGGCTCCCGGGTGGATCGTGTTGACCCGGATCCCGAACGCGCCGAGCTCCCTGGCCGCGCACTTGGTCATGCCGCGCACGCCGAACTTGCTGGCCGCGTAGGCGGTCATGCCGGCCGCGCCGACGAAGCCCTCGGTGGAGGAGATGTTCACGATGGACCCGCCACCGGCGGCCTTCATCGCGGCGGTGACGGCCTTCACGCCGAGCCACT
Organism: Actinomycetes bacterium; assembly: GCA_025964615.1. Taxonomy (GTDB): domain Bacteria; phylum Actinomycetota; class Actinomycetes; order Streptosporangiales; family Streptosporangiaceae; genus RYN-227. The sequence continues at coordinate 13,366 of JAOPYM010000605.1, forward strand.
GGCCGACCAGGTTCACGTTGAGGATCAGCTGGAACTCCTCGAGGCTCATGTCCTCGGTGTCCTTGTGCTTGATGATCCCGGCATTGTTGACCAGCACGTCCAGCTTGCCGAAGGTGCCTGTGGCGAGCTGCACCACGGCGTCCCAGTCCTCCGGCTTCGTGACGTCCATGCGCATGAACCGCACGTCGTCTCCGAGTTCGGCGGCGAGCTTGGCGCCCTCCTCCTCCAGGAGGTCGCCGAACACCACCTTGGCGCCCTCGGCGACGAACCGCTTCACATGGGCCTTGCCCATCCCGCGCGCGCCACCGGTGATGATCGCGACCTTGCCGTCGAGCTGACCCATTACCTGTTCCTCCGGAAAGTCTTGCCTGCCCTGATGGCGACCGCCGCGGCCTCCATGTTCCGGTACACCGGGACCCCGCCTTCGCGCGCGAGCGCCCGTACCGCATCCTCCACCCCGGCCGGGGCGCACTCGGCGTTCCGGATCACCAGCGTCACGCGGGTGTCAGGGAGAGACTGCTGGAGTTCGCCGACCGCATGGGCGTAGGCGAGCAGCGGGTCCGCGCTGGTGCCGAAGGTGAAGAAGCTCTGAATGTTCACGTGGGTGACCACGTCGGCGTACGACCCGTGCGAGAGGATCGCGGTGACCGCGCGCTTGACCATGCCGGGGTCGGCGCGCGGGCCGACCGGGATCTCCAGCGGGTTGGCGAGCGAGCTGCCCGCACCCAGGCCGAGCTGCCGCAGCGCGTCCGCCGCGCCGTCGGGGAGCGGCGCGATCTCTAGTCCCGCGGCGTCGAACACGTCGGCGGCGAGCACGCTGGCGCCACCGCTCGGCCCGATGACCAGGACCTCCTTGGTCCCGGCTGCCGCGCGGTGCGCGTGCAGGTCGAAGAAGTCGAGCACGCCGATCAGGTCGTCCTGGCTGGAGACGATGGCGGTCCCGGTCTGGGCGGCCAGTGCGTCCCAGATCCGGGTGTCGCTGACCATGCCCCCAGTGTGCGACGCGGCGGCCTGCTGTCCCTGCCCGCTTCGCCCGCCGATGAGCGCCGCGACCGGTTTGCCCGCCTGTTGCAGCGCCTCGAAGAGGCCACGCCCGTCCCTCGGGTCCTCCAGGTAGAGGCCGATGGTGCTGGTCTCGTCGTCGTCGGCCAGGTAGCGCAGCAGCTCGGCCGGGGTGACGTCGGCGCAGTTGCCGACGGTCGCCACCTTGGAGTACGCGAGGCCCCGGCGTTCGCCGACCTTGATGACCTCGCCGGCCATCCCGCCGCTCTGCGAGATCATCGCGACCGTGCCGGGCAGGCCGGGCTCACCGCCGAGGAAGGTCTGGCCGCCCCTGGGGGAGTAGACGCCCATGCAGTTGGGGCCGAGCAGCCGGGTGCCCGCCTGTCTGGCGGCCTCGATGAGCTGCTCCTCGAGCTCGGGGTTGCCCATCTCGCGGAACCCGCCGCTCATGACCTGGACGTACGGGATGCCCTTCGCCTGGCGTACGACGTCGGGGCACTGCTTCGCGGGGACCGCCACGAGCGCGTACTCCACGTCCGCCTCGGCGAGCGACCGCACACACGGCACCCCGTCGATCTCGTCGGCCTCGGGGTGCACCGCCACGAGCCGCCCCTGGAATCCGGACGCCCCGTAGAACCCGAGGAACATGTTCCCGAAGTTGGGCTTCTTCGTCGAGGCCCCCACCACCGCGATGCTCTCCGGCGCGAACAACCCCCCGAACCCGCTCCGTTGACCCGTGGCGTTTCCCGCACCGTTCGATGAAACGGTGCGGGAAATGCCAGCTTCTATTAGACGGGCCAACGAGCCGATGAGTCGGGCGTCGACGGCTGTCGCACCTTGCGGGGTGCAGATGACGGGGTTGAGCTCGAACTCCTCGAAGTCGAGGCCGGTGACCATGGTGCTCACTGCGAGGAGCACCTCGACCAGGGCATCGCGGTCGATGGCGGGCGTGCCGCGGAAGCCGTCGAGAAGAGGCTTGGCGCGCAGCTCGTCCAGCATCTCGTGCGCATCAGAAGCGGTGATCGGTACGAGGCGCAGGGCGGTGTCGTGCAGCACCTCGGTCCAGACCCCGCCGAGGCCGACCAGCAGGATCGGTCCGAAGGCGGCATCGTTCACCGCGCCGACAATGACCTCCACGCCCGGGGCCGACTGCTCCTCGACCAGGAAGCCGTCGGGGGTGATGCCCTGTGCCGCCAGTGCTCCGCGCATCTCGCGAGCGGCCTGAACGGCGTCCTCGGCGGAGGCCAGATGAAGCCGGACCGCTCCGGCGTCGCTCTTGTGCAGGAGCCCGGGGCCGTAGGCCTTCAGCACGAGGGGCGGGGTGAGCCCGCCGGCCTCGATGGTCTCCGGATCCGGGGCGGTGACGCCGCGCGGCACCACAACTCCGTGTTCGCCGGCCCAGGCCTTGACGACATGTTCTGGAAGGTTGCTCATCAATCCCCGATTGACGCTGCGGAAAGGAGGCGATCCCGCATCGGTCCGCGAGCGGGGCGGGCCGATGCGGGACCATGCGGCTTTACTGGACCTGATCGGCGTAAAGGTCGCGAATGCCGCGGCGCAGCAGCTTGCCCGGACCACCCGAACCATCCGAGGTGTGCGGCAGCTCATCGGCCACCACGACCGCGTCCGGCGTCTGGTGGGCGGGCAGCCTCGCGGCGATCGCGGCCAGCACCGCCGAGGCGTCGAGGGTGGCGCCCGCGCGGGGCACCACGGCGACGAGGATCTTCTGCTCGACGGCGTCCTGGCCTTCGGGGTGGGCGGGCACGCCGACCACGCCGACCTCGGCCACGCCCTCCACCTCGATCGCCTTCTCCTCGATCTGCGCGGGCTGTGACCACTGGCCGCCCTTGAGGATGGCGTCGTCGCGGCGCCCGAGCACGTGCAGAACCCCGCCGGCGTCCACGATCCCGAGGTCGCCGCCGATGAACCACCCGTCGCGCAGCGACTCGGCGGTCTTGTCGGGCAGCTTGTCGTAGCCGGCCATCACGTTCGGTCCGGTCAGGTTGATCTCGCCGACCTCGCCCACGAGGCGCTCGCCGCCCGGCCCGGTGACCCGTACCGCGCACGACATCCGGGCCCGCCCGGAGGCGGAGATGTCCTGGCTGCCGTCGTCCTGGCGGCCGAAGCAGGTGTACGGGGCCTCGGTCTGCCCGTAGTAGCTGTAGATCGCCGCGCCGGGCATCCGGGTGGTGATCCGCTCGCGTACGGCCGGAAGCAGTGCCTCGCCGCCGAGCACGATCGCCTTGATCGAGGACAGGTCCACGCCCTCGTGCTCGTCCGAGCCGAGCAGCGCCGAGAAGAAGCTCGGGATCAGGCTGACGTGTGTGACCTTCTCCCGCGGGACCACCTTGAGGAAGTTGGACGGGCCCCAGTCCTGCTCCAGGACCAGCTTCTGCCCCGCGTAGAAGGCCGGGCCGACCAGCGCGGGGAAGCCGATGCCCCAGATGATCGCGCCGGTGCCCATCACCGAGTCCTGGTCACGGTCCACATCGAGCCAGATCTGCGCCGTCGCGAGCGACGAGAAATGCGTGTGCATGACGGCCTTCGGCAGGCCTGTCGTACCGCTGGTATAGAAGAGAGCGAGCAAGTCGTTTCCGTGCCCGCCCAGCGGCGGCTCGGCGTCGGAGGCGCCGCTGGCGAGCGCGTCCACGTCGACCGCGTCGTCGGCGGCGCCGCCGACCCGCAGCCACAGCTTCACGTTGGGCAGCCGGGGGCGGATCTTGCGGACCAGTTCCTCAACGGTGGCGTCATAGACGAAGGCGGTGCACTCGGAGTTGTCGACCACGGCCGCCAGGGTGTCCTCGGGCCAGTACGGGTTGAGCGCGGCGACGATCGAGCCCAGCTTCATCTGGGCGAGGTAGACCTCGGCCACGTGCAGGGTCTCGTTCATCAGCGACGCGACCCGGGTGCCGGGACTCACGCCTGCGGCCAGCAGCCCGTGTGCGACCTTGTTGACCTTGCGGTTGAGCTGGTCATAGGTGAAGGACTGCGCACCGCAGTACGTCAGCGCCGCCTTGTCCGGCGTACGCAGTGCGTTCGCGGTGAGGATGGCGTACGCGTAGTTGGTGAAGGGGGAGTTCTCTCGCGCCATCGCTGGTCTCCTTCGACTATTTCTGGCGGGCTGCGTACACGACGAAGGGGTTGCCGGCCGGATCGCGCAGGACGGCCCGGATCTCGTGCGGTCCCTCTTGCGGGGCGCGGACCAGTTGGGCGCCGGCCGCGGTCAGGCTCTCGACGGTGGCCGCGACGTCGTCCACCTTGAACGACACGGCGGGCTCGCCGCCGGTGACGTCCTCCTCGGGCCCGGCGATCGCGAAGGTCGTGCCGCCGCCGTCCAGCGCGGCGAACCGGTCGCCGTCGGTGAACTTGACCGTGAGGCCGAGCCCGTCGCGGTAGAAGGCCACCGCCTCGGCCACGTCCTTGGCGGGGTACAGCACGTTCCCGATCCGGGTCACTCGATCCTCCATTGGGGGACGGGCCCGAAGCCGGGCCGGTCTTCGAAGCACACTCGCACCGGCATCCCGATCCGTACCTCCGCCGGAGGCAGGCCGATGATGTTGCCGAACGCCCTGGCCCCCTCGGCCAGCTCCACCCACGCGACCACGTACGGGGTCTCGAAGCCGGGCAGGAAGGTCCGGTGGATCACGCTGAAGGTGTGTACGGTCCCGCGCCCGGAGACGTTCCTGTACGGGAGGTCGGTGCCGCCACAGTAGGGACAGGCGGGCTCGGGGAAGTGGACGAACCGCCCGCACCCCGTGCACTCCTGGAGCGCGAG
>JAOPYM010000008.1 GCA_025964615.1 Actinomycetes bacterium
TCCGGCCAGCCGGGACATCTTGGAAGCGGTACGGCCGAGCGCGACGGCCAGCTGAGCCCGCATCGGAAGGTCGCTCATCGACTCCTGCTCTTCCGGATCTGCCTGGGGCGCCCGAGGTGAAGACACCCGAGACGACATCACGCAGAGCCTAGCTTGCTGTGTTCATCGCCGCGCCTCCGGCGCGGCGCCGGGCGGGCTGTGTCCATGGCCGCGCCTTCGGCACGGCGCCGGGCGGGCCTTGACGCGCCGCGCTCCCTCGCTCCTAAGTCCAAGGCCACGCGGCCCAGGTACCTGAGCTGCTTCCAGTGGGGTAGGACCCCGGGCAGGCGGTCCAGAGGCCGCGGGCCGCCCGTCGGGCCTGGGCCTCGGCGGCGCGCAGCTCCCCGAGATGGGCGTCGTCGGGTTCGATGACCATGGCCCGGGCGTATCCGGTACGGACCAGCTCGGCGTTGACGAAGGTCCCCGGACCGGTCCAGAGATAGAACAAACTCCGGCCGTACACGTCGAAACGCTCACGATCCATAGTGACTTTCACCACATTCCCGGCCGGTGCCAGGCGGCGTAGCGCCCTTGTCGCGGCGACACCGAAACACTCACCCGGTCGCGGCGAACCGGGGTGCGGGATCTCCGGTGCATCGACCCCGATGAGCCGGATCGAGATGGTCCTGCCGGACACCCGTGCGGTGAGGGTGTCGCCGTCGATCACCCGGACCACCACAGCGCGCAGAGCAGTGCCAGGCACCGCGTCATCGGGCAAAGAGGGTGCCTGTCCACAGGCTGTGGATAACACTGGGAGCAACACCACCGTGACGTACCTCATGCCAGAACTGTCACACCCGGTACCGACACTCCTGTTGGGGTGACGTGAGGGCTCGATTAATCGCTTCCATGGTGAGGGGACGATCATGATGGTCCCCTCACACAGAACGGGACAAGACGGATCGGCCACACCCCGCGCCGCGCTAGGCAGTACTTTGTGGGAAAACGAGTGACATATGCCGGGCCGGTGCCCGGGGGGCCAGATGGTCCCATGGGGGCCAAGGAGGGCTGAGAGCGATGCAGTGCCCAAACTGCGGGAAGACCACGGCTGGGACGCTGGACCGGTGCGCGCACTGCGACGCGCCCCTCAGCCACGCCTTCGCGCAGCAGCCACTCGCGGCGCCGGTGCACTCCTCGCCCGGTCTCGTGCTGACCGGCCAGGAAAACCCAGCGAACCCCGCGGCAACGCAGCAGTTCACGCAGCCCGCCGGTTCGTGGGACCCGGCGGGAACCGGATCGCTTCCCGCGGTCCACGACCCGAGGGCCGCCCAGCAGCAGGCCGGCGATCCCTGGGCCGCCCAGCCCGCCCCGGAGCCCGCGCCCGAGTCGTGGTTCCAGGCTCCGGCCGCCTCCCCCGCTCCAGCGGCCTCCTCGCCGCTGGACGCGGAGCCGTGGCCGCCGGCGCCGTGGAGCCCGGAGCCCGAGCAGGCCCCGCAGCAGCAGTCCTGGATCGCCCAGGCCTCCGCGGCCCGTCCCGACCCGCTCTCGGCGCCGATCGCCCCGCCATGGGCCAACGAGAGCCGTCCCGCACAGCCCCCGGCCCCGCAGCCGTACGCGGAGCAGCCGTACGCCGACCAGCCGTACGCGGAACAGCCATACGCGGAACAGCCATATGCGGACCAGCAGCGCCCGGACCAGCAGTATGCGCAGCCGCAGTACGGGGAGCCCCAGTACGGGGAGCCGCAGTACGGGGAGCCACAGGCGTTCCCAGCACCCCAGCAGCAGCCACCCGTCCAGGGCCGGCCGTTCGGTGACCCTCCGGCGCAGAACCCGGCGTTCGGCGCTCCGCAGGGCCAGCCGTTCGGCGCACCGCCCGCGCAGTCCGGGCCACCCGCGCAGAGCCCGCAGTTCGGGGAGCCGCAGGGCCAGCGCCATGGCGCGCCCCAGGCCCAGCAGCAGAACCCGGCGTACGGGGCGCAGCAGCCTGCCGGTCGCACGGGCTTCGACCCGGAGTCCACGGCCTCGTGGACACTGTCGGAGGAGTCTCAGCCGATCAGCGTCATGCCGTCCCCGGCCCAGCCCACCCCGGGACCGGCCGGGGGTTCGCATCCGGGACCGGACGCGTTCTCCCCGCCCGCCCAGCCCCAGCCCCAGCCCCAGGCACAGCCGCAGGCACAGCCGCAGGCACAGGCTCCGATGAACTCCTGGAGCCAGCCCGCCGAGCCCGAGGGCTCCGCGTCCATCGTTCCGGACTCGTGGTTCGCCGAGGCACGCCCCCGTACGACTGACGACGAGGGCACCGCCATGTGGTCGGCGCCCCCGGCCGACCCGTCCACGGGTGAGCTGTGGGGGGCACAGCCGGGCGCGCAGCCCTGGGGCGCCGCGCCTCAGGACCCGTGGGGCGCACCCGCTCGCGACGCGACGGCGGTCATGAACGGTTCCGGGCAGGGCCTGGCGCCGACCTACCCAAGCGCCGAACTCCCGCCCGGCCCCGGCTTCGGTCCCGCGCAGGGACCCCAGCAGGGTTTCCAGGGCGGCGCCTACGACCAGGGTCCCGGGTTCCAGCAGGGCGCCGGGTTCCCGCCGGGGCAGGGCTTCCCGCCCGGTCCGGGTACACCGGGGGCGGAGCCGGAGCGCACCGGCCGGTCGCAGGCCAGCCAGTCGCTCATCATCGCGGTGGGCGCCCTGGTGGTGGCGGCCATCGTGGTCGTGGCCTTCACCTTGTCCGGTGGCAGCGGCAAAACCACCACCGATCACTCGACCAAGACCGCGAACAACAACACGGCGAAGCCGTCCGCGGTCGGCGGGCACAGCCAGGCGGTCGCGGTGAACACGGTCCTGGACGCCAGCGGAAGCAGCCGGAACGGCCTCGGCCGGGCGCTGAACTCGGCTGCCAACTGCAACGGCATGGCCACCGCGATCACCGAGATGCAGCAGGTGCAGAAGGACCGCCAGGATCAGCTCACCCAGGTCAGGGCGCTGAAGGTCGACGCCCTGCAGAACGGCGCCAAGCTGAGGACCACCCTGGTCAAGGCCATCAACGCCTCACTCTCCGTGGACGAGGCCTTCCTGACCTGGGCGCAGGCCAACCAGACCTGCAAGGGCAAGCCCAAGCACGACGCCGGTTACCGGCACGGCCAGCAGCTGTCGGTGCAGGCCAGCCGCTTCAAGACACAGTTCGCCGACCTGTGGCGGCCGGTGGCCGACAAGGAAGGGCTTCCGGCCAAGGGCGCCAACGCTTTCTGAGTAAGCTGAGGGTCCCCGGTTCCTTCGACAGCGAGGGTCGCCCCCCATGCAGTGTCCGGTGTGCCGTGCCGACACGGCACCGGCAATGTCGAGGTGCCCTCAGTGCAACGCCACGCTGGCCGCCGATCCTGTCGAGGAGACCTTGCAGGATCGGTCGGCGCAGCCGTGGCAGCCAGGCTCGCTCACCTCCGAACCGTGGCCGCCGGAGCCCTGGAAACCCGAGCCCTGGCAGCCCCAACCCTGGCAGCCCGAGCCCTGGCAGCCCCAACCGGCCAGGGCCCCCCGGCACGGGCGGCCGGACCCCTGGCAGCACGAACCCACACGCCACGACCAGCAGGCCGGCCCCGGCGGGAACGCGCCGGGGTACGAGCCGACCCTGGTCAACCCGGACCAGGCGGGCAGGCCGTGGCAGCCCGAACCGGCCGTGTGGACGCCCGGCTCCGGTGCCGATCCGTGGCCGCAGAGTCCCCCCGGGGCCGGCGCGTCGCCGCCGGACCAGCCCTGGCGGGTCGATCCCGCCGCGCTGTCCGACGCCCCGCGCGTACCCCAGACTCCGCCCGCCTGGCTGCCTCCGCCCGTACCGCGGCACAGGCAGCGGCGTACCGCCCCGATCCTCTTCGTGGCGGCCGCCATCGTGTTGGCCGGCGCCATCGCGACGGCGACCATCCTGTTCTGGCCGGGCGGCGGCCCGAAGACCAGGACGGGTGCGATCAGCCCACAGAGCGGCACCGTCGTCACCCCGGCGGCGACCAGTACCGCCTCAGCCGCCGCGGACGCCGCCACCGAGGCCGCCGCGGTCGGCAAGGTGCTCGATGACATGACCGCGAGCCGATCCGAGGTGAGCACTGCGATCATCAACGCCGGCCAGTGCTCGGCGCTCGACGGCGCGGTCACCACGATGCAGACGGTCGTCGGCGAGCGGCAGTCGGAGCTCACGGCGGCCCAGGCCCTTCAGGTCGACGCGCTCACCTCCGGCGCCGCCCTCAAGGACGCCCTCACCAAGGCCGTACAGGCCTCGCTCGACGCCGACCAGGCCTATCTCAGCTGGGCCAAGGCCGGTCAGGGCTGCTCGGGCACCACTCCGCCCAACAGCGACCTCGCCAACGGCAACACCATCTCCGACTCCCGCGCCACCCCCGCCAAGAAGGACTTCCTGGCTCTCTGGGCCCCCATAGCCCAGCAGCTACAACAGCCTCCCCGCGACGTAAACCACATCTAACGCCCGCGCCCCCGCCCTCCGTTGAGTCGTGGCGTTTCCCGCACCTCGGAGCGGAGCGGTGCGGGAAACGCCAGCTTCTGTTGGACGACCCAACGAGTTAGAAGGGGAGGTCCGCGGAGGCGTCCTCGAAGGGGAGGATGAAGCGGCGGGGCCATTCGAGGACCGAACCGAGCCAGGGGGCCACGCGCATGGCCTCGGCGATCTGGCCCAGCTGCAGGTCCGGCTCGAAGCCGAGGGCGACCGTGGCGAGGTCCTCGGTGAAGGCGGCGTGGTCGTCATCGCCGAGCAGGGCGATCGCGGCGAGGGGACGGTTGCGCGGCAGTTCCATCGACAGCGGGTGCCTGCGCAGGGCGCGTATCCGGTGGCCGAGCTTCGCGTCGGGCTGCTCCTTCAGTCCCGGCAGCGGGTAGTCGAGGGGCGGCGCGGCCGTGTGCTTGTCGAACTCCGGGCCGGGGAACAGCCGCGACAGCTCGTGGATCCAGCGCACCTGCGGGATCACCCAGACGGCACCGGGCAGGGTACCGGCCAGGCCGGGCGACCCGCCGAGCAGCTGCTGGGCGACCCCGGCGACCACGGCGGTGAGGCCCTCGGCGGGGAACGCCGCGCGCAGCGCCAGTGCCCGCCGGGACACGCAGCGCTCCACCACGGTGGCCAGCACGCACTCGCGGAGCCGGGGGGCCAGCCGTGACCAGGAACGTCCGAGGTCGGAGGGCACCCCGGGCAGCGGGCGGTTCGCGACATGCGCCAGCACGAGGACCTCGGCCCACAGCCGCAGCCAGCCCTCAGCGGGCGCGGCGGCGAGCAGGTCGGCCTCACGCAACTCGTACAGGGTGCACGCCCGGCCCGACTTGCACTCGCACCCGCACCCCGCGGACCGCCGTCCCTGGATGGGCGGCGGCGGCCCGTCGAGCACCCGTTCGCGGCCTTCGCCGTACGGCACCCGGATCCGCAGCGGCCGGTCCATCCCGTCGGCGAACACCGCGGCCACCCCCGGCCGCAGCGAGACGACCTCGCGGGACTGGTCGGCGTCCAGGTTCATCGCCGAGCCGACCACGTGCCGGTCGTCGTAGGCGGGCAGCCGATGCACGATCTTGAGTGCGGTGTTCTTCACGACGTCGGGGACGAGCTTGGTGGGGATCTGCTCGGCGACCACGATCCCTTCGCCGTACGCCCGGATCTCGGCGAGCATCCCGGCGAACAGCTCCACGGCGTGCGCGGAGGCGCGGTCGGAGCCGCGGTTGCGCAGCAGCCGGTGCGCCTCCTCGATCACGATGACGTGCCGCAGCCCGGTGATCTTCTCGCGGCGCGACCGCATTCGCAGGTGCTCGACGATCCGGATGATGAGCGTGCCGATGAGGAACGCCTTGTCCTCGTCGTTGGCGACGTCCTCGATGGCGAGGACCACGTTGTCGCGCAGCAGCCCGCCGATGTCGGCCGGGTGGCCGCCCTCGAAGAACCGTCCCGCCGAGCCGATCCGCAGCGACCTGAGCCGTACGTCAACAAAGCCCTGCACGTCGGCCATCAGTTCCCGGCCGTACCCGACGTCACTGATCACCGCGAGCGCGGCGTTCTGCAACTGCTCAAGGGTCGGTACGGCCGGTTCGGTCAGCGAGCCGGGCACCGCGCCGCCGGTGACGACGTCCCAGCCATTGTCCTCGTACACCCGCTGCAGCGCCTGGGCCATGATCTGCGGGAACGGCTCGTCGGCGTCGAAGGCCGCCAGGAACAGCGCGCGGACCATGTCGATGTGCGCCTGCACGGGGTAGCCGGGCTCGGGCGCCAGCGGGTTGACCGAGAGCGGCACCGCCGACGGATCGGACGGGTTGATCACCGTGACCGGGGCGCCGACCCGTCCGGACATCGCGGCGTACTCCGACTTGGCGGGCTCGATGGCCAGCCACGGGATGCCACTGAGGGTGAGCTGCTCAAGCAGGTGCCGTACGGTCTGGGACTTGCCCGAGCCGGTCGCACCGGTCACGAAGACATGCCGGTTGAGTGAGGCGAATGGAACCGTGAAGACACCGACCGGCCGGTCCTGCCCGTCGAGGATCTCGCCCAGCGAGATGCCGTCGTCGGACGCGGTCTCGGCGGTCACGTCGAAGTAGCCGGGATCGAGGACCCGCAGGCCGGGGACCTCGCGCCGGGGCAGGCCGGTCAGCGCGGCCAGCACCCCCGCGGTGACGGGGAACGGCTCGCCGTCCTCACCTGCCGCCTCCGGCAGGCGCATCGCCTGCTGCCCGGCGCGCAGGCGGTACGGGTGGTGGCCGGTCTCCATCGAGCCGACCAGGACCGGGGCGATCTGCTCCAGCTCCTGCGGGGACGCGGCACCGGCCAGTACCCGGACGTTCCAGAGCCCCGCCTCACGGAACGCGTCCAGCTCCGCCATCCGCCGCTCGGCCCGTTCCACCTTGAGCTTGACCTGGTCGTCGCCGGGCCGCCGCAGCATCCGCAGGTCGTACTGGAGGTCCTTGATCTCCGCGTCGATGACCTGCTCGTCGCACTGATCGGCGAGGACCAGCCAGCCGAACGGCCGGTCCATCAGGTTGACCAGCGTCGACTCGAAAAGGCTAGGCCCGTCCTCGAGAGGCCGCGGCGACGGGACCGCCTGCCGCATCGAGCAGCGGGACCAGACCAGGCGGTCCGCCCGGTGCAGCCAGTCGTCGCCCACCTCGCTGCCGCGCGCCCCCGGCGGGAACTGCGGCCCGTACCGCCCGGCCGCGTTGCTGATCAGGCTCAGCGGGGCGCCGGCCCCCTCGGACAGCCAGCAGGCCGCGAACGGCCGCCGCTGCTGCGCCGCGGACAGGACGGCGGGCAGCACCGTGACGAAGTCCCACTCGGCGTCGCGATCCCGTGTCGGGGCGATGATCGCTTCGATCCGGTACCAGGGTCCCAGCAGCGCGGTCACACAGCATGGGTACCAGCACAGTGCCCCGCTCCGCCACCGGAAAGCCCATACGTCGCGTTGAACTCGCTCAGCTGGGCTTGGCGTGGCGGCCGCTGGAGCGGGGCTGCGGGATCGGGCCGAGTTCGCCGGCCTCGGCGGTGGGAAGCGCCATGATGCCGGGGTTGGCGTCGATCAGCTGGACGCGGCGGCCCTGCTCGGTGGCGTGGCTGAAGACCATGGCGGTGGGCGGCAGCTCCTGGAGTTGCTGCTGCTCGACCATGACCTCTCGCGAGCGGTGCCGCTCGCCGGTCGGCCAGACGCTGTGCTCCCACGCGGTGGCGGCGCGGCCGAGCAGCTCGGGGCCGACCCTGGACGGCCTCGGCACGGGCAGCTCGATCGGGTCGGTGAGCGGCTGGTCGGTACGGCGCGCGTAGGCGACCGTGCTGGAGTACGGGTCGTCCGGCCGGGTGACCGAGGCCGTCTCGGTGACCTCGGCGACGACGAGGCGGTGATCGGCGCCCAGGTGCTCGGCGGCGATCCGGGCGTCCTCCGCGTTGCCAAGCCGCATGAACCCGACGGCCGCGTGTCCCCTGCCCAGCCGCTCCTTCACATGTACGGGAATGGATCGGTACAGCAGCACCAGACCCGTGCCGGTCGCCTCGCAGGCGTCGATCAGACGGTCCAGCACATCACCGCGCAACCGGTCGGCCCCGCACAGGAACAGCGTGTGGTCCCACTTGCGCGCGGCCGGGGCGGTGCGCAGCGCATGGGTGAGGGAGGTGACGACGTACGTCCCGAGCACCCGGTTGCTGAGCACCCCTGCCCGGCGGTCCATCGACAGCACATGCAGACCGGCGGGCGGCAGCCGTACCGGATCAGTGCCCACCGGCTCCAGCTTGCGCAGCTGCGCCTCCATCGCCCAGGCCCGTTCGATCACCACCTTGTCGGCGGCACCCCGGCCGAACAGGACCGACACCCGGTCGAGCTGGTCGTCGGTGATCAGGCCCCTGCGCAGGTCGTCGCGCGGATCACCGACCTGGGCCAGGGCGCGCAGCGCGGCGGTGACCTGCGGGATCCGCGCGGTCCCGTCGAAGACCGACAGAATGCGCTCGAGCAGCGCGTTGTCCACCGACAGGTCGCGCGGCTCCTCGCCGGCGTTGACCACCAGGGACAGTACGTCGGCGAACGCCTCGGGCCCGAGGTTGCGGGTCAGGTCGAGGCGGGGCAGGTCCGCGGGCAGCACCCAGACCAGCGGGTCCTCGCCGCGTTCGGCGGCCAGCGCGACCAGGTCCGCCGCGACGGCCCCCTCGGACAGGTCCACCACGGTGACCTGCGATCCGGCGGCAAGACGCGCCACCCCCATCATGGTGACGGCCGCCGACCATCCGGCCAGCGTTCCGCCGGCCACGTCCACCCGGTCCACCCCGGCCGGCACCGCCACCGGGTACCACTCGCGCTGGCCGTCGTAGACCTGCCTGAGCCGCTCCCAGTTCTCGTACTCGACCCGGTGCTGTTCCGCTTCGACCACGATCCTGCGCCGCCGCGCCTCGCGCATCCGCGAGACCCGCTGCCGCTCCTCCTTGACCCGGGTACGGATCGCCCGCTCGGCCTGCCAGATCGGGTATCCGAGAATGCCGACGACCGCCACGCAGGCCAGCAGCGCGAAGCCCGCGAACTCGCCCGGCATCACGTGCCCGGCCCAGATCGCGAGAAAGACGCAGGCCGCGACCACGGCGCAGATCGCCGCGCCCTTGGCCGGGCGGTTCATCAGGTTCACGGCACGCCGCCGCGCCGCCAGCCGCTCCAGGTCGAGCGCCTCGGGTTCGGGCGCGGGCGGCCGTTGCGGTGGCGGGCCGGGGTCCTCGTGCAGTTGCGCGTACCGCCA
>JAOPYM010000011.1 GCA_025964615.1 Actinomycetes bacterium
GCCAGCGGCAGCCTGGATCTGCCCGGCGTCATGTTCACCGCGAGCCACAACCCGGCCAAGTACAACGGGATGAAGCTCTGCCGTTCCGGGGCCCGCCCGATCGGCCAGGACTCCGGTCTCAACGAGATCCGCGACCTGGTCGCCTCCGGCGTCCCCGCCCATGACGGCGAGCCGGGGAAGGTGTCGCAGCGCGATCTGCTCAGCGGCTACGCCGAGCACCTCAAGACCCTGGTGGACCTGACCGGCATCCGGCCGCTCAAGGTGGTCGTCGACGCGGGCAACGGCATGGGCGGCTACACCGTCCCGGCGGTCTTCGAGGGCTTGCCGCTGGAGGTCGTGCCGCTGTACTTCGAGCTCGACGGCACCTTCCCCAACCATGAGGCCAACCCGATCGACCCGGAGAACCTGCGGGACCTGCAGGCCGCCGTCATCGAGCACAAGGCCGACCTCGGCCTGGCCTTCGACGGGGACGCCGACCGCTGCTTCGTGGTGGACGAGCGGGGCGAGATCGTCACGCCGTCCGCGATCACCGCGCTGGTGGCCGTACGGGAGCTGGCCAAGCACCCCGGGTCCTCGGTGGTGCACAACCTGATCTCCTCCCGAGCCGTACCGGAGGTCATCAAGGAGCACGGCGGCACGCCCATCAGGACCAGGGTCGGCCACTCGTTCATCAAGCAGACGATGGCCGAGACCGGCGCCGTCTTCGGCGGCGAGCACTCCGCGCACTTCTACTTCAGGGAATTCTGGTTCGCCGACTCCGGGATGCTGGCCGCACTGCACGTGCTGGCCGCCCTCGGCGAGCAGCCCGGCCCGCTGTCGGAGCTGCTGAGCGAGTTCGACCGGTACTCCGCGTCCGGCGAGATCAACAGCGAGGTGGCCGATCAGGCCGCCGCCACCGCGAAGGTCAGGGCGGCCTTCGAGGACCGTCCCGGCGTTGTCATCGACGAACTCGACGGGATGACCGTCGCCGCCGCAGACTGGTGGTTCAACCTGCGCCCGTCCAACACCGAACCGCTGCTGAGGCTCAACGCCGAGGCAACCGATGAGCAGACCATGGCGGCCATCCGCGATGAGGTCCTGGCCATCGTGAGGGAGAGCTGACATGAAGATCGACACGTGGCTCCTTGAGATCCTCGCCTGCCCGAACTGCAAGGGCCCGCTTTCCGCGGAGGGTGAGGAACTGGTCTGCGGCGGGGAGTGCAAGTACGCCTACCCGGTCCGCGACGACATCCCCGTCCTGCTGGTGGACGAGGCCAGGAAGCCTTGATCTCGACCCCGGCCGACCTGGACGATGCCGCGTCGATCGCCGAGGGCGATCCCGGGGAGATGCTGCGGCAGGTCGCCTCGTCGGCCGCGCAGATCCGGCAGGCACAGCTGCTGGCCGCCGAGGCGGGCATCGGCGGCCTGGCGGCCGACGGGCGGCCCCGTGCGGTCGTGGTGGCGGGCATGGGTGGTTCGGCCATCGCCGGGGACGTCCTGGTGGCGGTCTGCGGTCTCAGCTCCCCGGTGCCCGTGGTGACCGTACGCGGCTATCAGCTGCCCGGCTGGGTGGGCGCCGCGGACCTGGTCTTCGCGGTCTCCTGCTCGGGCCGGACCGAGGAGACCCTGGCCCTGGCGGCCGAGGCGGTGCGCCGAGGCTGCCGGCTGGTCTGTGTCGGCGCTGCGGATTCGCCGCTGAAGCAGATCGCCGTGCAGGGCCGGGCGCCGTACGTCCCGGTCCAGTCGGCGGGACAGCCGCGCGCGACGCTCTGGGGGCTGACGGTCCCGCTGCTCATGGCGGTACGGGCGGTGGGACTGCTGGACGTGCCGGAGACCCTGCTCGAGGCCACCGCGGCGCGGCTCGAGGACATCAGCCACCGGTGCCGGCCCAGCAGCGAGACCTTCGTGAACCCGGGCAAGCAGCTCGCGGCCGACCTCGCCGGGTCGGTGCCGATGGTCTGGGGCACCTCGCCGCTGGCGGGCGTGGCCGCGTACAGGTTCGCGTGCCAGCTCAACGAGAACGCCAAGTACCCCGCCGTACATGGAGAGCTTCCCGAGGCCGACCACAACCAGGTGATGGCCTTCGACGGGCCCTTCGGGGGATCGGCGGCGGGCGACCCCGACGATTTCTTCCGGGACCGTACCGAGGAATCGGCGACCGGGGTGCACCTGGTCGTGCTCCGTGACACCGAGGAACACCCGCAGGTCACCAAGCGCCGCGAGGCCTCCAGCGATCTGGCGAGGGAGCGTGGCGTGCCCGTCACCGAGCTGATGGCCGAGGGCACGCACCCGCTGGAGCGGATCGCGAGTCTGATCGCGCTCACGGACTACGCTAGCGTTTACCTTGCCCTTACCTCGGGCATCGACCCGACGCCGGTCACCGCGATCCAGGAGCTCAAGGCGCGCATCGCCTGACTTCCGCTGCTCGCGACCGGTTTTGTACGTGAGGAGACCTGTGAGCGCCGAGGGCGGAACGAAGGCGGTCCTGGCTGCGCTGGGAGCCAACCTGGGCATCGCGGTGATGAAGTTCGTGGCCTTCGGGTTCACCGGATCGACCTCGATGATGGCCGAGGGCGTCCATTCCCTGGCCGACTCCGGCAACCAGGCGCTGCTGATCCTCGGCCGCAAGCGGTCCGAGCGGGCCCGCAGCCGGGAGCATCCCTTCGGGTACGGGCGGGAGCGCTTCTTCTACGCCTTCGTCGTCGCCGTCGTCCTGTTCACCGTGGGCGCGATGTTCTCGCTGTACGAGGGCTGGCACAAGTTCAGCGATCCGCACCCGGTCCAGGACGCGCAGTGGGCCTTCGGGGTCCTCATCATCGCGATCGGGCTTGAGGGCTTCTCGTTCCGCACCGCGATGAAGGAGTCCGGCCCACTGCGCGGCGACCACAGCTGGATCGCCTTCATCCGCCGGGCCAAGGCCCCCGAACTGCCGGTCGTGCTCCTGGAGGACGCGGCGGCGCTGATCGGCCTGGTCATCGCGCTCGCCGGTGTGGCCCTCGCGGTGATCACCGGTGACGGCATCTGGGACGGCGCGGGATCGATGGCCATCGGCGTGCTGCTCGGCATCGTCGCGGTGGTCCTGGCGGTGGAGACCAAGAGCCTGCTCATCGGTGAGGCCGCGTACGGTCATGTGGAGCAGGACATCGTCACGGCGCTCGAGGCCGGTGCGGAGGTGGAGCGGGTCATCCACCTGCGCACCCTGCACATCGGCCCCGAGGAACTGCTGGTCGCAGCCAAGATCGCGGTGCACCACGACGACACCGCCACCGAGATCGCCCGGGGCATCGACGCCGCCGAGAAGCGGGTCCGGGCCGCCGTCCCGATGGCCACCACCATCTACCTCGAACCCGACCTCTACGAGGCGGCCAAGTTCGCCGACCAGGCTGATCGCCCGCGCCTCCAGTCCTGACGCGCAGGTCAGCGGGGGCGGGGGCCGGTGGTCCAGGTGACGGCGTGGTCGGTCGGCTCGTCGACGCTGCCGGTCTGGTACGAGCCGGCCGCCCAGAACAGGGCTCCCCGCTGGATCGACTCCTTCTCGCCCGGTCCGCCGTGAAGGCCCGGTCCGCCGTGAAGGCCCGGGCGGGCAGGGCTCGGCCCGGCCAGTGACCAGATGGCTGAGGGGATCGCCTGGCGGCGGTCCGGGCTGTCGGGGACCGGAGCGGACGAGCGTTCCCAGCGGTGCCCGTCCCAGTGGATGAGGAGGGCGGTGCCCTCCCCGCTCTCGCCACCGGCCCAGATTCCGCCCCGTCCGTCCCGGATCACCGTGTAGAACCGGCCGGTGACCCCCGGGATGGGCACGATCTGCCAGGCCCGGCCGTCCCAGTGCTCGGCCAGCGGCAGATCCCCCGCACCGGCGCCCGGGTTCGGCGCCGGGGTCGGCCCGGCGGTGCGGGTGCTGCCCACGGCCCAGACGTCATCGGCCGCGAGTGTCACGACATCGGTCAGTTCCGCTTCACCGGGCAGGTCCGGGGAGGCCCACGGGGTCCAGGCGCGGCCGTCGCCGTGCATGATCAGCGGCCGGGGGCCCCGGCCGCCGACCGCCCAGACGTCTGTGGCCGTACGGGACGAGACGGCCGTCAGCCGGCTCCCTGCCGGTGCGGAGTCGGGGATGGGCACCTCACCCCAGGAATGACCCTTCCAGTGCCAGGTTGTGGCCTGGGCGCCCATACTGCCCGCTATCCACGCGTCTGTGGCGGTACGGACGTCCACCGCTCTGGGAATGCTCGGGATCCCGGGAGTGAAGGGCATCGGTACCGCCCGCCAGTTCACACCGTCCCAGTGGGCGGATCGGGGACCGCCGTCCGGGCCGTACCCGATGACCCAGGCGTCCTTCCGGGAGCTCGCGGACACCCCCTCCAGGAGGGTGTCGCCGGGCAGCGGCAGCGACTCCTCGCGCCACGCGAGCCCGTTCCAGCGGACGAGGAGCGGCCCGGCACCCCGGCTCCCGGCCGCCCACGCAGTGCCGCG
>JAOPYM010000038.1 GCA_025964615.1 Actinomycetes bacterium
CACAGTGCAGGTCCTGAACGGAGTACAGCCTTGACCATCCGGACTCCCGGCCTCGGACGCCGGTTCGGCGCGGGTCGGTCGCGGGCCCTGGTGCCCACGTTGATCGTGCTCGGCGTACTGATCGTGCTCTTCCTGGTCTTCAGCGGGGTCTGGACCGACGTGCTCTGGTACCGCTCGGTCGGTTTCTCCTCGGTCTACACGACCGTGCTGTGGACAAAGGTGCTGCTGTTCGTCGGCGCCGGGCTGCTGATGGGCCTGGTGGTCGGCGCCAACATGATCGTCGCCTACCGGCTGCGGCCCGCGTACCGGCCGCTCTCGGTCGAACAGCAGGGCCTGGAGCGGTACCGGTCCGCCATCGACCCCCACCGCCGGCTCATCGGCGGTGCACTCCTCGCCCTGCTCGCGCTGCTGACCGGCTCGTCGGCGGCCGGCCAGTGGCGGATCTGGCTGGCGTTCATGAACCGGACCGACTTCGGCATCAAGGACCCGCAGTTCCACAAGGACATCTCGTTCTTCGTGTTCACCTACCCCTTCCTGCGGCTGCTGCTCGGCTACATGTTCGCCACGGTGATCCTGTCGGTGCTGGTCGCGCTGGCGGTGCACTACCTGTACGGCGGGCTGCGCCTGCAGGGCCCGGGGGAGAAGGCCGGGCCGTCCACGCGGGCGCACCTGTCGGTCCTGGTGGGCGTGTTCGTGCTGCTGAAGGCGGTCGGGTACTGGTTCGACCGATGGGGGCTCGCGCAGTCCGAGCGCGGGGTCGTCACCGGCCCCTCCTACACCGACGTCAACGCCGTACTCCCGGCCAAGACCATCCTCGCGGTGATCGCGGTGATCTGTGCGTCGCTGTTCTTCATCAACATCGTGCGGCGCGGCATGATGCTGCCGGGCGTCGGCTTCACCCTCATGGTGCTGTCGGCGATCCTGATCGGCGGCGTCTACCCGATGCTGATCCAGCAGTTCCAGGTCAAGCCCAACGAGGCCAGCAAGGAACAGAAGTACATCAAGCGCAACATCGACGCGACCCGGCAGGCGTACGGCGTGAACTCCGCCGACGTGACGCCGCAGTACAGCGCGGGGACCACGCCGAAACAGGAACAGGTGGCGGCCGAGGGGGCCACCATCTCCGGGATCAGGCTGCTCGATCCGTCGATCGTCTCCTCGACGTTCCAGCAGCTCCAGCAGAAGAAGAACTTCTACACCTTCCCCGACACCCTCGACATCGACCGGTATCCGCTGGCGGTGTCTTCGGCGCCCAACCAGACGGCCACGCAGGACACCGTGGTGGCCGTCCGAGGCCTGATCGGCGCCCCGCAGGGGCGGCAGAACTGGATCAACGACCACCTCGTCTACACCCACGGCTACGGCTTCGTCGCGGCGTACGGCAGCCAGGTCACGGCGAGCGGCGAACCGTCCTTCGTGGAGAAGGACATACCGACCGTGGGTCAGCTCGGCACCTACGAACCGCGGATCTACTTCGGTGAGCAGGTACCGGACTACTCGATCGTCGGTGCGCCTGCCGGCCGGGCACCGCAGGAGCTGAACTACCCCGACGAGACCGCACCCGGCGGGCAGCGCAACACCACCTACGACGGCAACGGCGGCGTGCCCCTCGGGTCGTTCATGAACCGGCTGCTGTACTCGATCAAGTTCAAGGAGAAGAACCTGCTCCTGTCGGGGTCGATCAACGCCGACTCGCAGGTGCTCTACATCCGCGACCCCCGTCAGCGGGTCTCGAAGGTGGCGCCCTGGCTGACCCTGGACGGCGACGCGTACCCAGCCGTGGTGAGTGGCAGGGTCCAATGGATCGTGGACGGCTACACGACCTCGGCCAACTACCCGTACTCGGAGCGCATGAGCCTGGGCGACGCGACCAGCGACACCATCAGCAGCACCAGCACCGCCATCGCGCAGCAGCCCAACGACCAGGTCAACTACATGCGCAACTCGGTCAAGGCGACCGTGGACGCCTACACCGGCAAGGTCTCGCTCTACTCGTGGGACCAGACCGACCCGATCGCCAAGACCTGGGAGAAGGTCTTCCCCGGGCTCGTCAAGCCCTACAGCGCGATCAGCCCGGACCTGATGGCGCACTTCCGCTACCCGCAGGACCTGTTCAAGGTGCAGCGCCGGATCCTCGCGAAGTACCACGTGACCGACCCGTCGGCGTTCTACGGCGGCCAGGACTTCTGGCAGGTCCCCGCGGACCCGGTCAACCCGACCAGGACGCAGCCGGCGTACTACGTCAGCATGAAGATGCCAGGTGACCCCACCGCGCAGTTCTCGCTGACCTCCACGTTCACCCCGAAGGGACGGCCGAACCTGTCGGCCTACATGGCGGTCGACGCCGTCCCGTCCTCTCCGTCCTACGGCAAGATCCGGATCCTGTCCCTGTCGGGCAACGCCGCCATTCCGGGCCCCGGGCAGGTACAGAACACCTTCGAGAACGATCCGGCCGTCTCCAGCCAGCTCAGCCTCTGGCGCCAGGGGGGCTCGACGGTGGTGCTCGGAAACCTGTTGGCCCTGCCGTTCGCCGAGGCGTTCCTCTACGTGGAACCGGTCTACCTGAAGGCCGCCAGTGGCGAGTCCTACCCGCTGCTGCAGCGGGTGCTGGTCTCCTTCGGCGGTACGGTCGGGTTCGCTCCGTCCTTCGGCGACGCCCTCAACCAGGTGATCAAGGGGGTGGTGGTCGCGCCCCCGTCCGGCGGCAACGTCGCGCCCGGCACGTTGACCGCGGCTGTACGGCAGGCCATCGCCGACGCCCAGTCGGCCTTCAACGCCGGCCAGGACGCGCTGAAGAAGGGAGACTGGACCGCGTACGGCGTGGCCCAGACCAAGCTCCAGGACGCCATCAACCGCCTCAACGCGGCCCTGACGGCCGCGTCCAAGAAGCCCGCCACGACGCCCACTCCGTCGGCCTCGACCTCGGCCGCCGGCCCGACCCCGACGGCGAGCCACACGCCCTGAGGGGCACTTCGCCCGCATAGTGCGAGAGGCCGGTCCCGATGAGGGGCCGGCCTCTCGCACTCGGCAGGCCGAGCCCCCTGCATGATTATTCCGGGTTCCAGCTCTCGTTCGTGGTGGTGATCGTGCGGCCGGAGGTCGTGGCGGATTCGATGGCCAGGGCGAGCAGGTGGTCTTGGCAGGCCTCCGCCAGCGGGTAGGGTGCTGGTCCTTCGTCGTGGCACCAGGCGGCCATGTCGAGAAGCAGTGTCGAGATGGCGATCTCTTCGTCGGACAGCCGCAGGCCTGCGAGGTTGTTGCGGTAGACCACGCGGCCTTCGAAGGTCAGGTGGGCGGTGTCGTAGCCGTCGAGGTCGAGGTCATAGCCGGTCTGGCGGCGGATGAGTGGTGAGCGGACGATGGTGCGGGGTTCGGCGAGCCGGATCACCTGGTCGTCGACGATTTCTCCGTGGCTGCCGCGGATGACGATGCGGCGGGCGCGGAGCTGGTTGTGCCATTGGTTGTCGGTGAAGTCGTAGAGTCCCATGGCGCCGCCGAAGTCGAGGGTGGCGATGGTCGTGGCGGCGTCCTTGGGGGTGTCGTCGTCGGTCCATGCGTCACGCACCAGGGGGTCGACCAGCGGTGCTGCGAACGTATGGCCGTGCACGGTGGCGGGCTCGAACCCGACTTGCAGCAGACCTCTGATCAGGGCGACGGCGTGATAGAGGTGGGTGGAGGACACTTGGACCGATGTGGGCCGTCCGATGACCCCGTCAGCGACCAGGCGGGCACGGGCAGCATGGGGCGGCATCAGCGGGTACTGCTCGGCGACCTGCACGAGGCCTGAGGGGCCGACTTGCCGCCACAGGGCACGGAGCCCGTCCAGGTCGGGGGCCGGCGGGGTTTCGGACAGGACGGGGACGTCGGCCTCCACCAAGTCCCTGACGACGCTCGGGTTGGCCGCCCATGGCACGCTGCTGATGACGAAGTCGGGACGTTCGTGCGCGATGAGTTCGGCGGGCGAGGCGTATGCCGGGATCTTCCAGCGGTCGCGTGCCCGCTCGCCGGTCTCGGTGCGTCGTACGGCCACGCCGGCTGCCTGAAGCCGGTCGGGGAACAGGGCTGCCAGCTTGAGAAAGTACTGGGCTCGCCAGCCGTATCCGACCAGGCCGAATCTCGTGAGCTGACTCATGGGTGGATTCTCCCGTCCTTCGGCCCGCCGGAGGCGGGAATCGTCAGTCGTGGGTCCTCGACGAACCATCCGAGGGGCACCTGGTGAGCGCCGGTTCGACGGTCGGGGCCCGCTCGGTGCCCGTTGTCGCAATGCGTCGTGGATCACCACGACCTCGACCGTAGTCTCTTTTTCCGGCTCCAGCACTCCTGAGGTGAAGCCTGCGGACGGGCCGAGTGGGCGCGATGCAGTCGAGGCACCTGAGCGTGTCGATGACGCGTGAATACTGGATTTCAGATAACGACGTTGACATAGGGCAATATTGAGGGGAACGATCGAAGTAGCAGGCTCCGGCATGGGCGGACTGAACCGCTGAGTGGGAGACCGGCTCAGCGTCGGCCATTGACCGGGCGAGTGCAGTGAAATGGAGCGCAAGGGGGGACTCCATGACGCGTCGTTGGTGCTTTCTCGGTTCGTACTTTCTCGCGGTCGTGGCGCTCTTGCTGATGGCGTCCACGGCGTTCGGCAGTAGCGCCGCTCAGTCGACCACAACCGTCTCGGCACAGGACCGTGCCTGGCTGGCAGAGGCCCACAGGGCCAACCTCGCGGAGGTACAGGTCGGCAAGCTGTCCGAGAAGAAGGGCGGCACCCCGGCGGTACGCTCGGTCGGTGCCGTGCTTGTGGGCGACCACACGAAGTTCGACATCGAAGTGACCCGCACGGCGCACGATCTGGGTGTCCGGCTACCCAAGACCGCGATGCCCGATGACATCACCGCCGCAGCGCGGCTGAGTAACGAGTCGGGTTCTCCGTTCGACCGTGACTTCCTGTCCACCATGATCACCGGTCATGAGCAGGTCATCGTGGACACCAAGGCCGAGATCCGCAAGGGATCCTCCCCGCAGGTGATCAGCCTCGCCCAGGCGGCCCTCCCGGTGCTCTACAAGCACCTGAACCTGCTGGAGAAGGCGAGGTCGACCGGCTGA
>JAOPYM010000041.1 GCA_025964615.1 Actinomycetes bacterium
GAGCAACGTATTGGTCCAGACCACCGAGCGATATAGCCGGAGAATAACGAGATCATGAAGTTTGTGGCCGATTGTGCAGATCCGTGTCAGGCTGCGACGCCGCTCGGGTACGCACCGGCGACGGCGCGCAGCGCCCAGCGCATCCGCGCCAGATAGAACTCCGGGTGGTCACCGGCCTCCTGGGCGACACATGCCACGCAGTGCGGTCCGCACTCGCTGCCGTCGACCAGTTGCCGGTGCTCGATGGTCGAGCGGATCTGGATCGGCGTCGGGTCGTCCGACTCCTGCAGCGCTGACGCGAACAGGATCTGGGCCAGCTCGGATACGCTCAGGCTGGACGGCATGATACGCCCCCTTCCGAGGCGGTTTCGGGCCCGGCCGTGCCCCGTGCCCTACGTCGAATGTGCCCTCTGGAACGCGCCAGAACCATCCGGGAAATCCCCGTCATCTCCCGGAGACGGCCCCGGACGGACCAGGGTTTACGGGCACCAGGAGGAACTGAGGTCACCGGCATCCCAGCTGGCGGTCTGTACGCCTGCTTCGTAGGCGCTCTGCAGAAAATCCAGCAGGGCCCGGCGCGGATCCGGCTCGGCCCGCATCCGCGCATAGGGATACAGAGCCATACCCGTCGCCCACTGCGCGCCGTACGGGCGCAGGGTCTCCTCGGTCAGTCCCTCCGGCTCAGGTGCCGCGTAGGCGTAGAAGGCCGGTTCTGCGATCTTGTCGTCGCCTGCCCAGAACCCGAAGCTGATCACACTGTGGGAATAGGCCTCGCGCGTGACGGAGTCCGCCTGGGGATCCACTGGCGCCCGGGCACCGGAGAATCTCGTGTAGGCGAGGTCGAAGCTGTGCCAGAACAGCTGCACCGGACTGGACTTGCCAGAGAACCAGCTCGAGAACTCATCCAGGATCCACCAGGAGTCGCTCAGCACCCGCCGGTATCTGGTGACCGCCCGCGGGTCATAAGACCGGTGCTCCTCGTCCTGCGCGAACGGCGTCGTCATCGGCATTCCGTACGGCTCGGCCTTGATCTCCGCATGGATGCCGAGGCCGCCGAGCAGTTCCCAGAGCTCCCGGTAGAACGCCGCCACGGACAGCGAACGGCGCAGGTCGATGGATTGCTCCGCGTGGGCGGTGCGCACCATGAGCCGGTGGAAGGTTAGATCGAACTCGATCTGGAAGTCGATGCCCTGGGCCCGCATCCGCCGGGTGGCGTACCCGTGCGAGGTCGGCCGGAAGGACACGTGCCACCAGTGGTTACGCGCCGGGGCGTACGCCAGGGCCAGCTTCCCGACGATCTGGCTGTACAGATGCAGCGTGTCCTTGGTCGGCCGCCATTCGTTCAGCGGCAGCTCCGGCCAGGTGTCCGCCCTGTCGATGTCCACGTTCATGTCATCCCCCGAAGACCCTTGTTCCCGGGAGCGGCGGCAATAAAGCCGTTGAGTCGTGGCGTTTCCCGCACCGTTTCGCGAAACGGTGCGGGAAACGCCAGCTTCTACTGGACGACTCAACGGAGGCGGGCGGCGAGGAAGGTGATGGCGGAGGGGAGGCCGGCGACGGCGGCGCCCAGGTGTTCGAGGGGATAAGTGCGGGTGGTGACGTCGGCGCCGAGGGCACGGTAGTCCTCGGCCAGACCCATGGTCTCGGTGTACGGCACGGCCTGGTCGTAACGGCCGCCGTAGATGAAGACCGGGGCCCCGGGAGCGCGCCGCCCGCAGCGGCTGCGTGCCAGTGCGGCCTGCCAGGCCGGATCGTCGAGAGGATCGCGCAACGTGGTGAACTCGTGCAGCCGGCGGCCGCGCAGCCGGGCGAAGTTGCGGTAGATCGATCGGGTGGTGGCGATCTCGACGGCGGTGCGGCCCTCCTCGGTCAGCACGTCGAAGAACGTCAGCGAGGGATCCGCGGTGGCCTGCCCGATGGAGGCGAGCAGCACGACCGCGAAGAACGGACCGCCCTCGTTGGAGCGGGCGACCTCGGCGAGGTCGCGGGGGACGCCTCCGGCGGCGATCCCGCGCAGGCGCAGTTCCGGGGCGTACGAAGGCTGCAGCTCCCCCGCCCAGGCCGCGGCCTGCCCGCCTTCGGAGTACCCGAGGATCCCGATCGCGGACTCGGGAGACAGCCCCGCCGAGGGGTGCCGCAGGGCGGCCCTGGCCGCGTCGAGGATGGTGTGCCCGGCCGACGCGCCCACCGTGTAGGCATGCGGTCCCGGCGTGCCCGAGCCCTCGTAGTCGGTCACCACAACGGCCCAGCCCCGCGCCAGCAGGGCGCCGACCGCCATGGTCTCCCAGTCCAGGCCCCTGCGCATCAGGTAGGAGGGGGCGCTGGCCGGGGCGAGCCCGTGTGCGCCCACCCCGTAGGCGATCAGCGGCCGTGGGCCCGATCGCCAGGGCCCGACCGGCACGAGGAGCGTGCCGGAGACCCCGATGGGCCGGTCGGACGCGTCCCGCGAGACGTAGAGGATCTGTACGCAGCGGACCGGAACCCGCACACCGGGAACCAGCCGGACCGACGAGCGCCGGGAACGCAGGAGCGTTCCCGGCTCCGACGGCGGCAGTGGGTACGGCGGCAGATAGAAGCCGTCGGCCTCCGGCCGGGGCACCGGCCGCTCCCTGAGCCCCATGGCCACGGCAACCGCTCCGGCCACCAGGAATGCACCGCGAGAACCCACGAACCCCCCGCAAGACCTATTGGATGGAGTGTCGAAAACTATCGCATGACACCCGTGTGCCCGAGCGAGAACCGGCCGGGCTGGGGCCAGACGCAGAGCCCGTGCGGGCCGCTGCCGACCTTGATCCGCTTGATCAGGTGCCCGTCGTCGGTGGAGATGGCGTAGATCTCCCCGTTGTAACGGCCGGACAGCCAGAGCACCTTCCCGTCCGCCGAGACGTTCCCCATGTCCGGGGAGCCCCCGCCGGGCAGGCGCCACTTCTTCACGACCCGGCGGGATTGGAAGGAGATCAGCGAGACCGACCCCTCGCCCCGGTTGGAGACGTACAGCACGGAGGAGTCGCGGCTGACGTAGAGGCCGTGCGCGCCCCTCCCTGTGGGGATGAACCCGACCTTCTTGAAGGTCGCCGCGTCGATGACCCAGACCCCGTTCGTGGCCATGTCGGCGATGAAGAACGTAGTGCCGTCCGGGGACAGTTTGACGTCCTGCGGCATCGCACCGGAGCCGAGCGCGATCCTGCCGACGACCTTCTGCCGGGCGGTGTCGAGTTTCAGCACAGTGCCGGAGAACTCGCAGGCGGTGAGGAAGAAGGACCCGTCGGCGGAGTAGTCGGCGTGGTTGGGGCCACGGCATGGGACCGGCACCGACTTCACCAGCTTCATCGTCTGCGCGTCGCGGAAGTCGATGGTGTTGTTCCGCTCGGCCATCACGACCGAGAACTGGCCGTCGGGGGTGAAGTAGAGGTTGTACGGGTCGGCGACCGGGACCTTCTTACCCGGCCTCCCGGTGGCCGGGTCGATCGGGACGAGGTCGTTGGAGTTGTTGTCGTTGACCCAGAGCGTCTTCAGATCCCAGGACGGCACGACGTGCTGCGGGAGGCTCCCCACCTTGAAGCGGCGCACCTGCTTGAAGGTCTTCTGGTCGATGACGATGACGTCGTTGCTCTCGGAGTCCGGCACGTAGACGTACGCCGGATCGTTCTGCACGACGGGGCTGAGCATTCCCGGCCCGTCGTGGGAGTAGACATCCACTGTGGACGGGGTCTGTTCGGGGGGTGGCAGCGCCGGCGTCGACATAGAGGACATGGACGGCATTGCCGTGTTATGGCCTCCATGCGAGCCCGAACCGCAGGCCGCGAGCGCGATTCCCGTCACCAGGAGCGCCGCCACCGTACGCAGGGATCTCATGAGCCCAGGAGCCTACTGACCGTCACGGGCTTGAGGCCACGTGAACGCAGGCCGTCGAGGATGGCGGGCATGGCGGCGACTGTTCCCTCATGGCCGAAGTGCATGCTCACGACGGACCCGGGCCGGATGCCGTTCAGCACGTTCCGGGTGATCGCCGAGGATCCGGGGTCTTTGAAGTCGAGCGAGTCCAGGTCGTACGACAGGCACGCACGGTAACCGGCCTTCCGGGACTGGGCCTGGATCATCGCGGAGGCGTGCTGGGTCTGCGAAGGCCGGAACCAGGCGCCGATGGAACCGGTGAGCCTGCGCAGCCGCTCCGCGCACTGGGTGATCTCGGCGTACGCGGCCGCGGCGCTCATCGACCCGATGTCGCCGTGGTTCTGGGTGTGGTTGCCCAGCTCGTGCCCGCCGTCCAGGACCCGGCGTGCCATCGACGGGTCCGCGTCCAGCCAGCTGCCGATGGCCATCACCGTCACCTGCGCCCCGGCGGACTCCAGCTCCTTCAGCAGCCGGCGATCGAGGGCCGGATCACCCGCCCCATGGAAGGTCAGCGCGATCTCAGTGCCGGTCCGGGGCCCATGGGCCACCTCACCGGGCAGCGGGACAGGCGCGGACCTCTTTGGGACGGGAAGCGGGGTCGTCGCGATGGCGGTCGGCCGCTTTCCGTCACAGGCCGCCACAAGACCGGCGGCGGCCATACCGGCCGCCGCGCTCAGCAACCGCCGTCGCTCAATGAACACAGAGGTCAGCGTAGGCATCCGTGCCACTACGCCAGGCAAGGCAGCACGACGCGGAAGGTGAAATCCCACATTACCTCGCCGGAAAATCCTCAGGCCAGACTCTGGCCCTGCACCCGTGATCGCCCTAACGTTTGAAGTGAGGACATGCCGCCTTTTCACACCAGAGGACATGCCGCCTTTTCACACCATGGGAGGTGTCTGGTGGCGATTCGCCGGTTCCACCGGCGCCTGGGGCTCGACCGGAATCCCATGCGGCGCCGGATCGACCGGGCGCAGACCGCGATCGGTGCCGGGCTGCTCCTCCTCTACCTGGTGCTGGCCCCCCTGCTGGCCGTGCCCCTGATCTCCCTGACCTACCAGAACGGGCTGCACGCCGAGCAGCGGCAGTCCGCCGACCGGCACCTGGTGACGGCCACCGTGCTGGGCGACGGCGAGCTCGCCTCCGACGCGGCCGCCCGGATCGTGCACCAGACCGTCTGGCTCCGCTGGCAGCCCGCATCCGGGCCGCCCAAGGTCGAGATCGACCCCCGTGAGGCGCACGACGTGCCGGGCGCGCACCGGAGGGTATGGATCGACGCCGCCGGGAACCTGACCCACCGGCCGCGGTCGCACGCACAGACGATCGCGGACGCCTCGATGGCCGGTGTGGTCACGGTGAGCTGCGCGACCCTGCCGAGCCTGGGCCTGTACGCGCTGACCCGGCGGCGCCTGGACAGGCGGCGGTACGCGCAGTGGGACGCCGACTGGATCCACACCGCGCCATTGTGGACCCGCAGGCCCTGAACGAACGGGTGGCCGAACTCGGCCGCACCTTCTACGCCGGGCCGGTCGAGAAGGGTTTCGCGGTACGGCCGAGCTCCCCTCCCCGGCTTGCCCTGATCTTTAACCGGGCCGGGGAGTGCCGGCGGGCCGGGCGCGGAATCCTGCTGAGACCTGACTCGGGGGGATCATGAGACTTCGCATGCGCACTGCGGCGGGCGCCGTGGCACTGCTCGCACTCGCCGGATGCAGCACCGGCGTCGCCCAGCACCAGGCGGCGGTGACGCTGCCCAAGAGCACACCGTCGCCCACACCCATGCCCACGCGCACACCCACGCCCACACCCACGCCCACACCCACACCCGACTGCAACCGGCTGAAGTGCATCGCCATCACCTTCGACGACGGGCCTTCGACCGACACCCCGCGGCTCCTGAACATGCTGACCTCCTATGGAGCGCACAGTACGTTCTTCGTGCTCGGGATGAACGCCAAGGTCCACACCGACATCCTGCGGCGCCAGATCAGGGATGGGGACGAGGTCGGCGACCACACCTACGACCACGCCTCGCTGACCGGCCTGTCGACGGCCCGGATCCACCAGGAGATCAACAGCACCGCAAAGATCATCGAATCTGCGATCGGCAAGCCGCCGCTCCTGATGCGCCCGCCGTACGGGGCCTATGACGGACGGGTCGCGAAGGCCGTGGGTCTGCCGATCATCTTGTGGAAGGACGACACGCTCGACTGGCTGCACCGCGACTCGCGCCGCGTCTCGCAGGTAGTGCTGAAGCTGGCGTCCCGCAACGCGGTGATCCTGCTGCATGACATCCAACCGACCTCGGTGAACGCCATGAAGACGATCCTGCCGGAGCTCAAGCAGCGAGGCTTCACCCTGGTCACCGTCTCCCAGCTCTACGCCGGCAGGCCGCTCAGGGCCGGGAAGGTCTACGGCATGAACTAATCTGCCGGCGCCACCTGCTGGCGCTCGCTCCGCTCGCGCGGCGCTCGAGCCTTGACGTGCGGCCTTCCCTCGCTCCTCAGTTCAGGTCGCGCGGCCCGAGCGCTTAGGGTCGGTGCATGGTCGAGTCCGAACGGTGCTGGCGGGTCCCCTTGGTGCAGCCGGTGGTGAAGGCGCTGGGCGCCGCGGCACTGGCGGTGGTCGCGCTGCTGTCGGCCGGCGACGCGGTCGGGGTGGCGTTCGCCGGGATCGCCGCGGTCGGCCTCCTGGCGTTCGCGGCACGCGACGTGCTGGCTCCGGTACGGCTCGCAGCCGACGCGGAAGGGGTCGTCGCGGTGTCCGGTTTCGCGAGCCGTACGCGCGTGCCGTGGGCCGAGATCGAGGCGATCCGGGTGGACGACCGGAGGCGCTTCGGTCTCACCAGCAGGCTCCTGGAGATCGACACCGGCGACCGGCTCTACGTGTTCAGCTCGTACGACCTGGGCGTGCCCGCTCAGGACGCGGCCGGGGAACTGCGGCGGATGCGGCTCAGCGCAACAGGCTGAACCGCTGCCTGGCCAGCGCGAGCACCGGGTGGCAGTTCTCGGGATGATCACCGGCCAGGGCGGCCCTGAGCCGTTCTCCCGCGGCCACCGGGGAGATCCGCAGGACCGCGCACTCCTCGTTCACCACTCCCTGCCGGACCTGGGCCATCATCCCCGGCACATCGCCGATGACCATGATCTCCAGCGGCGCGGGCCTCGTCAGCAGCGCGTGCAGCCCGCCGCCTCCGGCATACCGGAATTCGCAGACGAGCTGGTCGGCGCCGAGCGTGCCGTCCTGGATGAGCCAGGCCTCGCCCGCCACGACCTGACCGGCCTGCCGGGTCCACGCGGGTGCCTGCGCACCGGGCAGGTCGTCGGCGACCCGGGCCGCGTCGGGCCGCACCTCGTCCGGGCCGATCGCGGCCAGGACGCGCAGGAAGGTGTACGCCTCGGGGGTCGCGGCCTCGCGCAGCACCAGGATCAGGTCGGCCAGCGCCCGCCGGTACCCTCGCGGGTCCGGCGCGGCGGCCTCGAGCACTCCGAGCTGCTGTGAGGTCCACAGCTCGGCGCGCAGGGCGTCCGGCAGGGCCGTCAGTTCACTGGACGCCGTCAGGAACGCCCGGTACACGGGCTCGAGTCCTGGCAGGGCCAGCTGGGTACGCATACTGAAAGCCTACTCAAGGGCCACCCAGGACCGGTCGGCGGCGGAGCGCCGGATGGCGTCCAGGACCTCCCGGGTGGCGAGCCCGTCGGCGAACGTGGCGGCCGTACCGGAGCCAGGTTCTCCGAGGATCCCAGCTCGCAGGTCCCCTGCCAGCCGGGTGTAGGGGGCCAGATCCATACCGGTGAAGTGCAGCATGTCGTAGGCGGTGTGCAACAGTTCTGCGGGCGGCGGAACCGGTGCGGGATTCCGCAGTTCCTCGGGCACCTCCACCTGGCGGGTTCCGGTGGCGTCGGCCAGCCAGACCTCGTCGCCGTTGAGCCAGGCGGATCCGGCCGTCCCGGAGATCCGGGTGGTGATCAGCAGCCTGCCCCATGCCGCGGAGGTGCTCTGCACCACGCCGGAGGCCCCCGCGGTACGGAAGTGGACCGTGAACGAGTCCTCAGCCGTCATGCCGGGCCGGTCGCTGAGCCGGTCGAGCGTGGCGCTGACCCCCTCGATCTCGCCAAGGGTGGTGCGGATCTGGTCGATCACGTGCGAACCCTGGGCGCCCAGCCAGCCACCGCCCGACGCCGCCGAACTCCACCAGCCGGGAAGCTCGCCGGCGGGGTCGGC
Source organism: Actinomycetes bacterium (assembly GCA_025964615.1). GTDB lineage: Bacteria > Actinomycetota > Actinomycetes > Streptosporangiales > Streptosporangiaceae > RYN-227. The sequence goes on from JAOPYM010000041.1 coordinate 8,116, forward strand.
GAGCAGCGGGATGTGCAGCATGAAGGTGGCCATCCTGGGCTCGCCGATCGCCCCGGCACGGATGATCCGCCGGAGCAGGGCCTGCCCGGTCGCGTACCGGAACTCGGTGCCGACCAGGTGCACGACCCCGGCCCGCTCGGCCGCCTCCAGCATCGCCCGCGCCTCCGCGGCGTCGGTGCCGAACGGCTTCTCGCAGACCACGTGCCGGCCCGCCGACACCACCTGCTCCACCAGCGCGGCATGGGTGGCCGGTGGCGTGGCGATGCTGACCGCGTCCACGCCGGGCAGTGCCAGGGCCTCTTCAAGCGAGGTCAGTCCTTGTGGGACACCGAGGAAGGCGGCCCGCTCGGCGGTCTTCACCGGATCCCTGCCCACCAGCGCCCGGACCTCGAAACCCGCGGCTCGGAAGGCCGGGACGTGGGTGAGGCAGCCGAATCCGGTGCCGACGATGACGATCCCCAGAGTGGTCACGGTCAGAACCTAACGTTTGCTCAGGAATGCGGCGACAGCGGCTGAACCCGGGGCATCCGCTCGGTAACGATTTGGAATCAGACTGTTCCAAACGATCGGTGCGTAGGTGAACCATGGAGCCATGGGCGCGACGCGAACCTTCTCCGATCGAGTCATCACCCAGGCGATCACCTGGCCGGCCGTCAGTGCCTGCAGGGCGGACTGCGGGATGGGTGTCGGACTCAGGGTCGACACCCGGCAGATCGTCCACCTGCACGCCGGGGGTGAGGCGCAGGTATGGCTCACCCGCCCGGTGATCAGCCGGATGGAGGAGGCCCTGCTGCACTCGGGCCGGGTCCGGGTGGAACCCAGCCAGGACTGGGTCTGCGTACGGCTGGACAGCGACGCCGACGTGGCGCTGCTGCTCTCCCTGGTCAGCGTGGCGATCAAGGCGACCGCGGGCGCTCCGGCCGGGGTGTCCCGGCGGGTCACCGCGACCTGCCCGGCCGCCCGGCGGACCCACCTGCCGCGCCCGCTGCGACGTACGTCCCGGTGATGTTCTTCCGGAAGAGGGCACCCGGTCACGTGCCCGACAGCCACAGAGCCGATATGTCCTAGGTGGAGATGCACTGGGGCTTCCTGCCCGCCATCGGCCTGCTCGCCCTGCTGCACTACGTCTGCTCCGCGCTGGTGCTGCAGGCCGCCGCCGGGAGGCGGCTGCCCATGCGCGAGGCGACCCTCACCCAGTTCACCGCCGCCGCCGCGAACCGGCTGGCCCCGGGCGGCATCGGCGCCGCCGCCGTCAACGCCCGTTACCTCACCTGCCGGGGCCTGTCCGCTCCGCAAGCCCTCGCCGCGGTGGCCGCAGCGCAGACCGCCACGTTCGCCGGGGACACGGTGCTGCTCTGCACCGTCCTGACGATCGGCGCCGGCACCGGCGGAGGCGGCGGGAGGATGCTGCGTACGCTCGCCGAGCAGATCGACGACGCAGTGACCGCCGTCCCGCCGTCCTGGCTGGCCGCGGTGGCGCTGGTGGTCGTGGCGCTGGGGTCGTACGTGTGGCGCCGCCGCCGCCGCGGACGGCTCGGCACGGTACTGGCCGCGACCCTGACCGCGCTGGCGGAACTGCGCCACCGGCCGGGCGATCTGCTGCGCGCGGTGCTCGCGTCGATGGCCACGAGCATGACGCTCAGCCTGGCGTTCGCGCTCAGCGTGCTGTCCGTGCCCGGGGCCTCCTCGCCGGGTGCGCTGACGACGCTGCTGGCCGCCTACTTCATCGGCGCCGCGGCGGGCTCGGCGGTACCGGTGCCGGCGGGCATCGGCTCCACCGAGGCGGCCCTGGTCGCCGTACTGGGCGGCGCGGGCATCTCGACCGGTCCGGCGCTCCAGGCGATAGTGGTGTTCCGGGCGATCACCTACTGGGCGCCCGTGCCGATCGGGATCCTCTCCGCGCGCGTCCTGCGCAGGCACCCCACCCTGCCCGCCCCCGGCGCAACGGTCCCTGGCGCAACGGTCCCTGGCGCAACCGTCCCTGGCGCAACCGTCCCGCTGACCGTCACCTGACCGGTGCTCAGCGCATCGTGGCGCCGCCGTCGACGCTGAGCACCTGGCCGGTGACCCATTCGGCGTCCGCGGACAGCAGGTAGGCGACAGCGGCGGCCACATCCGCGGGGTCACCCAGCCGAGGGCTGCGCTGCCGCTTCAGCACCGAACGGGAGAACTCCTCGGGCAGCCCATCCCGCACCTGGGCCGTCAGGACCAGGCCGGGCGCCACGGCATTGGACCGGATCCCCTTCTTGCCCCACTTCGACGCGACGTGCCGCATGAGGGCGTTCACCCCGGCCTTTGCCATCGCATACGAGACCCGCTCGGCCTCGCCGACGAAGGCCGCCCCCGAGGAGGTGTAGACGATCGCTCCCCCGCCGCGCCCCAGCAGCACCGGCACCGCGTGCCTGGTCAGCAGCAGGTACCCCGTGAGGTTGACGTCGATGGTCCGCTGGAGCACTTCCAGCGGCACGTCGACGGCCGTGCTGTCCAGGCCGATCACGCCGAGGTCGGCGGCGTTGGCGTGCAGCCCGTCCAGACCCCCGTACGCCTCAACCGCAGCGGCAATGAGCGCGGCGCACGATGCCTCATCGGACTGGTCATAGGCGACCGCGACCGCGGTGCCGCCCGCCTTCTCGATCCCGGCCGCGACGGCCTGGGCATTGGGGAGGTCGATGTCACCGACGACGACGCGGGCACCCTCTGCGGCGAGCCGCTGAGCCGTGGCCGCTCCGATCCCACTGCCCGCACCAGCCACCACGACCACTTGATCTGCAAACCGCATCATCCCAGCACCGTACCAACCAAGCGCCCGCTCACCGTTGAGTCGTGGCGTTTCCCGCACCGAATCGC
>JAOPYM010000067.1 GCA_025964615.1 Actinomycetes bacterium
GACCTTCCAGCAAGTCGTCGAGTTCCCCCAGCACCGTTGAACCTGGGGAGCCCATGAGAACAGCGCCACGTCGAATCGGGATCGCCGCCCTAGGCATGCTGCTTGTCGCACCTGTCGGCGGCGCCCATGGCGTCCGGGTTGACCACGTGCAGCATGGCCGCGCGTGCCACACCGGCCGCTATGACCCGTGCTCGCAGCGGCGTGATCTTCTCGACGGCAGTTCGTGCGCGACCCTGCCGAGGTCGAGCAGGAGAAGACGCTGCGCGATGAGCTGGATGAGGTGAAGGCGCACTGCTGAGCGCGAACGGCCGGCTGATGTCGGCGCGGATCACGATCGGCGGGTTCGCCGGCCCACTGGCCGGCGGCATGTTGTTCGCCTTCGACCCGGCCGTACCCTTCCTGGCGGACGCGTTCACCTTCCTGCTCGCCGGGCTGCTGGTCGCTCTTTTCCGCAAGGCGACCCCGGCACCGGCCGCGCGGCCGGTACGGCGGAACGTGGTGGCCGAGCTGAAACAAGGGCTGCGCTGGGTCTGGGAACGCCCGGCGTTGCGCAGCCTGGCAGCCCTGATCAGCGCGGTGAACTTCACCCAGGCCGCGACCCAGTCGATGCCCGCCCTGTTCGCCGTCCAACGCCTCGGCCTCGGCAGCCAGGGTTACGGGATACTGCTCGCAGCCTCCGGAGTCGGCGCCCTGCTCGCAGGCCTGGCCGGGACGCGCCTGCGGCGGCTGTTCGGCTCGGGCCGCCTGTTCGCCGTGACCGTGATCGGCACCATCCCGGTGTTCATCGCGTTCGGTCTGACCACCGCACGGCCGTCGCCGCCGTCATGCTCGCACTGAACGCCTTCCTCGGCGTCACCGCCAGCGTGATCATGAGCAGCCTCCGCCAGGCGATCGTCCCCGACCACCTGCTGGGCCGCGTCAACAGCGTGATGACCTTCGCCGGGTCCGGAATCGGACTCACCGCAGGCTCCCTGACCGGCGGGCTCCTCGCCACAGCCCTCGGGATCGGTGCCCCGTTCCTCATCTCCGCAGCGCTGATCGCCGCAGCCTGCGTCTTCGTACCGAGGATCAGCCGGACCCTCCGGCAGGCCGCCGTAGCCTGAGACGGTCCAGCGGGCCACCAGCGGAGAGGCACAAGTGAGCACACCTCACGCCCAGGAACCCTACGACGCCATCGCGATCCTCGCCGAGCAGCGGCAGCTCGAAGGCATCGACTTCACCGCACTCGACCTGCGCTCCGCGTTCCGTCACGCGGCCGACCCGTACACCTTCACCGGCTGCACCTTCACCGAGGCCAACCTGCGCGGCGCCCAACTCCCCGAAGTGGTCTTCACCGACTGCCACCTCGACCTCGCCGACCTGACCGGCGCCCTCCTGGAACAGGCACAGTTCCGCGGCGGCAGCGCCGCCAAGACCAGCATGATCGACACCGACCTCACCGACGCCGTCTTCGAACGCATCGACCTGGCCAACAGCCGCTGGAGCGGCGCCCTGCTCGCCGGAACCCGTTTCACCGACTCACGCCTGGTCGGCGCCCGGATGGCCGAATGCCGAGGAATCGGCTACAAGTTCGAGCGCTGCCACATGGGGCTCGCCGTACTCACCGAAATGAACTTCCGCAACGAACACATCGACCACCTCAACCTCACCGAGGCCAACCTCGCCGGATGCGACTTCACCGACGCGGTCTTCGACGGCTGCCGCCTCGCCGGAGCCGAACTACGCGCCGCCACCTTCACCCGAGCCGACCTCCGCGGAGCCGACCTCGGACAGATCACACCCATGGACTGCCACGCACTCAAAGGCGCCTACATCTCCGTCGACCAAGCCAACGTCATCCTCGCCGGCCTCGGACTCCACATCATCAAATGAACTCAACTCAGGCTCTCCTCCGGTTCCTCCGGCGCTATTGCTCCAGAAGGTTGTCGCTGATGAGCGGAGGCTCATCGACGACGAAGATCGCATGAGGGTCCGTGAGACCGCGGATGAAGCCCTTTCCTTCGGCGAGGTGGTGTCCCGAAAGGCCCCAGCACATGCCGTGATGCCGGGTCAGCGAGCATCCCACCAGCGCGGGCTCCGCTATCGCGACCGGGCTGACCTGACCCGGCTGGTCGACGAGATCATCCAGAGGTGGGGCGGTCGATGAACCTTGGCGGGCACTGGCTCGGCGAACGAGACTGGAACGCCGGCGCCCTGTACCACCAGCAGTCGGTGCCGTTCAACTAAGCCGTGCTCGACGCCTTCCTGATCCCGTCGGTGTGCGACGAGCTGCGCGCCTGTTGGTCGGCCAGATATGGTCCCCGCCATGTCAACCCCTTCCTTCATTGTGGAGCTACGGTCGCTGATCGGCCATCGTCCACTCTGGCTTTCCTGTGCCGTCGCCGTCGTGCTGGACGATGACGGCCAGGTGCTGCTCGAGCGTCGCGCGGACACCGGGGCGTGGACTCTGCCCGGCGGCATCATCGACCCAGCCGAGCAGCCGGCCGATGCGGCTGTCCGCGAGTGCTTCGAGGAGACCGGAGTGATCGCAGTCCCGGAGGTGCTGACCTCGGTCAGTGTCTCGCAGCCGGTCACGTACCCGAACGGTGACCAGACCCAGTACCTCGTACTCACCTTCCGCTGCCGGGCGGTTGGTGGTGAAGCCCGCGTGAACGACGAAGAGTCCCTGGAGGTGGGCTGGCACGCGCTGGACGCTCTGCCCGAACTGGACGAGGGCAATCTGAACTGGCTCACCCGGGCCTTGGAGAGCAACGGCGAGGCGGCCTACAGCTTCTCGGGGCTGGCTGAGGTACTCGGACCGCCATCTTCGGAAGGCAGTCGACACCCGACCGCTTGACCCCGGCCCCGTTGTCGGTGAACGTCGTGCAGGGAACCTCGGCTCGCCGCCTGATCACCCACGGTCACCTCACTGTGCGAAACAATCACTCATGGCCAGGCCCCGCGAGCTTCAGGAATGGGTTGCAGACGTCCTCGCCGAGCGCCTGGTGAGCTGGGCTGAAGCCCGGGGGCGCGAGGAGAACAGCGTGTACCGGGTGCGAGCCGCCAGCGGCGTCGGTCGCCTACGTGAAGGTTGCGCCCGATCTTGCTGCCGAGCGTGACCGGCTGTCCTGGCTCGCCGGTCGCCTGCCAGTACCTCGGGTGCTCGGCTGGCAGGCGCTCGGGCACGTGGATTGCCTGGTCCTGGCTGGGCTGCCGGGACGTGATCTCGCGACACTGTCTTCTCGCCCGCTGGAGGTGGTCCGCATGCTCGCTCGGGCGCTCCAGCGCGTTCACGCCCTCGACCCTCGGGACTGCCCATTCGGGAAGCGGGTTCCCGGGGTTGTTGTCACGCACGGCGATGCCTGTCTGCCCAACTTCCTGGCGTCCAACGGTTCCGTGACGGGCTACCTCGATCTCGGAGAACCCGGACTGGCACCCCGCGAGCACGATCTCGCCGCCGCGCTGTGGACGCTGAACTACAACTTCGACGACACCGCGCTCGGTCGAGAGTTCATCAAGGCCTACGGCCTGCCAGGACTCTCCGATGCTGAGATCCGCCGGCTGAGGGAAAGCTACTGACCCTGGCTACCGCGCCACGACATTGGCGATCTTGCCCGCAAGGATGACCAGGCGCTGGTCGGTCACGCCCTCGGTGTACTGGGCGAAGTCGGCCGCGCTGGCGGTTGCCGCTCGATCTCCTCTTGGTCGGCGTCGGCTGGGGCCTCGATCGTGAAGCGGGTCCTGCTGTTGATCTGGACCGGC
>JAOPYM010000072.1 GCA_025964615.1 Actinomycetes bacterium
TCAACGGAGGGGGAGGCCGGTGTGGGCGGCGAGGAAGGACAGGGTGTCCACTGAGAGGTCGATCGAGCGGGTGACCGATCGGGCGCCGTGGCCCACCTCGGCCTCGTTGCGGAACAGGATCGGGGCGTCCCCGGCCGTCGCGTTCTGCAGGGCCGCGCACATCTTGCGGGCGTGCAGCGGGTCCACCCGTGAATCGCTCTCGAACACCGTGAACAGCGTCGCCGGGTAGTCCACGTCCTCGCGCACCCGGTGGTACGGGGAGTACGCGAGAAGATACGGGAGCTGCGCGGGGTCGTCGGCCGAGCCGTACTCCACGTTCCAGGTCTGCCCGAGCCCGAACTTCTCGTACCGCACCATGTCGAGCAGCGGCGCTGAGCACACCACCGCCGCGTACAGGTCGGGACGCTGGGTCAGCGCCGCGCCGACCAGCAGCCCGCCGTTGGACCCCCCGGAGATCGCGAGCTGCGCGGACGTCGTCCAGCCGTCGGCGATCAGCCGCTCGGCCGCGGCGTGGAAGTCGTCGAAGACGTTCTGCTTCTTCTCGAACATGCCCGCCCGGTGCCAGTCCTCGCCCTCCTCGGAGCCACCGCGCAGGTTCGCGATGGCATAGACGCCGCCGGCCTCGACCCACGCCAGGACGCCTGCCGAGTAGCCCGGCGTGAGGGGCACGTTGAAGCCCCCATAGCCGTACAGCACGGCCGGTTTCGGACCCCCCTCAAGCGAGCCGATGACCAGCATGCGCACCTGCGTGCCGTCGTGGGACTCGTAGGTGATCTGCTGGGTCTGCACGTCGGGGACGTCCACGGTGCCAGGCGCGGCCGCCCACAGGGAGGTCTCGCCGGTGCGGGCGTCATAGTGCTGTACGGACACGGGGTGGGTGTTGTCGGTGTAGACGAACCAGGCCTCGTGGCCGCCCTCGGGACGTTCCCCGATCCCGCCGGTCGTGCCGAGGCCGGGGGTCGGCACCTCGCCGATCCGTTCGCCGGTGGCGAGGTCGTGGATGCTGATCTCACTGATCGCGTGCCGGGTCCAGCCCGCCAGCAGGATCGGGCGCTCCAGCTCGGGCCCGTCCAGGATGGCGAAGTCGCTGAGCACCGCCTCGGGGTCCTCGGGGAGCAGATCCCGCCACGTGTCGTAGGAGGGGTCGGCGGGGTCGGTCACGCAGAGCCGGGCGCGCGGCGCGTCCCGGTCGGTGAAGATGTACGCCCGGCCGTCGCGGCCCACGTAGAGCCCGGTCTGCGCGTCCACATCCTGCTGTACGACCCTGAGCTCGGGGGCGTCGAGCGGTGAGGCCGACAGGTCGGCGAGCCACAGGTCGTTGCGCGGCGCGGTGCCCTTGGAGGAGGAGACCGTCAGCCACCGCCCGTTCCTGCTGACCGAGACGCCGTAGTAGTTGGTCTTCTCCAGGCCCTCGCCGAAGATCAGTACGTCGTCGGTCTCCGGGTCGGTGCCGAGCCGGTGCAGGTAGACCCGGCGGTGGTACTGGTCCTCGCCCTCGGGGACCTGGTCCTTCGGCAGCCGCCGCACATAGTAGAACGCCTCGCCGCCGGGCAGCCAGGCCACCGCCGTGTACCGGCACCGCTCGATCGGCCCCTCGACGTGCGCGCCGGTCGCCAGGTCCATGACGTACAGCTGTGACTCCTCGTCGCCGCCGTGCGACAGCTGGTACGACAGGAGCCGTCCCTCCTTGTCCGGCTGCCAGGAGTCCAGGGTCGTCGTCCCGGCCGGGTCGAGCTCCATCGGGTCGATCAGCGCGCGTTCCTCGGTGCTGCCCGGGTCCACCGTGTAGAGGACGGCGTGCTCCTGGGCGGCCGTGCGCCGCATGAAGAACCTGCGCTCGCCCCGCCAGACGGGCGAGCTGATGCTGCCCGCGCCGAGCAGTTCGCCGATGCGCGCGCGCAGCCGCTCCCGGCCCGGCAGGTCGTCCACGAACTGGTGGAACAGCTCGTCCTGTTCGGTCACCCATTTCTTGGTGTCGTCGCCCTGCGGGTCCTCCAGCCACCGGTACGGGTCGGAAACCTCGTGACCGTGGACGTCCTCGACGAGGTCCAGACGGTGCGCGGGCGGATATGACGGTCGGCTCATGGCCCGACCCTATGCGGAGATCACCACTTCTGCTGTTCGAGATCACTCAGTGTGTCGAGGTGAAGCAGAGAGTGATCTTGGATAGAAGTGTCGCGGAGATCTCTACGACGGGGGGAAACGAGAAATGAAGACGACTATCGCGGTGGCCGGCGCGTTGGCGATGATGGCCTGCTCGCTGCCGGCGGTGCCCGCGCAGGCGGCCGACGGCCAGGTCCAGTTCGTGTACGACTCGCCGGTCATCGATGGTGACCACGTCAGCTGGACCTGGACGCTGACCAACCAGTCCACGCAGGTCGCGAAGCAGGTCACTCTGACACACCAGCTCAGCACGGCGGTGACCATCACCAGGGTGTCCGCGCCGTGCGTGGCCGCGGCGGCCGTGATCCGGTGCACCTACAGCGCGCTGGACACCGGGCAGTCGATCAAGGGATCCATCGAAGGGGCGCTGCCCGCCGATCGGTCGGGTGGCCTGGGGATCAACGGCCGCGTGACCTGGCAGGCGGGAGCCACGCACACCAAGGGGTCGCACGGGAGGTCGCACACCGGCGGGTCGCACACCGGCGGGTCGCACACCGGCGGGTCGCCCACCGGGGGGTCGCCCACCCTGGGGTCGCACACCGGCGGGTCGCCCACCCTGGGGTCGCCCACCCTGGGGTCGCACACCGGGGGGTCGCCCACCCTGGGGTCGCACACCGGGGGGTCGCCCACCCTGGGGTCGCACACCCTGGGGTCGCACACCGGAGGGTCGCCCACCGGGGGGTCACACACCGGGTGGTGAGGGGTCTGGGTTCCCGGTCCACGGGGCCGGGAGCCCAGGTCTGACCTGTGCGGGTTTTGGGCACTAAACGGGGTAGCGAAGGGCGCTTCCCAGCCGTCACACTGATTGCAGCTCTGGATTCGCCCCTGAGGAGGTCCTCATGGTGGGTGCACGAATACCGCACCAACGGGTATATCGGGCTGCGCCCGGGCATCTGATACCGGCGGAGGCCATCTGATGCGCCAGGTCCTTCTCCTGAATGCGACATACGAGCCACTGACCACCCTGCCCCTCCGGCGGGCCGTCTGCCTCGTGCTCCGGGAGAAGGCGGAGGTCGTCCACCACGACACCTCCGGTGCCCTCCTCCGATCGTCCACGACGGCCTTGCAGGTGCCGTCGGTGATCAGGCTCCGGCGCTACGTCCGGATTCCGTTCCGTACCAGGGTCCCGCTGACCAGGGCGGCGCTGATGCGGCGTGACAACTACCGCTGCGTCTACTGCGGCCGCAAGGCAGAGACCATCGACCACGTGCAGCCGAGGAGCCGGGGCGGCAAGCACACCTGGGAGAACTGCGTCGCCTCCTGCATGACCTGCAACCACAACAAGGCCGACCGGCTCCTCGAGGAGCTGGGCTGGACCCTGCCGATGGACCCCGTGGTGCCCCGGGGCGCGCACTGGCGGCTGATCGGTCTCATCCATGACGGGGATCCGCTCTGGGCTCCGTACGTCAATGAGCCCGCCGCCTGATCTACCCTGTAGCCGTGCCACGTTACGAGTACCGATGCCGCTCCTGCGGGGACACCTTCGTGCTGTCCCGGCCCATGAGCGAGTCCGCAGACCCGGCCGCCTGCCCGGCAGGCCATGACGACACCGTGAAACTGCTGACCACCGCCGGGATGACCGGCGGCGCCGCCGCGCCACGGCCCTCGGGCGGAGGCGGCGGATGCTGCGGCGGCGGGTGCTGCGGCTGATGCCCGAGCTGATCGAGGAGCCGACCCGGGTCACGGCGGCGGGCGAGCCGCCGAAACTGATCGATGAGTTCGTCGGCAAGGTCAACACCGGTGAGCCGCGGCTCAGCGTCGCCCACATGCGCAGCCCGTCCGGCTGGGCCGAGCCGGGGCAGTGCCCGGAGTTCGACGAGTTCACCCTCGTGCTGCGCGGCGGGCTCCAGGTGGACCACGAGACCGGATCGTTCACCGTGGCAGCCGGCCAGGCCGTACAGACCAAGGCCGGCGAGTGGGTCCGCTACAGCACGCCGGGGCCGGACGGCGCCGAGTACATCGCCGTCTGCCTTCCTGCCTTCACCCCGGACACCGTGCATCGCGATTCGTGATCTGAATCACTCCAGACTCTTGACCCGGCCGCCAAGGTGAGACCTAAGAGAGAGCGAGCGCCATACTTAGGCAAGCAGGCTGATGTCGCGGGCCGCGCCGGTCGAGGCCGAGGTGGCCATGGCGGCGTAGGTCTGCAGGGCGACGCTGACCGGGCGCTGCCGGTCGCGCGGGCGGTAGCCGCCCAGCTCCTCCAGGAGCC
>JAOPYM010000110.1 GCA_025964615.1 Actinomycetes bacterium
CCCACGGCCCATTCGATCACGGTGCGAGGCCGGTGAGATAGCCGAACGACAGCAGGGTCAGGAAGGTCCAGGCGGCCATCATCCCGAAGCCGTACGGCCGCAACGCCCCACGGACCGACCAGACCAGCATCCCGCCGAGGCCGAACGCCAGCGCCAGCAGCGTGACCGCCTGTGCCGAGCCGGCGCTGGCCCCGCCCCTCGTCAGCGGTGCCCACATCATGACGGTGTCGACCAGCGCGAACGTGAGGAAGCCCGCCAGCGCCAAGGTCAGATCGCGGCAGCCCGGCAGCGAACGGGGTGCCACGGAGATGCGCGGACCGCGCTCGTCATGATCCGGGTCCGGTCCAAAGATGTCATCTTCGAGGGTCATGTCATGGGCCCCTCTTGCCTGGGTGTTTACCTGTGACCGTAACGAAGAACAGAGGTTACGTCCCGGTGGCGCGGCGAATGGCCACGAGATGCCACTCTGAAGGTATGCGACCAGTCCTCTTCCCCAGCCTGGTGGTCCTGGCCCTGGCCACCGGCTGCAGTAGCACGGCCACCAAGGCCCAGCCGCCGGTAGAGTCCGCGTCGTCCGCCGCACCCGTCGCGACGCTGACGGCCACGGCCAGCGCGACGCCCTCTCCGACCACCCCGGCCGGCTTCACCGCGCATATCTCGGCTGTGAACCGGGCAACGGTCAAGTACTCCTGGCACCCGGGCTGCCCAGTGCCGGTCTCCGGCCTGCGGCTGATCAAGATGACCTACTGGGGTATGGACGCGGCTCCACACACCGGGCAGATGGTCGTCAACGCGACCGTGGCCAAGGACGTGGTGAAGGTCTTCAAAAAGGTGTACGCCGCGAAGTTCCCGATCCGCCGGATGGAACTCGTCGACGTCTACAAGGGCAGCGACTTCAACTCGATCGAGGCGGACAACACCTCGGCGTTCAACTGCCGCGCGGCGACCGGCTCGACTTCATGGTCGCAGCACGCCTACGGGCTGGCAATCGACGTCAACACCTGCGAGAACCCCTATGTCGCGGCGGACGGAACCATCGCACACCCGAAGTGCGTGAAGTTCGGCGACCGGTCCTTGCACGTTCCCGGCATGATCCACGAGGGGGACGTGGTGTACCGGGCGTTCACCTCGATCGGCTGGGGCTGGGGCGGTCTCTGGAACGGCACCCGCGACTATCAGCACTTCTCCTCGAACGGGCGTTAGAGCCCGGCGTAGATCAATACCAGGGCCACCAGCACGCCCAGCACGGCGATCGCCACGACGATCAGCCCGACATTGACGCCCGGTGGCTCGGCATTGTCCGCGTCGCCCTTGCGCTGGAACGCGCTGAACTGCTGGGTGGTACCGGCGGGGTCCTTCTCGTCTTCAGACATGCGGACGACTGTAACGTGATATCCGGCATTTTCCGGCCCGATATCCAAGATCAAGTTGGCTGGTTTCAAGCGAGCCTATTTACAAGGGGAATAAGGTTCCCCCATGGCGAAGCCAATCCCCCGTACCGCTGTCGTCCTGCTGCTCGGAACGGCGATGTTCGGTACCTCCGCGACTGCTTCGTCCGCGGCCCCCGCGGACGGTTACGTGCGTCTCGCACACCTTTCCCCCGACACCCCCGCCGTCGACGTGTACCTGTACCCGGCCGGCGGCAAGAACGCGGAGCTGGTGCTCCGGCACGTCGCGTACGGAACCCTCTCCCCGTACCAGCGGCTCGGCAACGGCGGCTACACGGTCGCGATGCGCCCGGCCGACGCGGCGGCCTCCACGAAACCCGTGCTGTCCACCCAGGTCATGGTGCACTCCGGTCAGGCCTACACGGTCGCCGGCATGGGCCCGTACAAGGGCATCAAGCTGGACGTGCTGGACGACTCGGCCACCGTCTCCGCAGGCATGGCCGGGCTCCGCGTGATCGCGGCCTCCGCCAAGGAGACCAATCTCGGCGTCAAGGTCAACGGCCGGACCGTGCTTGCGGCCGTGCCGTTCGGTACCGCGAGCGGCTACCAGGCCGTGGCCCCCAGGACCAGCACGGTCAAGATCGGGGGCGCCAGCACGACGGTACGGCTGGCCGCCGGATCGAACCACACCATCGTCGTACTCGACGGCACATCAGGGCTCAGGCTGCTCGACCTGCCGGACTCCACCGCCGGAGCACAGACCCCCAAAGGCGGGGTCAACACCGGTCTCGGCGGCCTCGCCACCGTGCGGAGCCCCGGGCCCGGGCCGGTGGCGGCCTTCACGATCGCCGGTCTCGTCGTGCTGTTCGGTGGCGGGGTCATGTTGATGCGGACCTCCCGCTCCCGCCGATGATCCGGAGCGGTACCGGTGCCGGGCTGGCGCTGGTGGCGGTGCTGCTGGCCGGGTGCGGCACGCCCGCCGCCCGGACCTCCGTCGCCGCCGTCAGTCCCGCGCCCGGATGGTCGGCGGTGCCGGGTCAGGTCGCCCAGGTGGCGAGCGCGCCACCGGTCACGGCCCACGCCGAGCCGGTGGAGGTACGGATTCCGTCCATCGGCGTGCGCAGTGCCCTGGACCGCCTGGTGCTCGACGCGACCGGGGTCCTGACGCCACCGGCCGATCCGGCCAGGGCTGGCTGGTTCGCGGGTGGGGTACGGCCAGGGGATCCGGGTCCGGCGGTCATCGCCGGGCATGTGGACTCGCGGACCGGCGCCGCGGTCTTCACCCGGCTCTCCGCCCTGCGGCCGGGAGCCGTCGTCGAGGTCACCGATGCCAAGGGGGCCGTGGCGAGGTTCTCCGTCGAGGAGGTGAAAACCTACTCCAAGGCGGGCTTCCCTACTGCCCAGGTGTATGGAGCGACCCCGGACCCGGAGCTCAGGTTGATCACCTGCGGCGGGGCCTTCGACCAGGGCCGGGGGCATTATGTGGACAACGTCGTGGTGTATGCGACGCTGATGACGCCCGGCTAACACTGTTTTGCCCATGCAAGTGCGGTTAGGGTGCCTCACGTGGTCGAGAAGCCAGGAGAGCTGATCGCCAGCCAGTACCGCCTCGTCGAGGAGATAGGACGAGGCGGATTTGGTGTCGTCTGGCGGGCCCACGACGAGAACCTCGACCGCGACGTCGCAGCCAAGATGCTCTACCTGCCCTCCTATCTCGACGGCGACCAGCTGCGGGAACGCCGCGAGCGGAGCATGCGGGAGGCCCGGTCGGCGGCACGCCTGCACCACCGAGCGGCCGTGACCGTCTATGAGGTCGTGGAGCACGAGGGCTGCCCCTGGATCATCATGGAGTTCGTCAGGGGGATGTCCCTGGACACCCTGGTCAAGACCACAGGACCGCTGCCGGTGGCCCAGGTGGCGGGGATCGGCCTGGAACTCCTGCAGGCGCTCGGCTCCGCGCACCGGTCGGGCGTCATCCACCGCGACGTCAAGCCCGCCAACGTCCTCATCGCCGACCACCGTGTCGTGCTCACCGACTTCGGCATCGCCGTCATCGACGGCGATGTCTCCCTGACCCAGTCGGGCCTGGTCATGGGCGCACCCGCGTACACCGCTCCCGAACGGGCCCGGGGTGACGTCGCCGTGGCGGCCTCGGATCTGTGGTCGCTCGGCGCCACCCTCTACTTCGCGGTGGAGGGCCACCGGCCCTTCAGCGGCACCAACGCCAACGCGGTCTTCCACGCCATCCTGACCGGCAGGCCCGAGCCCAGCAGGAAGGCCGGGCCGCTGGGTCCCGTCCTCGACGGGCTGATGTGCAAGGACCCGCTGGAGCGGCTCACCGCCGAGGCCGCCTCCCGGCTGCTCGCCGAGATCCTGGGAGTACGCACCCCTGACGGGGACACGCCGTCCGACGGCACGCCTGCCGCGTACCTCGTGCCGTCCGACGTGGTGACCAACCCGCACCGGCACCTCCCCCGCCGCCGGACCCTGGTCCTGGCCTCCGCGTGCGCGGCGACCCTCGCCCTGGGCGGCGCCGCGATCTGGGCCTCGGGCTCCGCCCCCGCGCCCCTCCGCAAGGTGCACCAGGCCGCGCCCGCTCCCCAGGTGCCGGCCGTCCTCGCCGGAGCCTTGGGCCTGGTGAACACGGTGGCCGTCAGCCCGGACGGTTCGACGGTGGCCGCCGGCGGCGACGACACGCTCGTACGCCTGTGGAACACCGCTGATCACCGGCTGCTCGCCACGCTGTCCGGCCACACCTCGCCGATCTTCGCGATCGCGTTCGGCAAGGACGGGACCCTGGCGAGCGCCGACTACGGGGGGCAGGTGATCGTCTGGGCCGCGGGCTCGTACCGGCGGGCCGCGACGATCGACACGCTCGGGGGCAGCATCGCCACCCTGGCCTTCAGCCCGGACGGGAAAACGCTGGCCACCGCCCACAACGATGGCGTACGGCTCTGGGACCTCGCCACCCATCGGCTCACCGGAACCTTCACCGACGGCAGGCAGAGTGAGTTCTTCGCCGCGTACGGTCCCTCCGGCACGCTGGTGACCGCGGACTCTCGCTATATACGGCTGCGGGCGGGCGGCGCCTTCACCCGGCTGGGCGAGTACACCGTGCTCCCCACCGGAATCGCCATCAGCACCGATGGCGATCTCGTGGCCTGCGGGGGTTCCGACGGCCGGGTCCTGATCTGGGACCTCCGTACCCGTACCCGCGTCCAGACGCTGCACGGGCACGGCCAGAACATCACCGCAGTCGCCTTCGGCGCAGGGCGGTTCGCGACCGCCGACGGCGACACGATCCAGGAGTGGGACACCACCACCTGGCGGCGGATCGCGATCCTGTCCCGCCCCGGCGCGAACGTCACCGGCCTCGCCCTCGGCCCGCGCGGCCTCCTCGCCGCCTCCACCGCCCTGGGCACCGTGGACCTGTGGAACGGGATCCCCCCACCCGGAGTGGCGCCTCACCCGAGTTCGGCGGGTCCCTCGCGGCGTAGTCGCGGGCGACCGACCGGAAGAGTCACCCAAGTAGATAGTGCGAGCCAGCCCACAATGAACCGCTTGGGCGTAGCTTTCGTCTGAATGCCTTAGGAGGACTTCCGGCACTGAGGAGAGAGACGCGATGGGCGGCCTGCGAAGATTTCGGCCAGCTTTGACCCTACCGGCACTGGCGATCACGGGGGTCCTCCTGCTCGGAGGGACCGCCCAGGCCGGGGCCGTCGAGATTCACGACGCGATGCACGTACTGAGCCAGACCGAGACCTCGTCGGTCACCAACGCGGCATCGCAGTTGCCCGACCCGGTCAAGATCTACACGACCAACATCCTGTCCAACGACACCTCGGCCTTCGACGCGCGGATCCAGACGCACATCACCGCGCCGAACGACATCGTGATCGGCATCAACACGCAGTCCCAGCACATCGCGGTCCGCGGTGGCCCACGGGCCGGGCTCTCGTCGAGTGCCGACCTCGCCGCGATCACCGCGTTCAAGGCCGCCTACCAGGCCGGCCACAGCTACTCCGTCGGGCTGCTCGGAATGCTCGGCGTCCTGCAGTCCTCGATCCACGGACCCGGTGGTGTCATCCAGCACCAGAGCGTGATCGTGCACCACAAGAGCACCAGCATGGTCTGGGTCATCGGTGCCCTGATCGCCGCGGTGATCGGCCTCATCGTCATCGTCGCGATCGTGCGGGGCATCGGCCGCCTGCTCGGCTTCGGCCGGCGTCAGGGTCCCCCGGTCTACCAGCAGCCCGGCTACGGTCCGCGCCCGGGTTACGGCCCCGGCCCGGGTTACGGCCCCGGCTACGGCGGCGGCTATGGCGGCGGGATGAGCCCAGGTGCCGCAGCCGGTCTCGGCGCGGTCGGCGGCGGCCTGCTCGGGTACGAGCTGGGCCGGATGGAGGGCGAGGAACGCCGCGAGGAGTACTACGACCAGGGCGGCTACAACCAGGGCGGGTACGACCAGGGGGGATACAACCAAGGCGGCTACGACCAGGGCGGCGGCAGCGCCGCCGACGGAGACTTCGGCGGAGGCGGCGGCGGAGGCGACTGGGGCGGCGGCGGAGGCGACTCCTTCTAACCGCCCGCACGCCGATCTTGACGCCAGATGCCTGGCGTCAAGATCGGCGTTGTCGTGTCAGCGTCGGAGGATGACGGGGGTGCCGTTGCTGACGAGGTTCGGGAAGAACGTGCTGGTGTGCATCGGAATGCGCACGCAGCCGTGCGAGGCCGGGTAGAGCGGGACACTCGGCTCGCCGTGGATCGCGTAGCCGTTGTAGAAGTACAGCGGGTTCCACAGCCAGCCGAGCTTGGACTGGTGCGGGCCCTTGATCCGACGGATCACCCGGTAGTCGCCCGTCGGGGTGATGCTGCAGCCGCTGCCCTTGCAGCCCGGGTAGCCGGCGCCGCTGGAGATGTGGCTGATCAGTGCGATCTGCCCGGCCCGGTACACCACCAGGTACTGCAGCTTGGGAGCGAGGAAGACCTCGACCCGGTACTTCGCGCCGTGCGGGTAGATCACCTTCGGCAGCCGGGGGTGCGCCAGGGCGTTGAAGAAGGCGGTGCCGACGGTGCCGGTCGGGGTGAGGCCATTGACCTTCTGGAACGCCCACACGGCGTACTCCAGGTTCTGGCCGTACTTCCCGTCGATCGCGCCCGGGTCATAGTGCAGGCTCTTCAGCTGCTGCTGGAGGCTCTTGACGTCCGCCCCGGTGCTGCCCGGGTGGAGCGTCCGTACAGCCCTCACCTTCGCGGGCAGCGCCGCCGCGGACGCGGGCGACGAAATGACCGGAACCATGGCCACCGCCGCAGCCAGTCCTATCGAGGCAATTTTCGCTCGAATCCCCATGGACCCTCTGTTCTCGTGCTTCTCCCGTTGAATACGCCCCACTACGGTCCCGTGCGACGGCAACGAAACATCATGATCAAAGTCACGATCGGACATCGATTGGTCAAGCGCCTGTGAGGGAGACCACGCCCAGCCCTCTTCCCGTACAAGAAGATCCCAAGCTACGGTTACGTAAGCGTAAGTTACGGTTCCGGAGGTTCTGATGACAGTCGCCACCACCCCACGGCTGCGCCGCCTGGCGGGCAAGCTGACCAGCCCGCTGCTGCCCGAGGACTACCTCGGTCTGGTGAACCCGCTCTGGGCGACCTCCGAACTGCGCGGCAGGGTCGAATCCGTGCGCTGGGAGACCGCCGACGCGGCCACTCTGGAGATCCGGCCGGGAGGCGCCTGGGCCGGTCACCGCCCGGGTCAGTGGGTCCGGATCGGCATCGACATCAACGGCGTACGGCACTGGCGCTCGTACTCCATCTCCTCGGCGCCCTCCTCAGCGACCGGCGGCGACCGGATCGCCATCACCGTGAAAGCGGCCGGGCTGGTCTCCGAGCATCTGGTGCGGCGCGTACGGCCCGGCACGATCATCCGGCTCGATCAGGCCGCGGGCGAGTTCGTACTGCCGGCCGAGCCGCCCGAACGCGTCCTGTTCCTCACCGCGGGCAGCGGCATCACCCCGGTGATGTCCATGCTCCGCGCACTCGCCCGGTCCGCCGAGACCATGAGCGGCCGGTTCCCCGACACCGTTCTCGTGCACTCAGCGCCGACCCGGCGGGACGTCATCTTCGGTGCCGAACTTCGCAGGCTCGCCGCCCGTACTCCGAACTTCCGACTGCACGAGCAGCACACGCGTACCGCCGGGCGGCTCGGCCCGCAGGAACTGGCCCGGCTCGTATCCGATCTGGCGCAGCGGTCCACCTGGGCGTGCGGACCCACCGCCATGCTCGACGCGCTCAGCCTCGACGACCTGCACGTCGAGCACTTCCGGCCGCCCGTCCCGGCGGCCACAGGCGACGGCGGCCTGGTCCGCTTCACCACCAGCGCCGTCGACGTACGCGCAGACGGCGCGACGCCGCTGCTCGTGGCGGGCGAGGAGGCGGGCGCGCTGCTGCCCAGCGGCTGCCGGATGGGCATCTGTTTCAGCTGTGTCGGCCGGCTCACCTCAGGCCGGGTCCGTGACCTGCGCACCGGCGAAGTACACGGCGAAGAGGGCGACATCATCCAGACCTGCGTGTCGGCCGCCGCGGGTCCCTGCTCCATCGAACTCTGAATGAGGGGCGTACGACCATGACCAGTAGCACCGCACACCTCACCGCCGCCGACTACGACGAGATCGGCAGGGAGCTCGACGCCATCCGCGCCGAGGTCCAGGAGAGCCTCGGCGCCGCCGACGCCGCGTACATCCACAAGGTCATCAAGCTGCAGCGAAGCCTTGAGGTCGGCGGGCGGGCGATGCTGTTCGCGTCGTTCCTGCCGCCCGCGTGGATCGCCGGGACCGTCGCGCTGTCCGCCGCGAAGATCCTGGAGAACATGGAGATCGGGCACAACGTGCTGCACGGCCAGTGGGACTGGATGCGCGACCCGAAGATCCACTCGACCACCTGGGAGTGGGACACGGCGTCCCCGTCCGACCAGTGGAAGCACGGGCACAACTTCCTGCACCACACCTACACGAACGTGCTCGGCAAGGACCGCGACATCGGCTACACGATCCTGCGGGTCTCACCCGAGCAGCCGTGGAACCCGGCCTATCTGGCGCAGCCGGTGTACAACGCGCTGCTCGCGATGTTCTTCGAGTACGGCATCGCGCTGTACGACGTCGACATCCCGAAGGCGTTCGAGGGCGGCGCCGCCGGGCGCGCGGAGGCGTGGGGCCAGCTGAAGGCGATCGGCCGCAAGGTCCGCAAGCAGGTCCTCAAGGACTATGTGGCGTTCCCGCTGCTCGCCGGCCCGAACTTCCTGCCCGTGCTCCTGGCGAACTTCACCGCCAACGTGACCCGCAACGTCTGGTCGCACACGATCATCTTCTGCGGGCACTTCCCCGACGGCACTGAGGTCTTCACCGAGGACCTCCTCGATGGCGAGACCCGCGGCCAGTGGTACGTCCGCCAGCTCCTCGGCTCCGCCAACATCTCCGGCAGCCCGCTGTTCCACCTGATGAGCGGCAACCTCAGCCACCAGATCGAGCACCACCTGTTCCCCGACCTCCCCAGCAACCGCTATGCGACGATCGCCCCCCGCGTCCGCGCCCTCTTCGACAAGTACGACCTCCCGTACAACTCCGCCCCCCTCGCCCACCAGATCGGCTCCACCTGGCGCAAAATCCTCCGCCTCTCCCTCCCCGGCGGCGGCGGCGGGGGCTCCGCCCCCAAAACCCCCTCCCGCCCCCGCCCCCTCACCCCCGCCTGATCCGTTGACTCGTGGCGTGTCCCGCACCTGAAGCGGAAAGAGTGCGGGAAACGCCACGACTCAACGATTTCGAGGGTGGCTTGGTGGTTAGGGTCTTCGGGTTGAGGAACTCGGGGCGCTGCGGCCCCGGAGGAGACCGTCGTGCATCTGGCCAGTGACGCCCGAACCAACGGGAGTGATGTCGCGGGGACCCGGAGTCCTCACCACCGTCGAACTGGCCCGCACATACCTGCGCGCAGCGGGCCGGCGTCGCGCCGTTCTGCCCGTACATCTGCCGGGAAAGGCCGGAGCGGCCATCCGGGAGGGCCTGCACCTGGCCCTTCCCGTGCCCTCGGCAAGGTCACCTGGGCGGACTATCTGGCCACGCGATTCGGTTCGCGGACCGGATGAACGGTTGATGAGAACCCTCAGGACATGATGAACATTCCCCCCAATGTCACCACAAGAACCCCAGGGGTCACTAGGGTGCTCTCCGTTGTCACGAAGATAGGGGACCCCTCGTGCGCAAGACTTTTCGCGCTCTCCTGGCCGGCACCGTACTGGCCGCCGGACTCGTCGCCGCACCCGCGGCGGCCAACGCCGCGACCCAGGTGTGCTGGTCGCCGACGAACCCGAAGATGGCACTGAAGCTGAGCAACGACATCCAGGCCGCGATGCGCGGTCGGCAGACCACGATGGGCGTGGGGGTCTGGGACCGTAAGCACAAGGTCACCTGCTGGGTACGCTCCACCACGCACTTCGACGCCGCCAGCACCATCAAAGCGAGCATTCTCGCGGCACTCCTGTACAAGAAGGGCGGGCCGGGAAACCTCACTTCGTGGGAGCGCGGGCAGGCTCGCCTCATGATCACTCAGTCCGACAACACCGCCGCCACCAACCTGTGGAACGACGTCGGCATGACCGCGCTGAAGCGTTTCCTCACCAAGGCGGGCATGACCCACACGGGACTGTCCAGCGCCTGGGGGCTCACCCAGGAGACCGCCCATGACGAGGTCGTGCTCCTTACCAAGCTGACCGCACCCTCGCTGTTGAGCACTGCGTCCCGCAACTACGAGTTGTCGCTGATGAACCAGGTGGTCGCAGGCCAGGGCTGGGGCACTCCGTACGGGCACCCGGCGGGTGTGACCGTGCATGTCAAGAACGGCTGGCTGCCGCGCGCCACGCACGGCTGGCGGATCAACAGCCTCGGCACTTTCAATGGTGGCGGCCGCGACTACATGATCGCACTGCTCAGCACGGACAACCCGTCTGAGAGTTACGGCATCACCTCGCTGCAGCGGGTCGCGCGGGTCATCCACCATGACCTCAACCCGGGCTCCAGCTTCACCGCCCGCGAGCAGACCGGCGACTATCCGGCCAACGAGATCTCTGACGGTTCCGCCACTCCCTGATTCCACCGGATGTACGGATGGGCGGATCCCTCATGAAGGGGTCCGCCCATCCGCGAGTTACATCCGGGTTTTCGGGACTTTTCACAACTTGATGACTTTTGTGCCTTAGGTCCTCCCAGGAACCCCAGAAGTAACTAGGGTGCTCTCCATTGACACGAAGATAGGGGACCCCTCGTGCGCAAGTCTCTTCGCGCTCTCCTGGCCGGCACCGTACTGGCCGCCGGACTCGTCGCCGTACAGCCCACCGCAGAGGCCGCGACCGGGGTGTACTGCAAGTCGACCGCCAACCCGGCGATGGCCGCCAAGCTCCAGCGCGACCTCAACCATGTGGTCGGTCAATACGGCATCAGCAAGGCCATCGGCGTGTACGACGGCAAGCACCACCTCTACTGCCTGTACAACCGGTACACCAACTACCGCGCCGCCAGCACTATGAAGGCCACGATCCTGGCCGCACTTCTCTACAAGCGGCATGGGCATCTGAGCGCATGGGAGCAGTCGCAGGCGCGGCCCATGATCTGGCAGTCCGACAACACCGCCGCCAGCAACCTGTACAGCGACGTCGGCGGCTGGTCCGGCGTCAAAGCGTTCCTGAGCAAGGCGGGGATGAACAGGACTCTCCGCAACCCGACCGGCCAGGGCTGGGGTGGTACTGAGGAGAACGCGAACGACGAGCTCTTGCTCCTCCGGCTCCTCACCGCGCACAACACCGTGCTGACCGACGTCTCCAGGACGTACGAACTAGGACTGATGGCCGGGGTCACGTCCTCCCAGCGATGGGGTACCCCGGCAGGCGTGCCGGTCGGCGTGAAGGTGCACGTGAAGAACGGCTGGGACGGCCCGGACTGGTATCCGACCTGGTACGTGCACAGCCTCGGCACCTTCAACGGCGGCCCCAAGGGCGCCAACTACATGATGGACATCATGACGCAGGGCACGAGCTTCGGCTACGGCCAGGCGACCATCGAGGCCATCGCACGTGTCGTGCACCGTGACCTCAACCCGGGCCAGAGCCTCACCGCCCGCATGGTGACCCCGACCAACACCGAGGCGATCCTCGGCGACGGCAGCGGCAACTGACGCTTCGCTCCGACTCCATGCACATTCGAAGACACGGATACGGGCGAACCCTTTAGGAGATTCGCCCGTATCCGTTGCCTCTCACTTCCCTTAGGAACAGCATGCGTACAGCCCGTCGCGCCACGACCGCCCTTGCCATCGGAGCTGCCGCAGCACTGATCGGCACCACCCCTGCCATTGCCGCCACCGCCACGTGGCACGTCGCCAAGACCTTCGGCGCCCATCAGTTTCTGACCTCCGTGGTGACCGTGAACTCCAAGGACGCCTGGACGTTCGGTGGTACCGGGTTCCAGAGTCAGACTGCCGTCCGACCCGTCGCCAACCACTGGAACGGAAAGTCCTGGCATGACAGCCCTCTGCCCAAGGGCGTCAGCGGAAGCTGGATCTTCGGAGCCGGGGCGTCCTCCGCCTCAGATGTCTGGGCTGTGGGCGGCCAGGGCGAGATCGGGCAGGGTCCGGCCTTCGCGCTGCACTGGAATGGCAGCAAGTGGGCCATCGCCAAGCGTTGGAACACCAGCTCGTGGGCTACCGGCATCGCCGTCGTCGGACCCGGCGACGTCTGGGTGCTCGGGTCGGCGTTCGGGCTCGGCACCTGGCATTTCAACGGCCATTCTTGGACGTCCGTGAAAACCGGTTCGCTTCCGGCCAAGGCCAGCGTGGTATCAGGCAAGAACATCTGGGCCGTCGGCTTCGGCCCGCTCGGAATCGGCAACCCGATGTACATCAGCAGGTACAACGGCAAGGCATGGGCCACGGTCTCCGGCAACGGACTCCCCAGCGACACCGGCCAACCGAACACGGGAAAGCCGTACCAGCTGATCGGCTGGGATGACGTAGCAGCGATCTCCGCCAACGACGTCTGGGCGAGCGGAAGCCTCAACAAGTCCAGCGACGGCACACAGATCGCGCACACGGGCCTGCTGGTTCACTGGAACGGCAAGTCGTGGACCAGCCTGACTGTTCCCCAGAGCAGTAACGTGGCCCACATCACTTCTGACGGCAACGGTGGTCTCTGGGTCTCAAGCCCCGCACAATACGGCGTCGCCATTCGGCACTTGTCGAAGTCGGGTCACTGGGCCACCGCCACGGTCCTTGGGACGGGCGGCAAGACCGTCTCTTTCAACGATCTCGCCCGAGTACCCGGGGCTACCTCAATATTCGGCGTCGGCAGTCTGGGCGGCTCCGGCATCAACGGGACCAGCGTCGTCTTCCGTTACGGCACCTGACGCGCCCTCGCGTTCCCCGGCCCGATGGGCGGATCCTTGAAGAGGTTCACCCATCGGGCTGTCCCCTGAGTACTCAGGAAGTAGCCGGTCGGCCCATACGGCCGGCGAGGCCGATGGCGGTCACGATCGCCCAGCTGCCTTCCAGCAGCAGGAAGCCCCACTCGTGGCCGTGCGGCGCGAGCACCCCTCCCGTTGAGTCGTGGGGGGGGGGGGGGCGGGGGGGGGGGGGGGGGGGGGG
>JAOPYM010000113.1 GCA_025964615.1 Actinomycetes bacterium
TGGGCGGCGAGTTGCGGGTTGACGCGGACGGCGCCCCGCAGGTTGCTGGTGTAGACGTTCTCGACCTGGATGACCGTGCCGGTGTGCGGGGCCACCAGCATCTGGCCGTTACCGAGGTAGATGGCGATGTGGTCGATGTAGCCGGGGGCGGTCGGGTCGTTGGCCCAGATCAGCAGGTCACCGACCTGTGCCTGGCTGTACGGCACGATCGGGCCGGTACGGGCCTGGTCGGCGGCCACCCGCGGCATTGTGATGCCCGCCTGCGCCAGCGACCACTTGACGAAGGACGAGCAGTCGTAACCGTTCGGGCCGTTGCCGCCATAGACATAGGGCAAGCCGAGCTTGGTCCGCCCCGCGGCGATCGCGGTCTGGATCTGCAGCGAGGTCAGGTAGGTCCCCGAGGCCTGCGGCAGCTGCCTGCCGTTGGTGTAGTCGAGCTTGGGGTTGAGCACCACGCTGCGCACACCCTTGGGCAGCAGCTTCTTCGTCAGCCACTGGTTGAGCTGGGCCAGCTTGGTCTTGGGCGCACTGATCAGCAGCGCGTTGCCGCTGGGCATGCCGATGAGCTTGGCCTTGGCGTGTGAGACGACCGCGTCGACATTACCGATCCCCATCGTCGCGAGGGCGCCGACCCGGGTCTGTGCCTGCCGGGTGGCGCCGCCCACCGGGACCTCACTGCCCAGTGCCACGCCGCCGTCCTTGCCGAGGAGGAACGAGACCGCGACGTCGCCGCCGGCGATGTTGCGCCACAGCTGGTCGGAGTCCGCGGTCGGCTTGGGGGTGTACGCCCTGAAGGTGCCGGGGTCGACGCCGAGCAGCCCGACCCGTTTGCCCGCGACCAGCGCCTGGGCCGCGTCCACGACCTCGACAGCCTTGACCCCCTTGACCTTCCGCAGCTTCGCGATCAGGTCGGGTGGCAGCGTCTGCGCCCCGGCGACCAGGAGGTCGGCAGAGAGCCGCTGCACCGGGCCGGTCGGCGACGGGGTGACCAGGGAGGCGTTCGCCCCCAGGACGTAGCTCGCGTTCGTTCCCGGGGCCTGGATGACCTTGCCGGTGCTCACGTGCGCCGCCAGGACCGCCACGTTGGCGGCCAGTGTGGTGACCACGGTGACGCCGATGACCGTCGGTAGTACTCGCCGGTTCGGCCTCCGCACAGCAGCACTCCTCAAAGCGATAGGTCGCCCCGACTACGTCCGACCCGGGTAATGCCCGTCCATCCTCCCGGCGACCATCCGGGCAGCCCCCGTCACTCTGGCCACGAAACAGCCAACCGGACGCGTTGTACCGGACAGTAACCCCAAGCCTCGCACAACTGAGGCCCATGTCACTACCAATGCTGACATTAATTCCAATGTGACACTCGGTCAGGGTGTCTGAAGCTGGCCAATCAGCTCCTCGGGTGTGGTCACCGGCAGCCGGCAGGCGAAGTCCCTGCAGACGTAGGCGGCGGGCGCCCCGCCCACGAGGCCGCGGCCCGCCAGCAGCGGCACCCCCGTCCCCGGCTCACCGGCGCTCACGACCGCACCCGGGCTGGCCGCGAGCAGTGCCGTCCGGTGCAGGGCGCGGGTGCGCTCGTCGTCGGCGGGGCCCACCACCGCGATCTCCACCGGCCCGGCCCGGTGCGCCTCGGCGACGGCGAGCCCCCAGCCCGCGAACCTGGCGTGCCGCTCGGCCAGCAGCCCCGCGGGCGCCAGCGCCGCCGTGGCCGCGTCCCGGTGGACCGCCGAGCCGGTCAGCGCCGCGTACGACACAAGCGCGCCGGCCGCGGCGAACTGCCCGGACGGGGTCGCGTTGTCGGTCGGGTCCTGCGGCCTGCGGAACAGCGCCTCCGCGTCGTCGGCCGTGTCGAAGAAGCCGCCCGAACCGTCTGCGAAGTGGGCCAGCACGGTGTCGAGCAGCTCCCCCGCGACCCGTACGTGCGCCGGATCGCCGGTCACCGCGTGCAGGGCGAGCAGCCCCTCCGCCACGTCCGCGTAGTCCTCGAGCACCCCGGCATTGGCACCTGCCACCCCGTCGCGCGAGGTCCGTACAAGCCGCCCGTCCGACAGGTGCAGCGAGCCGAGCAGCCCGGCCACCCGCGAGGCGGCCGCGATCAGATCCGGCCGCTCGAACAGCGCCCCACACTCGGCCAGCGCGGCGATCGCCAGGCCGTTCCAGGCCGCCACCACCTTGTCGTCACGGGCCGGCGGTACGCGTTCCTCGCGCGCCGCGAGCAGCGTCGTCCGGATCCTGCCGTACGCCTGCGCGGCAGCGGGGTCGCGGAGCAGCCGGAAGGTCTCCGGGTCGTCGGGGTCGATGGCGAGCTGCAGCACCGAGGAACCGTGCTCGAAGGTGCCCTCGGCGGTCACTTCGAACAGTTCCATGGCGTACGCCGCGTCCTGTTCGCCGAGCACGTCCACGAGCTGCGCCGGGGTCCAGGCGTAGAACCTGCCCTCCACCCCCTCGCTGTCGGCGTCCAGGGCCGAGGCCAGCCCGCCCTGAGCCGTACCGAGATCGCGGAGCATCCAGTCGCAGGTCTCCAGCGCGATACGGCGCCCGAGCGAGTCCCCGGTCAGCCGCCACCAGTGCGCGTAGACCCGGGCCAGCAGCGCGTTGTCGTAGAGCATCTTCTCGAAGTGCGGCACGATCCACCGATCGTCGACCGAGTAGCGGGCGAACCCGCCGCCCAGCTGGTCGTACATCCCTCCCGAGGCCATCGCCCGCAGCGTCTGCGCGGCCATCCCCAGGCCCGTACCGCCCGCCGCCGCATTGCGCAGCAGGAACTCCAGGGCCATGGACGGCGGGAACTTGGGTGCCCCGCCGAACCCGCCGTGGATCGAGTCGTACGACCCGCGCAGCGCCTCGACGGCGGCAGCCAGCTGCTCCCCGGTGGGCGGCGCGTCCCCGGCGAGCGCCGGGCCCCGTGAGGTGAGCGCGTCCACGACCTGCTGTCCCTGCGCCTCGACCTGCTCGCGCTCGTTCGTCCAGGCCTGGAACACGCCCTGTAGCAGCGCCTGGAACCTCGGCCGGGGGAAGTAGGTGCCGCAGTAGAAGGGGTGGCCCTCCGGGGTGATGAACACCGTCATCGGCCAGCCACCCTGCCCGGTCATCGCCTGGGTCGCGTCCATGTAGACGGCGTCGACGTCCGGCCGCTCCTCGCGGTCCACCTTCACGTTCACGAACAGCCGGTTCATCAACTCGGCTGTCTGCGGATCCTCAAAGGACTCATGCGCCATCACGTGACACCAATGACACGCGGCATACCCAACTGAGAGCAGAATCGGCACATTCCGGCGGTGGGCCTCAGCGAAGGCATCCGCACCCCACGGATACCAATCCACCGGGTTGCCCGCGTGCTGCAGCAGATAGGGGCTGGTCGCGTCCTTCAACCGGTTCATAGGCCCACAGTAACTATGGGGCATGGTAGATCTTGACCCAGTCGACGGACATGGTGACCCACTTGGGGGTGGTGTGGTTGCGGCAGAAGCCGGGGCCCCGGTCGCAGACCTGGTCGTTCTGCAGGGCCAGGCCCATCCGGCCGAGATGCGGGATGAGCGGGCCCCGGTAGGTCCATACCACCTTGCCGTCCAGCCAGAAGGTCAGGCGGTCGGGCAGCCAGTCGACCGCGACCACGTGCCACTTCGTGAAGTCGGCGCGAGCCACGTTCTGGGCCTGGTTGTCGGCGGGGCCATGGTGGATGAAGATCCCGGCCCCCTGCCGGGTCGGGTCGATGATCTCGGCGAAGTCGATCTCCGCGTACTCCGGGTGTCCCATGCGCTCGGGCCACAGGAGGGCGACGGCGGAGTAGCCGACGCCGCGGCCGGCCTTGAGCCGTACCTCCCAGCGGCCGTAGCGCTGGTTGAGCGTGGAGGCGATCCCGCCGGACAGGTCACGGCCGCCGTAGAGGCCGCCGGTGAGGGTCAGCGCGCCGCGGGACAGACGGGTGGCCGAGCTGGTCCGGGGGTTCACCCGGTCGTTCGGCGAGTTGTAGACCACCCATTTGGCGGGGTCCAGACGGGTCCCGTTGAAGTTCTCCGCGACCACCGGGGACCCCCAGGACGCGCTCGTGGTGTCCCCCGGATAGTCGGAAGGGGAGGGCGCCGGGGATGGGCTCGCGCGGTGCTTGGCCGAGGGCGGGCGGTGCGTGGAGACCGGATGGTGTGTGCCGGCCGAGGCGGTCACGGGCTGCTGGCAGGCCCCGGCGGTGCCGGTCACCCCCAGCGCCGCCAGGGCCATCAGGGCGACCGCTCCGCGAGATGACGACATGCCCCCCATGGAAGCAGGAACAGCCTCGCAGATCACGGGTGACGTCGATTCTGGCAAAAGACTTGCAGTCCCCAGAGCAACTCAAAACCATCCGGGTCCGCCGGTCCTCAGGACCACCACAAGATCGGTTGATTCAAGCCATAGACTCGTAATGTGCTGCCCGCCCGTGTTCTCGTCATCGAAGACGACCCCGCCATCGGCTCAGAGCTGGCCGAGGCTCTGACCGGCAACGGCTATGACGCCGTACTGACCGTTACCGGCGAAGAGGCCCTCGCTGAGGCGCAGCGCCGCGCGCCCGATCTCGTCCTGCTCGATCTCGGGTTGCCCGACGTCGACGGGGTCGCGGTCTGCCGCCGGATCCGCGCCGTGTACCCGCACACCGTGATCGTCGTGCTGACCGCGCGATCCCAGGAGTTCGAGGTCGTCGTGGCGCTGGACGCCGGTGCCGACGACTATCTGACCAAGCCCTTCCGGCTGACCGAGCTGATGGCCAGGCTCCGCGCCCATCTGCGCCGCCAGGCGTCCGCGCCGGAGGACCGCACCCTGTCGGTGGGGCGGCTGCGCCTGGACCTGGCGGCCCGGCGGGCGTACGTCCGTGACGTGGAACTGCCGCTGCGGCCCAAGGAGTTCGACCTGCTGTCGGCGCTGGCGACGCGGGCCGGCGAGATGGTCGCCCGCGAGCAGCTGATGGAGGAGGTGTGGGACGTGAACTGGTTCGGCTCGACCAAGACGCTGGACGTGCACGTCTCCGCGCTACGCCGCAAGCTCGGCGAGTACGGCGAGGATCCCAGCCGCATCACCACGCTCCGTGGCCGCGGCTACCGCTACGAGACCTGATCCTCCACCGGGTGCGGCCCGGTGGGATCCGTGCCCGGCAGCAGCAGGGTGAAGATCGGCGGGGCGGGGCGGCGGAGCACGAGCCTGCCCCCCTCGGCCTCGGCCAGGGAACGGGCCAGGGCAAGACCGATGCCGGTGCCCGCGCCGGTGTGCCTGGCGAAGATGTCATCCCCGTCGGGGACCCCCGGCCCTTCGTCGCCGACGTCGATCGCGACGCCCGAGCCGATGTCGACCGCTCCGATGGTGATCCGGCCTGCGCCGTAGCGTACCGCGTTGTCGATCAGGACGTCGAGGATCTGCCGTACGGCACCGGGCGCGGCATGTACCTCGGGCAACGGTTCGTGGACCGTGAGGGACAGGTCCCGGCCGGCGGTTGACCACTGAGCGCGCAGGTCCTCGAAGAGCGCGGGGAGGTCGAGTGCGGCGCGGTCCGGGTGATGGTCCCTGGCGAGTTTCAGCAGGTCGTCGATGATGTCCTGAAGGTGCTCACCGCGTTCCAGGGCCGTACGGATCGCGGCGGGCAGGTCCGCGTCGGGGCGGCTCAGCGCCGACTCCAGGCCTAGCATCAGACCGGTGAGCGGGGTGCGCAGCTGGTGCGAAACGTCGGCGCTGAAGGCGCGTTCCCGTTCCAGGACGTCGCCGAGCCGGCGGGCGGTGGCCTCCAGGGCGAGCCCGGCCGCGTCGGCCTCGCGTACCCCGCTGCGCTGGGCGCGGATGCTGAAGTCGCCGCCGCCGAGGGCCTGCGCGGCGGCGGTCAGCCGTTCCAGGGGCCTGGCCAGCCTGGCCGCCTGGCTGCGGGCGAAGACCCCGGCGAGGAAGACCACGATCAGTCCGAGCGCCCCCATCAGCAGCCAGGTTCGCTCCGTACGGTCGGAGAGCGCCTGATAGGGGGTGCTGACCCGGACGATCGCGATCAGGCCGTGGTCGGAGGGGACCGGCGCGGCGACCGCGAGCGAGCCCCGTTCGACCGCCTCGTGGATCCGGCCGTCCCGTGCGTCCGCGGCCACCTCGGACCGGTCCCGGCCGACGCCGGAGATCCGTACCCCGTCCAGGCCGTAGATGCCGACGTCGATCCGGGACGACAGGCCGGCGGGGATCTTCGGCGCGCTGGGGTCACTGGAGACCGTGTCGGGTACGGCGGCCGCGATCCGGGTCGCGTCCCGCTCCAGCCTGGTGATGGCCTCGTCGCGGTAGAGCCGCTGGACCGCCACGGCCAGCGGGATCGCGAACAGCACCACGGCGAGCGCCGCGACCCCGACAATCGCTGTCAGCACCTGTCGGCGCAACGGCGCGGCTCGGTCGGTCACGTCGGCAGCTTCCCACTTTCCAGGCACGTACGGTAATCGCCGTCCTATTCGCCGTCCTTGTCGCAATCCTTCTCGCAGCGTAAGTGCCCGGTTAACCGTATGCTCAACGACCCCTCACCCGTGCCCCCTTACGGTCCAGATAAGCCCTGACGAACGAGGCCGCCTCCGCATGTCCAATGACGATCTTTTCCGCATGGTCAACGACTTCGCCCGGCAGACTCCGTGGCTGCACGGTCCGATGACGGCCTGCGCCTCCTACGGGGCGGTGCTGTTCGCGCTACTGCTGGTCATCGGCTGGTGGACCGCCAGGTGGCACGGCCCGGCCGTGATGGCCGCCGCGGTGTGGGCACCCGCCGGGGTGCTGCTCGCGGTGGCGGCCGACCGGCCGATCGCCCTGGCCCTTGACCGGCCTGGGCCCGTGACGCGGCTTCCGCATGTCCTGATCCTGATGCCCGACACG
Organism: Actinomycetes bacterium; assembly: GCA_025964615.1. GTDB lineage: Bacteria > Actinomycetota > Actinomycetes > Streptosporangiales > Streptosporangiaceae > RYN-227. The sequence goes on from JAOPYM010000113.1 coordinate 6,850, forward strand.
CCCGGGGTGACGGGGCCGAGCCATCATGCGGCGATGGCGGGGGCGGCGGCCGCCGGGTTGTTCCTGGTCCGGCGGCGGCTCGGCATGCTCGCGGCGGGGCTCGCCGCGCTGATGGGCCTGTCACTGGTGTACGTCGGGACGCACTATCCGTCGGAGGTGCTCGGCGGCCTGCTACTCGGGGGCATAATCTCCTCGATTGGCCTGGTGCTGGCCAAGGTTCCGTTGGTCGCGGTCGTGAAACGGCTACGGAGCGGGCCGCTACGCCCCCTTATGGCAGCCTGACCGCATGGCCATGACTGGAACCGCGTTCCTCCTCCTGCTGGGCCTGGCCGCCGCGGCCAGCCTGACCGGGTGCGTCCGCATGCTGCCGCGTTTCGCCGGCCCGGGTGGCCGGCGGATCGCGGCGCGCGCGGGCCTTATCGTCGCGACCCAGCTGGGCCTGCTGCTGGCGCTGGCCGCGACGGTCAACGCCTACTTCAACTTCTACGCCTCGTGGAACGATCTGCTGGGCCAGGAGACCGGACCGGTCCGGGTCATCGACCGGCCGGCGCATCCGGGTCCGACGGTCACCCCGCTCACGGTCGCCCCGGAGAAGGTCCGGGTACGGGCCGGGCACGTGGACAAGGTGATGCTCGGCGGTCCCCGGACCGGGCTGACCGCCACCGCGTACGTCTACCTGCCGCCGGAGTACCAGGCTGCCCGGGCTCGGGTGTTCCCCGCGGTGCTGGTGCTGGCCGCTGATCCGTTGCGGACCGTCACCACGCTGCGGCCGGCGGCCGCCGTGTACGTGGTGATGAGCCCCGGTCAGTGCGTGGACGTGGTGGGCGGCGCGAAGGAGGAGGGCTTCCTCTCCCAGGATGTGCCGACGGACATCGCGGCCTTCTACCGCGTGGGCCGGTGGGGGGTGCTCGGCGACTCGTGCGGTGCGCGCCTCGTGCTCCGTCACTCCGACCGGTTCGCCGCGGCCGTCGTGACCTCCGGGTCGTACGACACGCCGAGCGGGAACCTGTACGGCGGCAGCCCGGCCATCCGGGCGGAGAATGACCTGTACTGGAGGCTCGCACACAGCGCACAGCCACCCGCCGCGTTGCTCCTGCCGTCGAACGTGCAGACGGTACGGCTCGCCGGGCTGGCCAGGCCACCGCTGCACATCGAGCTGTCGAAGGGGCCCGCGCCCGATCCGTCCGTGACCCTTCACTGGCTGCTGGGGAGAATCAAATGAGCCTGACGGGGCTTCCGCTGCGAATACTGATGATCGTCTTGGCGCTGGCGGCCGTGTCGCTCACCGTCCGCCTTGCGCCTCGGCTCAGCCGGGCCTGGGTACGGGCACTCGCCATGCTCGGCTGCCAGCTGTTCGTGCTCCTCGCGCTGCTCACGGCGGGCAACGCCTACTTCGACTTCTACCAATCGTGGGGGGATCTGACCGGGATCGCGTCGGCCTCGTCCGGACCGTCGGGCTCCGGTCCCGTGACCAGGGTGGCGGACTCGTTCATGGACCAGCACCAGGTGCCCATAGCGGAGGGAAGGCTCGAGTCCGTGATCATCCGGGGGTCCCGTTCCGGGATCTCCACCCCCGCGTACATTTATCTGCCGCCGCAGTATCGGACCGAGCCGAACCGGCGGTTCCCGGTGGCGATCGCGCTCACCGGATATCCGGGCGACGCACAGAACCTGATCACCCAGATTCAGTTGCCGCTGCTGGCCTCCCAGGAGACCGCGGCGGGCCGGATGCAGCCGATGATCTTCGTGATGCTACGGCCGATGGTGACCCCGCCGCGCGACACCGAGTGCACCGACGTGCCCGGCGGGCCGCAGGCTGCGACGTTCTTCGGCCAGGATGTGCCGGCGGCGATCGGTTCCGCCTACCGGACGACGACCGGACCGACCGGCTGGGGGATCCTCGGCGACTCCACGGGCGGCTACTGCGCGACGAAAATCACGATGATGTACTCGGACCGGTACTCGGCCGCGGTGTCCCTCTCGGGGTACTACCACGCGCTGAGCGACTTCACCACCGGTGACCTGTGGGGCGGGAGCGCCTCGTTCCGGCGGGAGAACGACCTGATCTGGCGGCTGCGGAACCAGCCCCCGCCGCCGATCAGCGTCATGGCGACGTCGAGCCTGAGCGGCGAGGGCGACTACAACGAGACCATGCTGTTCGTCCGCCTGGCGCGCCCGCCGATGCGGGTCTCGACCCTCATCCTGCCGGCGGGCGGCCACCACTTCAGCGTGTGGCGGCGGGAGCTTCCGGCCACCCTGGACTGGCTGGGCAGCCGGCTCGGCTAGGCGCTTGGGCCGCGTGGCCTGGACTGAGGAGCGAGGGAGCCCGGGTGGGCCGCGTCGTCTGGACTGAGGAGCGAGGGAGCGAAGCGACTGAGTGACGAGGGAAGACGGCGCGTCAAGGCCCGCCCGGCGCCGTGCCGCAGGCGCGGCCATGGACACAGCGACTGAGTGACGAGGGAAGGCCGCGCGTCAAGGCCCAAGCACCGCGCGAGCGGAGCGAGCGCCAGCAGCTAGGCGCTTACGGTCTCATGCGCCGTTCTCCACCGGCGGCTTGGACTTGGCCTGGGCTGCCTCCCACTCGGCCTGCTTGAGGTCGGCCTCCTTGGGCGCGTCGATGCGGGAGATCTGCCGGTTCATCGAGCGGATCAGGAAGTACAGGGCGATCCCGAGCGCGACGACCACCCCGAAGCCGAGGAAGCCCGGTGACACCGTGTCGTTGTTGAGGGGGATTGCCAGAGGGACCATCACAGACACACCTTCTCCCGGATACCGGCGAACAGATCATCCTCCGGCAGCTCGGTATCGACCAGGGACCTGGACAAATGGTAGTCCTCGGTCGGCCAGGCCTCGCGCTGGACCTCCATCGGGCAGGCGAACCAGAACCCGGCGGGGTCGATCTGGGTGGCGTGCGCGAGCAGCGCCCGGTCCCGGATCTCGAAGAAGTCGGCGCACGGCACCTTGGTGGTGACCGCCCACGGCTGCGGATGGTCCTCCAGGCGCTCGACCCAGTCCTTGTACGGCGACGCGATGCCGGCGTCGATCATCGCCTGATGCAGGGCCGTCATCCGGTCCCTGGTGAAGGTCAGGTGGTAGTAGAGCTTGAGCGGCTGCCACGGCTCGCCGGTGCCGGGGTAGCGGTCCGGGTCGCCGGCCGAGTCGAAGGCCTCCATCGAGATCTCGTGCACCTTGACGTGGTCGGGGTGTGGGTAGCCGCCCTTCTCGTCGTAGGTGAGCACCACGTGCGGCCGGAACTCCCGTACGGCCCGTACCAGCGGCTCGGTCGCCACCTCGAGTGACTGCACGGCGAAGCAACCGTCGGGCAGCGGCGGCAGCGGGTCGCCCTCGGGGAAGCCCGAGTCGATGAAGCCCAGCCAGCTCTGCCGGACGCCCAGGATCTCCCTGGCCCGGTCCATCTCCCGTTCGCGTACGCCGGCGATGTCCGCCTTGACCTCGGGCCGGTCCATCGCCGGGTTGAGGATGCTGCCGCGCTCGCCGCCGGTGCAGGTGACGACGAGCACCTCGACGTCCTCGGCCACATAGCGCGCCATCGTCGCGGCGCCCTTGCTCGACTCGTCGTCGGGGTGCGCGTGCACGGCCATCAGCCGCAGTCTCTCAGCCACCTGGGGGATCTCCCTGCCCTGTCGTCGTGACGGATCAACCATTGTCCCTGACAACACCCGGCCCCCGCACGGTCATTCCGCCCGGCACGCCTGCTGGCGCCCGCGAGCGGAGCGAGCGCCAGCGAACAGAGCTGTACTAGCGGGTAACCCTGCGAAAACAGTGCGTCACATGTTCTAGAAGAACGCAAGGGGGAACCTTTACCCTTGCACACCGGATAGGCTTGAGGTTTCACCTTGACCTGGCCACTCACGTGGATGAGGAGCACCCGTGACCGAGACCCGCGTAGACAACGTTTCCTGGCTTACCCAGGAGGCGTATGACCGGCTCAAGAACGAGCTGGATCAGCTCTCGGGACCCGGACGCAGCGAGATCGTCGCGAAGATCGAAGCAGCCCGGGAAGAGGGAGATCTCAAGGAGAACGGCGGCTACCACGCTGCCAAGGACGAGCAGGGCAAGATCGAGGCCCGCATTCTGCAGCTCACGCACATCCTGGAGACCTCCAAGGTCGGCGTGGCCCCGCGCACCGAAGGTGTCGTGGGCCCCGGCATGACCGTGACCATCCGTTTCGACGGCGATGAGGAAGAGGTGACGTTCCTGCTGGCCTCCCGTGAGGAGAGCGGCTCCCCCATCGACGTCTACTCACCGAAGTCGCCGCTCGGCTCGGCCATCAATGGCAAGAAGGTCGGAGAGAAGGCGTCATACAACCTGCCCAACGGGCGCAAGATGTCCGTCGAGGTACTCGACGCGACCCCCTACGCCGGCTCCTGAGCCCCCGCGCCCTCTGACGGCCCGTCCCTGTCGACCCGGGGCGGGCCGTTCTCGGTCGCGGCCCTGACCAGGGGCAGGGTCCGGTACGGGACCTGGGTGGCCAGCGAGATCACGGTGGATGCCCGCTCGACGCCGTTGGCCTCCACCAGGGCGTCGATGACCCGCTGCAGGTCCTGGTTGCTGCGGGCCACGACCCGGCAGAGCATGTCGCCCGCGCCGGTGATCGTGTACGCCTCCAGGACCTCGGGGATCCCGGCCAGCCGCGCGGCGACCGGATCATGCCCGCCCACCTGCCTGAGCTGCAGGGTCACGAAGGCAGTGACCCCGTAGCCGATCGCGGCCGGTTCGATCTCCGGGCCGAACCCCTTGATGACACCGTGCTCGGCCATCCGGTCGAGCCGAGCCTGTACGGTGCCGCGGGCCACGCCGAGCCGACGCGAGCACTCCAGCACCCCGATCCGCGGCTCTGCCGCGAACACCTCAACTATCCGCGCGTCCAGCCTGTCCACAGGGCCCAGGTTAGCGAGCGGCGGAAATCTTCGGCCTGGTCGGGGCAAAGATCATTCTGGGTACCGTTTGGAAGGCCCCGAAAAAGGGTCACTTCTTCGGCATGAGCGAACCGCCACAGTACCCGCCGCCCGAGGGAGAGGGAGAGCAGCAGCCCCCGTGGCAGCAGCCCGGCGGGCCCCCGCCGGCCGATCCGTACGGGGCCCCGCCGCCACCGCCTCCCTACGGGCAGCAGCCGCCTCCGTACGGCGGTGGACCAGGTGGGCAGGGCGGGCAGCAGCCGCCTCCGTACGGTGGTGGCTATGGCGGGCAGCAGCCACCGCCGCCGTACGACCCGTCGCAGTACGGCCCGGCGGAGTCCGGCTTCGGCGGCCCGGCCGCGGGCCTGGCCGGACGCTGGTCCCGCCTTGGCGCCGGGATCATCGACCTGATCATCGTCAGCATCGTGTTCGGCATCCTGAGCGCGCCGTTCACCGACTGGAACCGGGTCTTCCATCCCGGGACCGGAGACATGGTCATCGTCGGCACCGGATACGCCGGCACGATCATCTCGTACCTGGTCGGCCTGCTCTACTACGGCTTCATGCACGGCAAGTGGGGTCAGACCCTGGGCAAGAAGCTGCTGAGGATCAGGGTGGTCCGCGCGCAGGACCTGGGCGCGCTGAGCATGTCGCAGGCGTTCGGGCGGTCAGCGATCTACTGGGTCCTGATGGAGCTGTGCTGCCTGGCCCTCATCGACGTGGCCTGGATCCTCTGGGACCCGCGACGGCAGGCCCTGCACGACAAGGCGGTTCAGTCCGTGGTCGTGAAGGTGAATCCCGGCGAGCTCGATCCGTACGCCAGCCGGTAACGGCCGCCCTCTTGCCCAGCCTGCCCGGCGGCGGGCAGGCTGGGCTGCGTGATGGAACCCGTCCCGCGGATCGTCGCCGTCCTGGCCACGGCCGCCGTGCTGACCGCGGGCTGCCGGACGACCGGCCCCGGCGGCGGAGCCGGGCCCACCATCAGCGCCCCGCCCGCCTTCTCACAGTCCGACACTCCCCTGCACCCGACCCCGGCCTCGGCCGGCGACCCGTACACCCCGGGTGACGGGAACGGCGGATACCACGTCGAGCACTACGGCCTGAACCTGCGGATCACGCCCGGCGACAACGTCAGGGAGCTGGACGCCACCGCCGAGCTCACCTCGGTGGCCACCGGGGACCTCACCTCGTTCGACCTGGATCTCACCGGCCTGACGGTGGCCTCGGTGCAGGTCAACGGGGCGCCCGCGGCGTACACGCGGCAGGGCCAGGAGCTGACCGTCACACCGGCCACGCCACTCGCCAAGGGGGTGCGGTTCAGCACGTCGGTCGCCTATCACGGCACTCCGCAGGCCATCCACGAGCCGACCCTCGGGACGTACGGCTGGATCCGTACCCGCGACGGGATCTTCACCGCCGACCAGCCCAGCGGCGCGCAAACCTGGTTCCCGTGCAACGACCACCCCAGCGACAAGGCATCGTACGACTTCACCGTGACGGTGCCCAGCGGGCTCCAGGTCGTCGCCAACGGGGAGCCGGTGACCGGCCTCGGCGGCGGGGTGCACTCCGCGAGCCCAATGGCCAGGAACAGCACCATCACCTCGCACTGGCGTGAGACCGAGCCGATGGCGACCTACCTGGCGACCGTGGACGTCGGCCACTTCCAGATCAAGACGGGCCGTACCCCGGGCGGCATCCCGATCATCGTGGCGGTCGATCCGACCGTCGCCGGGGTCGGCCTGGACGATCTCTATGCCAGAACGGCCGAGATCACCGATGCCTGGGTGAAGCTGTTCGGGCCCTACCCTTTCGACTCCACCGGCGCGATCTATGACAACGCACTGGTGAACTTCGCCCTGGAGACGCAGACCCGGCCGGTGTTCGGCGACTACCCGCTCGATCCGACGATCCTGGCCCACGAACTGGCCCACGAGTGGTTCGGCGACAGTGTCTCGGTCACCAAGTGGCAGGACATCTGGCTCAACGAGGGGTTCGCCACCTACTTCGAGTGGACGTGGGGCGAACGGCTCGGCGGCAAGAGCGTCCAGCAGCAGTACGACGAGCGCTACGGGCTGGTCGGCGATCCGCGCTGGCAGATCGAGCCGGGCAATCCCGGCAAGGACAAGATGTTCGACGGGTTCGCCGTCTACGACAGGGCGGCGATGACCCTGCAGGCGCTGCGGACGCGGGTCGGCGACAGCAAGTTCTTCGCGATCGTACGAGCGTGGGCCGCGGAGCGGCGGGGCGGCAACGGCACCACCCCGGAGTTCGTCGCGACCGCTGAGCGCATCTCGGGCATGCAGCTCGGCCCGCTCTTCCAGGCCTGGCTGTACGGCACCACCCGCCCCACGAACTGGTGAATCCGTAGCCCGGTGTCGGCAAAGGACCTGGTGTCTTCGTCACACCGGGTAGCCGGGAACGTCAGGGTCGGGCTGGTGAAGATCGGGCCTCTTGGACGCGCCACCGCCTCGGCGGCGGTCGCCACCGCATTGATGACCACCGATGGTGGGGCAGTGACGTCGCCGACCCCCACCCCTGATCCATGTGCGACGGCAAGCGCGGCCCCAGTGAGCCCGGCCTTGAGTTCCTGCCAACCGTCGGCGCGGACAGGGACAGCGGGGGCCGCCGGGATCGGTGACCCTTACTTCAGCCAGGCCGGCAACGGCGGCTACGACGTACAGAACTACCTGGTCGACCTGGCGTACGCGCCCAAGACGAAGAGTGTGGACGCCACCGTCACGATCACCGCGACGGCCACCTCGGACCTGACCTCGTTCGACCTGGATTTCCGCGGCCCGCAGATCATG
>JAOPYM010000143.1 GCA_025964615.1 Actinomycetes bacterium
ATGTACGGCCGATCGGCGCTGGTCGGTCGGGGCGGTTCGTTCAACGTGATCGCCTCCCGGTGAGCGGTAACCTGCGGACGTGCCCTCTACTCTCGCCGACGTCATCGCTGTTATCGAGGGTCTCTACGATCCGGCCTGGGCCGAGTCGTGGGACGCCGTCGGACTGGTCAGCGGTGATCCCTGGCAGCCGGTCACGAAGGTGATGTTCGCCGTCGATCCGGTCACCACGGTGGTCGACGAGGCGGTCGCCTGGGGCGCAGACCTTCTCGTCACCCATCATCCGCTGCTGCTCCGGCCGGTCAGCAGCGTGGCCGCCACAACCCCCAAAGGCCGTACGATCCACCGGCTGATCACCGGCGGGACCGCCCTCTACACCGCGCACACCAACGCGGACGTCGCCGATCCTGGGGTCTCCGACGCGCTCGCCAGAGCGATCGGGCTGACCGGCCCCCTCCGCCCCCTCGCCCCCTCCGCCGACGATCCGCGGCGTGGCCTGGGCCGGATCGGGGAACTGGACGCACCGCTCAGCCTGGCCGAGTTCGCGGAACGCGCCGCCGCTGGGCTCCCCGCCACGGCCGCCGGTTTGCGCGTTTCGGGCGATCTGGCCCGTACGATCCATACGATCGCGGTGTGCGGGGGAGCGGGCGACTCGCTGCTCGCCACCGCGCGGGCCTCCGGCGCTGACCTGTACCTGACCGCCGACCTGCGCCACCACCCGGCCTCGGAGTTCCGCGAGGAGCCGGGGATCGCGCTGGCCGACGCCGCGCACTGGGCGACCGAGTGGCCTTGGCTGGCCGACGCGGAACGGCGGATCACCGCCGTACTGCCCCTTGAGACGAGAGTGTCCACGGTCGTGACCGACGCGTGGGACCGTGTGTACGCAAGTTCAGAAGGAGTGAAGTGAAAGCCGCACCGGAAGCCCAACTGCGCCTGCTCGACCTGCAGGAGCTCGACACCGCGCTCGACCGGCTGGCGCACCGCCGCCGTACGCTTCCGGAACTGGCCGAGATCGACCGGATCGGCGGCCGGACGGCCGAACTCAGAGACCGGATCACCACGGCCGAGACCGACGTCAGCGACCTGGACCGCGAGCAGTCCAAGGCAGAGCAGGACGTGGAACAGGTCAGGCAGCGCGCCGACCGGGACCAGAAGCGGCTCGACTCCGGCCAGGTGACCTCGGCGAAGGACCTGGAGAACCTGCAGTCGGAGATCATATCGCTGCAGCGCAGGCAGAGCGATCTCGAGGAGGTCGTCCTGGAGATCATGGAGCGTCAGGAGGCCGCCGCGGCGCGGCTGGCGGAGATCCGCGCCGAGCAGATCTCGGCGCAGTCCGAGGTCGCCGTGCTGACCGAGCGCAGGGACGCGGCCGAGCAGGAGATCGACGCTGAGGCGGGCATGACCAGTACGGCCCGTACCGCCGTGGCCAAGGGCATCGCCGATGATGTGCTCGCGCTCTACGAGAAGCTGCGTGTGCAGTTCGGCGTCGGTGCCGCCGCACTGCACCGGGGCCAGTGCCAGGGCTGCCATCTCGCGCTCAACACCACCGACCTCAATCGGATCCGGGCCACGCCGGCCGATGAGGTGGTGCGCTGCGAGGAGTGTCGCCGGATCCTCGTCCGCACGCCGGAGTCCGGTCTATGAGGGGCGCCGCGTCGGCCGGACCGAGGAGCCGGGCAGAGCCCGAATCGCCGCGCGGAGTGCGGCCATGAGCATCCGGAAGCTCATCGTTGAGGCGGACGGTGGGTCGCGCGGGAATCCGGGGGCTGCCGGCTACGGGGCGTTGGTCAAGGACGCGATCACCGGCCAGGTGCTGGCCGAGACCGCCGAGGCGATCGGGCGGGCCACCAACAACGTCGCCGAGTACAAGGGCCTGATCGCCGGTCTCGCGGCGGCCCAGCGGATCGCCCCCGGCGCGAGCGTCGAGGTCCGGATGGACTCCAAGCTCGTCGTCGAACAGATGTCGGGCCGCTGGCAGATCAAGCACCCGGACATGAGGCCGCTCGCCGAGGAGGCGCGGCGGCTCGCCGGTGACCTCGGCGCGGTGCGGTACACCTGGATCCCGAGGGCGCAGAACTCGCACGCGGACCGGCTCGCCAACGAGGCCATGGACGCGGCCGCCAGGGGCGAGAGCTGGGAGCCGCGCGAGGAGGAGCCGGAGAAGGCCTCCGTAGCCGTACCGGCGTGGACCGCGCCCACCTCCCAGCCGACCACCACCCTGTTGCTGCGGCACGGGGAGACCCCGTTCTCAGGGGAGAAGCGGTTCGCCGGGATCGGGGACATCCCGCTCACCGAGACCGGCGTCGTACAGGCCAAGGCGGCGGCGCGGGCGCTGGCCGGCTGGGGCATCGAGGCGATCGTGGCGTCACCGCTGCGCCGCTGTCAGGACACCGCGGCGGAGGTCGCCGCCGTCACCGGCCTTGAGGTACGGACCGAGGACGGATTCCGGGAGACCGACTTCGGCGACTGGGAGGGGCTGACGTTCGCGCAGGCGCGGGAGGGCTGGCCGGACGGGATGGACGGCTGGCTGTCGGACTGGACGGTGGCCCCGCCCGGCGGGGAGAGCTTCGCCGACACCGCCCGCCGTGTCCGTACCGCCCTGGACAAGCTGAAGGTCCGCCACCGGCACCAGACCGTCCTCGTGGTATCGCACGTGACGCCGATTAAGACCCTGGTCAGGTATGCCCTGGAGGCCCCCCCGCTGGCCCTCTACCGGATGCACCTGGACGTGGCGAGCCTGTCCTCGATCGACTGGTACGACGACGGCCCCGCCGTGCTCAAGTTCCTCAACGACACCCACCACCACACCTGAGCTCTCCGTTGAGTCGTCCAACAAAGGCAGGCGTTTCCCGCACCGTTCCACGAAAAGGTGCGGGAAACGCCAGCTGTTGTTGGACGACTCAACGAGCGGCGACCTTGGGCTTGGCGTCGGTGGCCGCCGCGAGCTCGAACTCGGCTCGAGGCTGCTCCATGCCGCCGAGGGAGATGACCTCGCGCTTGAAGATCAGCGCGAGCGTCCAGTCGGCGAGCACCCGGACCTTGCGGTTGAAGGTCGGGACGCGGGACAGGTGGTAGCTACGGTGCATGAACCAGGCCGCGACGCCCTTGACCTTGATGCCGTAGACGTGTGCCACGCCCTTGTAGAGGCCGAGCCCGGCGACCGAGCCGACGTAGTTGTGCACGTACGGCTTGAGGGTCTTGCCGCGCAGCGAGGCCACGATGTTGTCGGCGAGCACCTTGGACTGGCGGACCGCGTGCTGCGCGTTCGGCGCGCAGAACTGGCCCTCGTTGGTGAGATCGGGCACGGCCGCGTTGTCACCGGCGGTGTAGGCGTGCACGACACCCTCGACCGTCAGGTACTCGGTGGCCTTGAGCCGGCCCCGCTCGTCCAGCGGCAGGTCGGTGCTCTGCAGCACCGGGGACGCCTTGACGCCCGCGGTCCAGACGAGCGTCCCGGCCTCGAAGTTGCTGCCGTCGGACAGGCCGATCTCGCCGCCCACCGCGGACTGCAGGAACGTCTTCATCTTGACGTCGATGCCCCGGCCGCGCAGCTGCTCGGCGGTCCACTTGCCCATCTCGGGGCCGACCTCGGGCAGGATCCGGTCCGACGCCTCGACGAGTACCCAGCGCATGTCCTGGATGCGGACGTTGCGGAAGTACTTGGTCGCGCTGCGGGCCATGTCCTCCAGCTCCGCCAGCGCCTCGATGCCGGCGAACCCGCCGCCGACGAAGACGAAGGTGAGCGCCTTGCGGCGGATCTCCTCGTCGTTGGTGGACTCGGCGATGTCGAGCTGCGCGAGCACGTGGTTGCGCAGGTAGATGGCCTCGCCGATGGTCTTGAAACCGATGCCGTACTCGGCGAGCCCGGGGATCGGCAGGGTCCGCGACACCGAGCCCGCTGCCATCACCAGATAGTCGTAGGAGATCCGCTGCGGAGAGCCGGCGATGGGCTGGATGATCGCCCAGCGCTCGGAGTGGTCGAGCTCGGTCACCCGTGCGTTGAGCACGGTGCACTTGTCGAGCACCCGGCGCAGCGGTGCGACGACGTGGCGGGGGGACAGGTTCCCTGCGGCCGCCTCGGGAAGGAAGGGCTGGTAGGTCATGTACGACTGCGGGTCGACGACGGTGATCTTCACGCCGCCCTGGCGGAGCTCGCTGCGTAGCTTCTTCTGCAGCCGCAGCGCGGTGTACATGCCCACGTAGCCACCGCCCACCACGAGGATGTCGGTGCTCTGGGACGTCCTGGCCATGACGGCCTCCTCCTTGGTCACGGCTTACTTGTGAACGGATTCACAAGCTATAGCGAAGTGGGGTCAAAAGCCAATCGATATTTGGAGAAGAACCTCAGAAGTTCACAAAATGAGCAGGCTGGACCGTTCGTCACCCTTGCAACTTCTCCGATTCTTCCGGGTTTTCGCCCCATCTCGGCATGAACCACGCATGATGAACGTCACAGTGCCACGGCACGGCAGGAACGCGAAGGCTCGGCTCCACCGGGGCTGAAGCCGTAGGCTGGCCGCCGAGATGATGACTACGACGATGCGGTCTGCACTGGCGGGAGCCGGCGCGCTGGTGCTGCTGACCGGCTGCGGGCTCGCCGGTGCCTCCGGCTTCAAGACCTCGACCACCGATCTGTCGGACTGGTTCACCGTGACCAGCTCGGCGTTCACCGAGGGCGCGCCCATCCCGGCCCGCTTCGCTTGTCCCGCGTACGCCGGCGGGCTGAACAAGACGCCGCCGCTGCACTGGTCGGGCGAGCCGACGGACACTCAGGCGTACGCGATCGTGGTCGACGACCCGAACGCCCCGCACGGGACGTACATTCACTGGGTGATAGCCAACATCGACGGGACGGTCGGGGACATGGTGGAGGGTGCCCGGATCGGAAGGACCGTCGACGGTCAGAACTCGAGCGGCACGGTGGGATACCTCGCGCCGTGTCCGCCGAAGGGCGATCGTCCCCATCAGTATCGTTTTACCGTTTACGCCCTGAGCGGAAAGGTGACGATGAAGCAGGGGGCCCCGCTGACGGACTCGCTACCCGAGATCGCCCGCCTGACGATCGGACGAGGTCGGCTCACCGGGAACTTTGGTGGCCGGTAGATGCGTTGGACGTGGTCAACGGGACGGACTCGGTCCGTCTTGAGGGCTGGCCGACGGTACAGGACGTGTGAAGGTAGATGTCAGCGAAGGGTGTGACAACGGTCATAGCGGTCGGGAAGAATCGGTTCCGGCCCCCTCGGGCCGGGGCGCCAGCGATAATCGTGAACGACTCGCGGGCCGCGCTGGCGACTCAGGCAGGGCCATGGCAATGGGTGGTGCAATGACTTACTTCGTCGTCCTCTTCCTCGTAGTGATCGTTATCCTCGTGGTGGTCCTCGTGGCCCTGGGTATGCGGGCGAGCCGAGCCGCACGAGAGGACGACGATGACTGGATGACCGACGAGGCGGAGCAGGAGCTTGCCCCGCAGGAGCCGCAACCGCGGTCCCGCGGCAGGCGTGCCGCTCCCGCCCACGTCGAGGAGGAGCACATACCCGGCGGGTTCGTGGACCGCCGCGTCGCCGGCGCACCACTGGGGGCGCCGCTGGGTGCACCACCCGCCCCGGCGGTCGCTCCCCAGCCGTTCGCCCCGCAGCAGCCGTTCGCCCCGCAGCAGCCGGCGGCCCTGCAGGCCGTGGAACAGCGCCGCGGCGGCCGGGCCAATGACGAGATGGGCGACGACGACTACTGGGCGACCATCACGTTCGACAAGCCGAAGTTCCCCTGGCAGCACGACAGCGGCTCGGACCGGCCCGCAGGTGAGGACCCGCTCGCCGCCGCGGCACACGCCGACGAGCCGATGGAGTTCGATACGCCCGTTCCGTTGTCGGCGCAGACCACCCAGGTCGTCCCGATCATGGCAGCGCCCACGCCGTCCTACGCACCCGAGCAGCCGGCGTACACGCCGGACCCGCCGGCCTTCACGCACGATCCGTTCGAGTCGCCGGTCGTCGGGCGGCAGGATCCCTTCGACCGCCCGCAGTCTTCGCCGCTGACCGATCCTCTGGGCCTGCCGGTGTCCGATCCCTTCGCCGCCCCGGTGGCCCGGGCGGACACCTACAGCAGCGCCTACGAGACACCCGCCGCCGGCCTGCCCGTCTACGCGCCGCCTGCCATTCCGCCGTCCGCCGCCGCGCCGGTCTCCAGCGCGGCCGACACCGATGGTCACCGGTTGCCGACCGTGGACGAGCTGCTCCAGCGCATTCAGACCGACCGGCGCAAGACCACCCCGGCGCCGACGTCGGACCCGCTCAACGACCCGCTGAGCGCCCCGAGCGAGCCGTCGTACGGGTCGTCCGCTCCGCCATGGGCGTCGTCCTCCAGTTCGTACGATCCGGACCCGCTGAGCACGTCGGGGAGTGGCCTGTCGACAGGCGGCTACTCCGCAGGCGGGTACGACACGGGTGGGTACTCTTCCTCGTACTCGAGCTCTTCGCCGGGTGGTTATGACAGTGACACCACCGGTGGCTACCCGACGACGCCTGCCTACGGCGAGACCCCGCGCTACGACGACCCGCTGACTGGATCGGGGTACGGCTCGTACGGCTCGTCCTCCCCCTCGTCGGCTTCGTCGTCCTCGCTGAACGACCCGCTGGAGTCCGGCCGGTACGGCGACTTCTCCGGTAACAGCCTTCCGCAGGGGTACGGCTCGTCCGCTGGTTCGTACGGCTCGTCCGAGCACGGCTACGGCACCCCGCCCGCGTCGCCACCGGACTACTCCTCCGACCAGCCCTACCCGGGCAGCCCGTACGGGGTACGTGAACCGCAGCCTCAGCGGCCTCTGGAGGACTGGGAGACCCTCAACCGGGACTTCCGGCGCTGATCGATCACCCCTGCCGGTAGGGGGCGACCGGCGTGAAACCGGCAGGGCTTGGTATGAAAGGGATGTGACCAGAGAGGCGCATTCGCGCAAGATGCCGAGTATCCGCTGGTGGGCACCCTGGTCGGTGCGCCGTCGCCAGCAATCCGCCGAGCTTGAGGACGCCTCACCCCGTGACCTGCTGCTGGCCGGCGTTCAGGAGTACCACGACAGGACGGCCCGGCTGGTCCGCCCGATCATGGCCGAGCTGGCGTTCAAGCAGACGCCGCAGCACCTGTTCATCACCTGCGTGGACTCCCGCGTTGTGCCCAACATCATCACCGCGAGTGGCCCCGGCGACCTGTTCATCGTCCGTAACGTCGCCAACCTGGTCCCCCGGTCGGGGACTCACACGCCCGACGACTCGGTGATGGCCGCCGTCGAGTACGCCACCAATGTGCTCGACGTACGGACCATCACGGTCTGCGGTCACTCCCACTGTGGTGGCATGGCCGGCCTGCTCGCCGGTGGCATCGAGGTCGAGCACCTGTCCGCGATGTCCCGCTGGCTCAAGCACGCCAACCACAGCCTGGCCCGGTTCCTGTCGTCGGCACCGTCCCCGGACATGTCCCCGCTGTCCCGGCTCTGCCAGGTCAACGTGGCGCAGCAACTCGACAACCTGCTCACCTATCCGTGGCTTCGCAAGCGCGTGGAGGAGGGCACGCTGGAACTCGTCGGGATGTACTACGAGCTGGAGAGCGCCACGGTGCAGATCCTCGATCCGGGCTCGGAGTCCTTCGCCGTACTGCCCAGGACGGTCCCCGAGGACACCTTCACATAGGGCGGACGAGTCGGCCTGTAGGCCGGGTTCTGTACCCGCCTTGCGGCGGGCGACGGCCATCCATCTCGGGTCGCCGTTGCCGGCGACCTCCAGCGGTCTACCCGCAGGCTCGGGCGGGCCGCCCTCGAACGCCTGCGCAGCGGGCCTTGCGGCCCGCCTTCTTGACCTTGCTCCAGGTGGGGTTTACCGAGCCGCCCGAGTCACCTCGGGCGCTGGTGAGCTCTTACCTCACCGTTTCACCCTTACCGCCCCGCCTCGCGGCCGGACGGCGGTCTGTTCTCTGTGGCACTTTCCCGCGGGTCGCCCCGGGTCGGCGTTACCGACCACCCTGCCCTGTGGAGCCCGGACCTTCCTCGGCGGGGATCCGAAGACCCCCGACGCGACCGCCCGGCCGGCTCGTCCGCCGTGCTCCAACCCTATCCTGGCCGGATGGCGCTCAGACTCGGCGCTTGTAGGCGCGCAGCGACAGCGGGATGAAGATCGCCGCGATCGCCACCCCCCAGAGAAGGGCGTTGATGGCCGGGCCGATCACCGGCTGGCTGTGCCCGGCCACGTCATGCCCGATCAGCAGACCGCGGATCGCGTTCGCGATCTGCGAGACCGGGTTGTACTCCATGATGTTGTGGATCCAGGCGGGGTAGTTGTTCGAGAGCGGAATGAACGCGTTGCTCAGGAAGGTCAGCGGGAAGATCACGACGAACCCGAAGACCTGGACCTTCTCCGGCTCGCTCACCGACAGGCCGATGAACACCGAGGCCCACGAGAGCAGCAGGGCGAAGGCCAGCAGGAGTCCGAACGCCGGGATCAGGGCCAGCGCGCTCGTCTGGATGCGGAAGCCGATCAGCATGCCCACGGCGAGCAGGATCGCCATCGACCATGCCTGCCTGACCACATCGGCGATGATCCGCCCGGCCAGTGGGGCGGTCCGGGCGATGGGCAGGCTGCGGAGCCGATCGAAGACGCCCTTGGTGACGTCCACGTTCAGCCCGACGCCGGTGGTCATCGTCGCGAACAGGGCGTTCTGCACGATGATCCCGGGAATCAGGATGGGCAGATAGGCCGCCACGCTGCCGCTCATCGCGGGTCCGAAGACGTACGCGAAGAGCAGCACGAACATGATCGGCTGGATACTGAGGTCGATCAGTTCCATCGGGTTGTGCTTGATCTGCACCAGGTTGCGCCAGGCCAGTGTCAGTGTGTTGCGCACGGCGGTCGCCGGGGTCACCCGGCGTTCGGGAACCGTCATCGTGGTCATGCGCTCGCTCCGCTCGTGGTGAGTTCCGGCTCGATGTCCTCTTCAGTCCGCTGCCCGGTGAGCGCGAAGAACACCTCGTCCAGGCTGGACTTGCGCAGCGACAGCTCCCCGACGAGCACGCCGGCCTCGTCGAGCCGCCGCACGACCGCGGGCATCACCGAGGAGTCGGCTATCGGCACGCTGACCAGGCCGTCACGGACCTCCGGCAGGGCGTCGGTCAGATCGGAGACGATCCTGGCGACAGTCACCTCGTCGGCCCGGGTGACGGGCCGTACCTCCAGGATCTGACCGCCGACCTGCGTCTTCAGTGCGTCCGGGGTGCCGTGTGCGATGACCCGGCCGTGGTCGATGACCACGATGTCGTCGGCCAGCTGGTCGGCCTCCTCCAGGTACTGCGTGGTGAGCAGCACCGTCACACCATCGTCGATCAGCCCGCGGACGATGTCCCACAGCCCGTTGCGGCTGCGCGGGTCGAGGCCGGTGGTCGGTTCGTCCAGGAAGAGGATCTGGGGCCGCCCGACCAGGCTCGCCGCCAGGTCGAGCCGCCGCCGCATGCCCCCGGAGTAAGTCTTGGCGGCCCGTTCCGAGGCATCGGACAGGTCGAAGCGCTCAAGCAGCCCGGCGGCGCGCGCTCTGGACTCCGCACGTGACATGCCGAGGAGGCGGCCGATGAGGATCAGGTTCTCGGTGCCGGTCAGCATCTCGTCCACGCCCGCGTACTGCCCGGTCAGCCCGATCAGCTGCCGTACCCGGTGGGCATCCCTGACCACGTCGAAACCGCCGACGAGCGCGGTGCCCGCGTCGGGTTTCAGCAGGGTGGCGAGCACCCGGACCGCGGTGGTCTTGCCCGCGCCGTTCGGGCCGAGGACGCCGAGCACGGTGCCGGGCCGGGCGGTGAGATCCACTCCGGCCAGCGCCTGCGTCTCCCCGAAGCGCTTCACCAGGCCCTCGGCCTGGATGGCGTACGTCATCAGCTTCTCCTCGGTCTGTCGGCAGGGACTCAAGATATGACGTGTCCTCCGCGTTCCGCGAAGGGTTTTCCGCGGTGCGCTGTCAGCCGTGATTCGACGTTACGGCGTGCCTGTGACATTTCCGGGCCGAGGGCATCGGCGACCTAGACTCCGAAGGGTGACCTCGCCGATGCGCTTGCGGCCGCCCGCACACCGAGTCTCCCCGCGCGCGATCGCCCTGTGGGAGCTTGAGTACCTGATCGCCGGGCTGCTCCTTGCGGGGGTGGCCTGGGGGGCCGCCGCCTGGATCGAGGCCTCGCAGTGGCCGGCGCTGCCCGAATCGGTCGTCGACAACATCTGGTGGCTGCCCCGGCTGGCGCTCAGTGTGGCCGTCTTCGGCGTCGCCGCCGCCCCGCTCTGGCGCTACCGGGTGCACCGCTGGGAGGTCAGCTCCGACGTCGTCTACACCAGAACGGGCTGGTTCCACCGGCACTGGCTGCTCGTCCCGGTCAGCCGGATCCAGACCGTTGACGCCGGGCAGGGCTGGTTCGAGAGGCTGCTCGGCCTGGCCACCCTCAAGGTCACCACGGCCTCGCACGAGGGGTCTTCGAAGGTGTCCGGGCTCCGCGTGGAACAGGCGGCGGGCCTGGCCGCCGAGCTGGCCAGGCGCGCTCACGACCTCAGGGACGACGCGACGTGAGGCTGCATCCCTTGTCGGCGGTGGTCGGCGCGACCCGCGAGGTGATCGGGCTGCTCGCGGCTGGGGCGACCGGGCTCCTGGTCGGCGGACTGACCGCCGGTCTCTACTTCACCTCGCTGGCGGTCGCCGTCGGCCTGGTCCACCATCTGGTCACCTGGGTCACCTTCACGTACACGTTGCACGCCGACCGGATCGAGCTGCGCCGGGCGTTCATCGGCCGGTCGGTGAAGAACATTCCGCTGGAACGGATCCGTGGCGTGGACGTCAGCACGACCCTGCTGCACCGGTTGCTCGGACTGGCCGTCGTACACATCGACGCAGCCTCCGGGGGCGGCGACCGCCAGGACGGGACACTCAACGCGGTCTCCCTCGCGGAAGGGGTCAGGCTGCGCCATGAACTGCTCGGCGGCGCCGTCACGCTGCCGGAGGAGACCGTCTACGCGCGGGTCAGGCCGCGCTGGTACCTGTACGCGCCGCTCAGCGGGGCCTATCTGCTGACCCCGTTCGCGCTGGCCGGCAGCTTCCTCGGCACGCTCTACAACGTGGGCGACGATCTCGGCCTGATCAACAAGAACCGCCTCGCGCATCTCGGCGACGACGTCCTGGGCCTTCCGCCGCTCCTCGGGTTTCTGCTGGCGGGCCTGTTCGCGCTGGCCATGCCGGTCGCGTCGGTGGTCGTCTTCGCCGTCGTCAACTGGGACTTCACGCTCCGCGCGGTGGGTGCGGACGGGACTCTGGTCGCCCGGCGCGGCCTGCTCACCCGGCGTACCGTCACGCTCGAGCGGCGGCGGATCCGCGGTGTCGAGGTGCGCGCCAACCCGTTCGAGCGGCTCGCCCGCGTGGTCCGCCTCGGCGCCGTCGTCACCGGGCTCGGCGACGCGTCCCACCGCGGCCGGCTGCTCCCGGCCGCCCCCTCGGGGGTCGCCTGGAGCGTCGCAGCCCGCGTGCTCGGCGGGCCGGGACCCGCGCTGACCCCCCACCCGCGGTCCGCGCGCTCCCGCCGGGTGTTGCGGGCGGTCGCCGCGCCGCTCGCCGCGACCGGCGCCGCGGTCCTCCTCGGCCAGCTGTGGCTGGCCTGGACGTGTGCCGCGCTGGCCCTGCTCTGTGTGCCGCTGGGGTACGACCGGTACCGCCAGCTCGGCCACGGCGCGGACGGTGTCCATGTGTCGGTACGGTCCGGAACGCTCAGCCGGCGGCATGCCGTGGTCGAGCACCGGGCCGTGGTCGGCTGGCGGCTCAGGCAGAGCGTCTTTCAGCGGCGGCTCGGCCTTGCGACGCTGGTCGTCGCGGTGGGCGCGGGGGAGGGTGGGTACGCGGCCATCGACCTGGCCGAGTCCGACGCCATCGCACTGGCGGCCCGGATCACACCCGCCTGGGTCACTCCGTTCCTGGAACACCAGCCCGCAGATGACCATGCGGCGGTCCCCGGCTAGGGACCGCCGCGCTCTTCGGGCTTACTCCGGGCGGCGGGCGCCGAACATGATCTCGTCCCATGAGGGGACCGAGGCACGCTTGCCGCGCGCCGAGTTCTTCCGGCGTGCGCCACGCGCAGGTGGGTCGACCGGAGGCACGGGTGCTGCCGCGACGGCGGCGACCGGTTCGAGTACCTCCTGCGGTTCCGGTACGACGATGGGCTCGGGGACCGTCTGCGGTGCCTCGGCGGCGGCCGCAGGGACCTCGGCAGCCGCCGGACGCGGCGCCGATGCGGGCTCCGGAACCGGCTCCGCCACCTGCACGGGCGTGGGCTCAGGAACGGGCACCGGCTCGGGTACGGGTTCCGTCACCTGCACGGCGGCAGGTTCCGGAGCGGGTGCGGCAGCGGGTTCCCGAGCGGGCGCCGGCTTCGGTATCGCGACAGGTTCGGCCACTGGTGCCACCACGGGCTCCACCGCTGGAACCTCCACCGGCTCCGCGACTGCCGCTGGCTCCTGCATGGGCCCGGGCACGAACTCTTCCGCCGGTTCCGGTATCGCCTCCGGGGCCGGCGGCGCGAAGTCGGCCGGATCGGGTACGGGCGTCCCGATGCCGAACGGCGTGACTTCCACAGGCTCCCGCTCGGAGACCGCCTCGTACGGCCGTACCTCGGGAACCGGCCGTACGGGTTCGGCCTTCCGCGGTGCGGCGGGCACCGGCGGCCGCTCCCAGCGGGTGTCGGCGACCGGGGTGGGGGTGATCTGGAAGGACTCTGCGGGCTCGCCGACGTAGACGCCCGCGATGGCCTCCGCATCCTCCTCGGGGGCCGCCTCGTAGGGGTCCGGCGCGTAGACGGCGACCGGCTCGTAGGTGCGGGGTTCCGGCGGAGTGAGAGGCTCACGGCGGGGTGGCATGACGGGACGGCGCGGGGTCTCGGGACCACGCCCGTACTCCCGGCGCGGCTCGGTGTCCGACACGATCTTCATGGCGGGGCGGCGCGGCATCAGCGGCGTGACGGCCGGGGCCAGCGAGGCGTCCAGCTCCAGCGAGGACAGCCGGGCGGCCTCCTCGTCCAGCGGCGACACCTGCCGGCGGCGCGGATCGAAGACCCACTCGGCGGCCTGCGGGCGGCCCTCGTCGTAGAAGGACAGCCGGACGCGCCAGGTGCTGTCCTCGCACTTCCAGGAGTCCCACTCGACGTCCTCGAGGTCGACGCTGCGGCGGCCGAGGCGCTCCTCGACCATCTCGCCGAGCGGCGGCCCGGTGCTGGTCTCGCCCTGGCGGCGTACCGTGACCCGCTGGGCCTGCTGGGCCATGTACTCGCGTTCCTGCAGGACCGGACCCTCGAACCAGCGGACCCGCTCCACCGGGATGCCAGCGGACTCGGCGATCTCCTCTGCCGTCTCACCTGCGCGGATGCGGGCTTGGATCTCCTTGGGACGCAAGGGACTCTCCACTTCGATCTCGAACTGGCCGAGGCGGGAGAAGTGCCCACGGACCGCGGCGCGGAGCCGATCGTCGACGGGCAGCGTGAACCGGGTACCTCGGCCTGCGGTGGCCAGCACGAGGTATGAACCGTCCTCGCTCACCGCGACGAGGCGCAGCTCCTGCATGCGTGTCCTTCCTGCCCTCTGCTTGCGGCTCGGGGCGCATGCGTGCCCTTCCCCCGGAATCTCCGAGTCTCTCTTCCGGACACGCCCGCTGCCAGCACCGTACCCGGCATGTCCGAACATCGCCGATCTCGATCGTCACCCACCGTGCGAGGGCACCCTCCCATCTGCACAGCTTGCCCGCACGGAGAGCCGGATGGGGTGTCCCTGCCGGATTCTTGCGGATCCTTTTGCCCAGCGTGCCATCCGGCACCGTCCCGGTCCAGAACCGCCGGTCGGGCCCGGCCGGGCCCGTGTGTAGTTTGAGGTCCGATAAGTAGGCGGTTACGAAGAGCTTCACTCGATGAGGGGATCAGGCGCGATGTCGCAATTGGATCTGGCGACCCTGCACGAGGCCATCTCGGCGGCCGTACCCGACCGGGAGTGCCTGGTCTGGCGGGACCGTCGCTGGACCTGGCGCGAGGTCACCGGGCGGACCCGCAGGCTGGCCCGGGTGCTGTACGAGCACGGTCTCGGCGTGCACGGCACGGCGGGTGAGCCGTGGGATTCCCCGCACGATCATCTGGCGCTCTACCTGCACAACGGGCCCGAGTACCTGGAGGGCCTGGTCGGCGCGCACAAGGCGCGGGTCGCGCCGTACAACGTCAACTATCGCTACGTCGACGACGAGCTCGCGTACCTGTTCGCCGACTCCCGGCCTGCCGCGATCATGTACCACGCCCGCTTCGCCGCCACCCTCGGGAACGTCCTTGCGATGCTGGACCACACGCCCCTGTTGCTCCAGGTGGCGGACGGGTCCGGCGTCGCGCTGCTGCCCGGCGCCCTGGACTACGAGGCCGCGCTCGCCGCCGTCGCGGACGAGCCGCTCATGGACGTACGGCCCGTACCCGACGATCTGCAGATCCTCTACACCGGCGGCACTACCGGTATGCCCAAGGGCGTGCTCTGGCGGATCGGCGACCTGCTGAACGGCCCGTTGGCCCTGCCGAGGGTCTCCCTGGACGAGGCGGTGAGGGCGGCCGCGGCGCGGACCACGCACCGGGTCCTGGTCGCGCCCCCGTTCATGCACGGCTCGGGTACCTGGTCGGCGCTGGGCGCCTGGCTCGGCGGTGCCACCGTGGTGCTGCCCTCGGTGGTCGACGGGCTGGACGCCGCCGATCTGCTGAGTACCGCCGTACGGGAGCGAGTGACCCGGATCCCGCTGGTCGGCGACGCCTTCGCGCGGCCGATCGCCGACGAACTGGAGCGCGGGTCCTACGACCTGGCCGGGCTGCGGCAGCTGGTCAACTCCGGTGCGGCGATCAACCCTGCCGTGAAGCGGCGGCTCACCGAACGGCTGCCGAACACCAAGATCATCGATGTGGTCGGCTCGTCGGAGACCGGTTACCAGGTCACGAGGCTGGGGGCCGACGACCGCCCGTTCGCCCCTGCTCCTGGCGTGGCAGTCCTCAGCGCGGACCTGGGACGCAGGCTGGATCCGGGCGAGGACGAGCTCGGCTGGCTGGCCAAGACCGGGAACATCCCGCTCGGCTATCTGGGCGATCCCGACAAGACCGCCGGCACCTTCATCGCCTTGGACGGCGTGCGGATGGTCGTCGCCGGGGACCGCGCCCGGATTCTGGCCGATGGGACCATCCAGGTCTTCGGCCGTGAGTCGACCACGATCAACACCGGTGGCGAGAAGGTCTTCGCCGAGGAGGTCGAGGCCGTGCTCCGTGCCATCAGGGGAGTCTCCGAGGCGCTGGTGATCGGCCGCCCCAGCGAACGCTGGGGCCACGAGATCGTCGCCGTGGTATCGCTCAGCGAGCCCCTGACCGACGCCCACCTCCGCGACACGTGCGCCCAGCACCTGGCTCGCTACAAGCTCCCCAAGGCCTTCTTCCGCACCGCACTCTCGCTGCGCCTCCCCAACGGCAAGGCCGACTACGCCGCCGCCCGGGACATCGTCCGCCGATCTTGACGCTCGGTCTCCAGCGTCAAGATCGGCGGGGTATGTACAGCGGAGCGAGTGCGGAGGACGATGGCGCGATGGTCGAAATCAACGACGTTCTGGCGGATCTGAAGGCCGAGGGCGTCGAGCTGGACGGACTGGTGGCGGGGCTGCCGGTCTCGGAGTGGGGGCTGGCGACTCCGGCCGAGGGCTGGACCGTCGCGCATCAGATCGCGCATCTGGCGTGGACGGACTCGCAGGCGATCATCGCGGCCACCGATGCGGACGCGTTCGCGGACATCGTGGCCGAGGCGCTCGCCGGAGACGCCCAGAAGCTGGTGGACGGCGCCGCGGCGGAGGGTGCGAAGGCGGACCCCGCGGTGCTGCTGTCCCAGTGGCGGTTCGGGCGGCGCCGCATGCTGGCGGCGCTGAAGGCAGTGCCTGAGGGCGTCAAGCTGCCATGGTTCGGGCCGCCGATGAGCGCCACGTCGATGGCCACCGCACGGATCATGGAAACCTGGGCACACGGCCAGGACATCGCCGACGCCCTCGGCAGTGTCCGCAGCCCGACCCCGAGGCTCCGGCACGTGGCCCATATCGCCGTACGGGCCCGGAACTTCGCATTCCACACCCACGGGCTGACTCCGCCCGCAGAGGAGTTCAGGGTCGTTCTCGCGGCGCCGGACGGTTCCGAGTGGACCTGGGGCCCCGCGGACGCATCCCAGACGGTGACCGGTCCCGTCCTGGACCTCTGCCTGCTCGCCACCCAGCGCCGCCACCGCGCCGACCTGTCCCTCACCGCCACCGGCACCGACGCCGACAAATGGCTAGACCTAGCCCAAGCCTTCGCCGGCCCCGCCGGCCCCGGCCGCCCCCCGGTCAACCGTTGTGTCGTGGGGGGGGGGGGGGGGGGGGGGGGGGGGGGGGGGGGGGGGGGG
>JAOPYM010000146.1 GCA_025964615.1 Actinomycetes bacterium
GGAAGTCGAGGGATTCGGTTTCACCGACATCACCTACCACCGGGCGGTGGACCAGGGAACGGTACGGATCGCGTTCAACCGGCCTGAAGTGCGCAACGCGTTCCGGCCGCACACGGTCGACGAGCTGTACCGGGCGTTCGACCACGCCAGGATGTCCGGTGACATCGGCTGCGTGCTGCTGACCGGCAACGGCCCTTCGCCCAAGGACGGCGGCTGGGCGTTCTGCTCCGGCGGGGACCAGCGGGTCCGCGGCAAGGACGGCTACAAGTACGCGACCGGTACGACGAGCGAGACGATCGACCCGGCGCGGGCGGGGCGGCTGCACATTCTGGAGGTGCAGCGGCTGATCCGGTTCATGGGCAAGGTCGTCATCTGTGTGGTGCCCGGCTGGGCGGCCGGTGGCGGGCACAGCCTGCATGTGGTCGCCGACCTGACGATCGCCAGCCGGGAGCACGCCCGGTTCAAGCAGACCGACGCGGATGTCGCCAGTTTCGACGGAGGGTTCGGTTCGGCGTACCTGGCCCGCCAGGTGGGGCAGAAGTTCGCCCGGGAGATCTTCTTCCTGGGCGACACCTACACCGCCGAGGACGCTCACCGGATGGGCATGGTCAACGCGGTCGTGGACCATGCGGAGTTGGAGCGGACGGCCCTGGAATGGGCCCGGAAGATCAACGGGAAGTCGCCGACGGCGCAGCGGATGCTGAAGTTCGCGTTCAATCTCGTGGACGACGGGCTGGTCGGCCAGCAGGTGTTCGCGGGGGAGGCGACCCGGTTGGCGTACGGGACCGACGAGGCGGCCGAGGGCCGGGACTCCTTCCTGGGCAAGCGCGACCCGGACTGGTCGCCGTTCCCCTGGTATTACTAGGGCAAGTCCACAGGCAAGGGGTCAGTTGGTGCGGGTCTTCTCCATTCCGATGCGTACGCGCTTTCGCGGCATCACCCGGCGGGAGGGTGTGCTGATCCACGGCCCGGCGGGCTGGGGGGAGTTCTCCCCGTTCGCCGAGTACGGGCCCAGGGAGTCCTCACGCTGGCTGGCAGCCGCCCGTGAGGCCGCCCAGGAGGGCTGGCCGGCGCCGGTCCGGGATCGCATCCCGGTCAACGTGACGGTGCCCGCTGTCGGAGCGGATCAGGCGTACGCGATGGCGAAGGTGTCGGGGTGCCGCACCGCCAAGGTCAAGGTCGCCGAGCGGGGTCAGGCCGACGCCGACGATCTGGCCCGGGTGGAGGCGGTACGCGATGCCCTCGGCTCCGCGGGCCGGGTCCGGGTCGATGTCAACGGGGCCTGGTCGGTCGATCACGCGGTCCGCATGATCAGGGCGCTGGACCGCTTCGACCTGGAGTACGTCGAGCAGCCCTGCGCGTCTCTTGCGGAGCTCGCGGAGGTCCGGCGGAAGGTGGATGTGCCGGTCGCGGCCGACGAGTCGATCCGGCGCGCTGAGGATCCGCTGAAGGTACGGGCGGCGGAGGCGGCCGACATCGCGGTCCTGAAGGTGCAGCCGCTCGGCGGGGTACGGGCCGCGCTGGAGATCGCCGAGGCGTGCGGGCTGCCGGTCGTGGTGTCGAGTGCCGTGGAGACGTCGGTCGGCCTGGCCGCCGGTCTGGCCCTGGCCGCGGCGCTGCCCGCGCTGCCGTACGCGTGCGGCCTGGCGACGCTGTCGCTGCTGGAGGGCGATGTCGTGGGGGATCCGCTGGTGGCGGTGGACGGCGAGATCGTGGTGCGCCGCCCGCCGGTGGACGAGGCGATGGCCGGCCGGTACGAGCTGGCCGGTTCGGTGTGGGCGCAGCGGATGGCCGCTGCGGAGGCGTACCTGTGAACCCGGCGACCGCACTGGCCACCGTGCTGGTCGACGAGCTGGTGCGCTGCGGTATGACCGATGCCGTCGTGGCGCCGGGGTCGCGGTCGGCGCCGCTGGCGCTGGCGCTGTACGAGGCGTCGCAGGCGGATCGGGTACGGCTGCATGTGCGCATCGATGAGCGGTCGGCGTCGTTCCTGGCGCTGGGCCTGGCCAAGCGTGCGGAGCGTCCGGTCGCGCTGGTCTGTACGTCGGGTACGGCGGCGGCGAACTTCCACCCGGCGGTGATCGAGGCGCACGAGTCGCTGGTGCCGCTGATAGTGCTGACCGCGGACCGGCCGCCGGAGCTGCGGGGTACGGGGGCGAACCAGACCATCGACCAGGTCAAGTTGTACGGGTCGGCGGTCCGGTGGAGTTGTGAGGTCGGGGTGCCCGAGGACCGTCCGGGGATGGTCGGGTACTGGCGGTCGCTGGTGAGCAGGGCCTGGGCGGTGTCCCGGGGGCCCGATCCGGGGCCTGTGCACCTGAACGTGTCGTTCCGGGAGCCGCTGATCCCCGATGGGGACGAGGGGTGGTGTGAGCCGCTGGGTTCCGATGCGGCCGGCCCGTGGGCGAAGGTGCGGGCGTCCACGCCCGGTTCGGTGCTGCACGTCCCGCCGACCCGGCGCGGGGTCCTGGTGGTCGGTGACGGGGCGGTCAACGTCAAGCGGTACGTGGCGGCGGCGTCGATGGCGGGCTGGCCCGTGCTGGCGGAGCCGAACGGCAACGCCCGTTACGGTGATCACGCGTTGTCCTCCCACCATTTCCTGCTGGGGATGCCGGAGTTCGCGGACCGGCACCGGCCCGAGGTGGTGGTGACCGTCGGCAAGCCGGGTCTGTCGCGGCCTCTGCTGGCGCTGCTGCGGCGGGCGGAGGAGCACATCGTGGTCTCGCCCACGCTGGCCCGCTGGCCGGACCCGGTGCGGTCGGCCACCCAGGTGGCGCAGGATGTGGAGATCCCGGTGGTCTCCGGGGACGATGCGTGGCTGCGGTCGTGGCGGTCGGCCGATCTCGCGGCGACGGCGGCGGTGGACGCGGTCCTGGACGCCTCCAGCGAGGTGTCGGAGCCGAGGCTGGCCCGGGACCTGGTGGCGGGGATGCCGGGCGGGTCGCTGTTGTTCACCGCGGCGAGCATGCCGATCCGTGATCTGGATCAGGTGATGCGGCCGCGCCGGGGTATCCGGATCATGGCGAACCGCGGGGCCAGCGGCATCGACGGCCTGGTGTCCACGGCGATGGGTGCGGCGCTGGCGCACAGTGGCCGGTCGTACGCGCTGCTCGGTGACCTGGCGTTCCTGCACGACCAGAACGGGCTGGTGCTCGGCCCGGAGGACCGCCGGCCGGATCTGGCGATCGTGGTGATCAACAACCAGGGTGGCGGGATCTTCTCCTTGCTGCCGCAGGCGTCGCTGCCGGGTCCGTTCGAGCGGGTCTTCGGTACCCCGCACCAGGTGGATCTGGCGTATCTGGCCGCCGCGCACGGCATCCCGTACACCCGCCTGGAGGCGGCGCCGGACCTGGCGAAGGCGGTCTCGGGGGAGGGGCTGCGGATGGTCGAGGCCCGTACGGACCGGGAGGCCAACGCGGAGCTGCACGCGCGGATGCGGGAGGCCGCCCACGCGGCGGTGCGAGCCGCCACGGGCTGAGTCTTCAATTTACAATGTAAAGGCGCCGGGCGGTCAGCGATCTCACACCACTCTCAGGACGGAAGACCTACCAGCCGGAGGCGGAGCGCGGTGGTGTCGTGGGTGTTCCAGCCGTGGCGGGAGAGCCAGGGGAGCGCCCCGCCGTGCTCCTCGTCGATGGTGGCGAGGAAGGTGTCCATGATGGCGGCGTGCGGGTGGTGGCTGTCGTTCGGCCGTGAGTCGAGGTCTGCGGCGTAGGTGTCGCTGGACCGGAGCCTGCCGAGGACCGCGTCCAGGCGTTCGCCGGTCTGCGCGTAGTCGGCGATGACGGCGTCCCGGGTCGCTCCGGCCGTCTCCAGGGCGAGGGCGCACACCACGCCGGTGCGGTCCTTGCCCGCCGCGCAGTGCACGATCGCCGCCCCCGAGCCGTAGGCGATCACGCGCAGTGCGGCGATGATGGAGTCGGCGCGTTCGTGAAGATAGCCCAGGTAGTGGCCGACGGATCGTTCCTGCGCGGACTCGGACTGCTGCCGGCTCTGCCATGGCAGGATCTTGTCCAGGTCGATGTCCGTGGCGTGGTTCGCTTCGAGGAACAGCGACAGGTGGTGGATGGTGACTCCGCTGGCGCGGGTGAGCGGCCCGGGCCCTTCGAGTCGTACCTCGGGGCCGCTGCGCAGGTCGATGACGTCGCGCAAGTTCCGGGTCCCGGTCAGGTTCGCGATGTCGGCTGGGGTCAGGTCCTGCAGGTTGTCGGCCCGCAGGACCCGCCCGTAGCGGGTCGTTCGACCGTCTGTGGTGGCCAGTCCGCCGAGGTCGCGGACGTTGACCGCGCCGTCCAGTTCGATCCACCGAGTCTGCGTCTCCATTGTCCCGACCCTATACGGCCGGTTTCTACGGGTCGTACAGCCTGGTGAGGTCGTGGGCGGTCTGGGACATCAGGGCGCGGAGCTCGGGTGGGCCGAGTACCTCGATGTCGGCGCCGAGCCGGAGGAATTCGACGTGGCCGTGCCGGATGGACTCGATGGGGATGGTGGCGACGGTCCAGCCTCCGGTGTCGGGCGGTTGTGCGGTGTCGAGGGCGGCGCGTCCCATGGCAGGGGGCAGGAGGACCTGCGCGCGCCGCTGGGCCTGTGGGGAGAGCCGTACGGTGGCGTGCTGGGTGTAGAGCTCGTTCTTGAAGCGTTCGAAGTAGGCCCGCCAGTAGGTGGCGAGGTCGAAGTCGCGGGGTCTGGTGAAGGTCTCGGGGAGGGTGTCGAGGTGCTGGATGCGGGCCACGCGGTAGGTGCGGATGGTCCCGTCGGTGTGGCCGATGAGGTACCAGCGGCCGGCTTTGAGCACGACTCCGAGCGGGTCGAGGACGCGGTCGACTTCCCGGGGTTCTCGCCAGCGCTGGTAGTTGATGTGGATCTGGTGCTGGTTCCAGACGGCTTCGGCGACCTGGGCGAGGTGGGGTACGTCGTCGGGGTCGGTCATCCAGCCGGGGGCATCGAGGTGGAAGCGTTCACGGATGCGCGCGGCGCGGGAGCGCAGGCCGGGGGGGAGAGATGCGAGGAGTTTGAGTTCGGTGGCGGCCAGGTCTGAGCCGAGGCCGAGTTCGGCTGCGGGTCCTGGCATGCCGGTGAGGAAGAGGGAGTCGGCTTCGCCGGTGGTGAGTCCGGTGAGGCGGGTGTGGTAGCCGTCGAGGAGCTGGTACCCGCCGTCTGGGCCGCGGTCGGCGTAGACGGGTATGCCCGCGGTGCTGAGGGATTCGACGTCGCGGTAGATCGTGCGGATGGAGACGTCGAGTTCGTCGGCGAGTTGCTGGGCGGTCATCCGTCCGCGGGTCTGCAGGAGGAGCTGGAGGGAGAGCAGCCGGCTCGCGCGCATGCCCCTAGTTTGCCTGATGCGCGCTCGGCTCGCGGTGCTCGGGCCTCATCCTTCGAGGGCGTACTGCATGACGCGGAGTTTGGTCTGGGCCTCGGCGAGTTCGGCTTCGGGGTCGGAGTCGGCGACGATGCCGCAGCCGGCGAAGAGGCGGGCGCGGGGGCCGTCGATTTCGGCGCAGCGCAGGGCGATGCCCCATTCGCCGTCGCCTCGGCCGTCGATCCATCCGACGGGGCCGGCGTAGCGTCCGCGGTCCATGACCTCGAGTTCGCGGATGAGGTCGAGGGCGGTGTCGGTGGGGGTTCCGCCGACGGCCGGTGTGGGGTGCAGGGCGGCGACGACGTCGAGGACGGAGCGTTCGGTGTGCAGGCGGCCGTGTACGGGTGAGGCGAGGTGGTGGACGTTGGGGAGGGTGAGGAGTTCGGGTTCGCGGGGGATGGTGAGGGTGTCGCAGAGGGGGGTGAGGGCGTCGCGGACCATGGCGGCGGCGTAGTCGTGTTCTTCGCGGTCCTTGGCGGAGTGCCGGAGCCGGTCGGCGCGGGTGCGGTCGTCTGCGGGGTCGGCGCCTCGGGCGGCGGTTCCGGCGAGGACGAGGGATTCGATGAGGTCTCCGGTGCGGCGGACGAGGAGTTCGGGGGTGGCTCCGACGAGGCCGTCGATGGCGAAGGTGTAGCAGCCGGGGTAGCGGGTGGCGAGGCGGGCGAGCAGGACGCGGGGGTCGATGGGTTGTTCGGCCTGGGCGCGCAGGTCGCGGGCGAGGACCACTTTGCGGAGGTGGCCTTGGCGGATGCGCTGGACGGCGGTGGTGACGGCTCGTTCCCAGCCGGGTGCGGTGAGGGTGCCGTCGCTCCAGGTGAGCCTGCCGGGTGGGGTGGGGGGCTGGAGGAGGGTGAGGGGGTCGGTGCCGTCGCCGATGGTGGTGTACCAGGCTTGGCCGTCGCGGCGGCCGATGATGGCGCGTGGGACGATGAGGGCGGAGTCGCTGGATTTCGGATCGAAGGCGAAGCCTCCGAAGGCGACGGGTCCGGTGCCGGGGGCCTGGATGGGGTCGTCGATGTCGGCGGTCGCGAAGATCTGCTGGAGCCAGGTGGTGGCGCGGGTGAATCGGTCTTCGCCGCCGGGGATGATGATGCGGGCGGCTTCGCCCCAGCCGATGAGGCCCTGCCCGTGCCGTACCCAGGCGAGGCCGGTGGGGCGGGGGAGGCGGGCGAGCAGGTCGGCCGGGTCGGCGATCGGCACGGTCCGGACGTTGAGGTGGTCCGGTATTCCCAACGCGACGTTCACGATGAATCACTCTAACGGGATAGTTGAACCCGTTCAAACTCTGGGGTGGCCCGGCTGGTTGTGAGGTGCGTAACAGTCAGCCGAGGCCCGCCGTCACCTGCCCGGCCCCGTCCGTTGAGTCGTGGGGGGGGGGGGGGGGGGGGGGGGGGGGGGGGGGGGGGGGG
>JAOPYM010000148.1 GCA_025964615.1 Actinomycetes bacterium
GGGCGACAAGGGCGACAAGGGCGACCCCGGCACCAACGGGACCAACGGGACCAACGGGAAAGACTGCACGGAGCTCCTCACGCCCGGCGTCTGCAAGTAGGGGACGTTCCGACAAATTGAGTGGGTAGAAAGCTCCACTCACTCGTGGGCGGGCCCTGCTCGTGTGCTCAGCACACAAGCAGGGCCCGCTTCATGCACGCACACACCCCGACCGACCAGTTCGAGTACACCCGTTCGATGCTCACGCAGCACCAGGCCATCGCCTTTGTGACGTCGGCACCGACCACCCCTGATCCCAGCACCCCCACGAGGTCAGCGGGCTGACCTCTTCGTAGCAGCCCTCCCGGCGAACAGCGCCAACGCCCCCACATGCGGACGGAAGCTTCCCACCGCTGCGTTCGACATGCTCGCCGGTCACCCTGATCGAGTCATCCACGACGTCCCGCGGCATCGGCGCCGCCAGCAGCCCGATCGAGATCCGCTCCGACCGTCCCCGAAGATCCCTTCTTGCACGGCTGCAGAAGTCCGCTTTCATATCAATTAGCCGGTATCTCAGCTCGCCTCATTAGCTAGTCGAGAATGTCGCGACAGGCCCCGATGTGTCCGTATGAGTTTTACGAAACGAGACCCAGGAAAGGCCACGACAGCACCTCAGGGGCAAGACCTCCGACGAGTATGGTGTGTTCCGCTCACTGACGGTCCACACAATTCGTTCAGACTTCCATGGAGGTGGAATATGGCGGTAGCTGTCGAAGGGACACCGCGTATCGACGCCGCTCCGGCACGACCGGCGCGAGGTCCTGCCGGTGTCGCGGTCGCACTCTTCGCCCTGACGGCCCTGATGGGCACGGGCCTGCTGTTCGCGGCGGCACCGATGGTGGTGAAGATGCTGCTGCCCGACTATGGCGGCTCGCCGATGGTATGGAACATCTCGGTGCTCCTCCTCCAGATCGCCCTCGTTATGGGCTGTTTCTTCGCACATTGGTCGCAGCGCCTCCTGAGTGCTCGAAGACAACTCCTCATTCAGATCCCGCTGCTCATCGCCCCGATGTTCGTGCTGCCATTCGCCCTGCCGACGTGGTCGGTGGCGCAGGGATCGGCGCTGGCCGCGCTGTGGCTGCTGCTCGTCCTGGTGGCGGTCGCCGGTACGCCGGTCACGGTGCTCTCCATGGCCGTACCACTGGTTCAGCGCTGGTATTCCTGGACGGGTCTTCCTCGATCCAAGGACCCGTACTTTCTGTACGCGATCGGCAACGTCGGCGGTATTCTCGTGCTGCTGGCCTATCCATTTCTCATCGAGCCGGTGGCGGATCTGGCGGATCAGGCGCGTTGGTGGGCGGTCGGTTATGGGCTGTTCGCAGCCTTGGTGGTCGCGTGCAGGCTGATCGTGCGATTCAGCTCCGCCAACGTCACCCCAATGGCGTCGGCTGAGGCAGGAACAGCTCCCGATGAGCAGATCTCCTGGTGGCGCCGGGCACGATGGCTCGGCCTCGCATTCATTCCGTCGTCCCTCATGCTCGGCGTCACCACACATATCTCAGTCGACCTGAATCTGGCCCCATTGATGTGGGTGCCGCCGCTCGCGCTCTACCTCGCGACGTTCGTCATCGCCTTCGGATTCACCAAGCAGCGCTGGTTGAGTCGTACGGTCACAGTTGTCGCGATCTCGGCAGCGGTCCTTCCATG
The DNA here is from genome assembly GCA_025964615.1 of Actinomycetes bacterium. Taxonomy (GTDB): domain Bacteria; phylum Actinomycetota; class Actinomycetes; order Streptosporangiales; family Streptosporangiaceae; genus RYN-227. Next base: position 1,687 of record JAOPYM010000148.1, read on the forward strand.
GACGCTTTACCTGATTGGCTTCCGTGTCCGCGCCGGCGAGGTGCTCCTCTCCCTCGCCTTGGTCTTCGTCGGTGGTCTGGCCTGCCACGGCCTGCTCGCCAAGGACCGGCCGAGTCCACGTCGGCTGACCGAGTTCTTCCTGGTCATCTCACTTGGTGGCGCGCTCGGTGGCGCATTCGACGACCTCGTCGCCCCGATGGCCTTCACCTGGACCGCGGAGTTGCCCCTCGCGGTGACCGCCCTTGCGATTCTCCCTCTCATACTGAGCCGACGACCGGACACGGACGCGCCGTGGCGCTTCCCTGGAACCGGAGCGCTGGTCAAGGCGTTCGTGCTCGCCGGTCCGCTCCTCGCTGTCGCGGTGTATCTCGAGCTTGGCGGTCTCTGGCTTGTCGTGGCCGCCGGGGCGGGTTGTCTCCCGTGGTGCGTTCTCGCCGTACGACGACCCCGAGTGACGGCGATGGGCGCTGTGCTGACGACCGTCGGGCTCTTCTGGTACCAGACCCCGGCGGATTCCTTCCGGGAGCGCACCTTCTTCGGGAACTACCAGATCTATACCGATAACGGGTGGAGGGTGCTGTCCAGCGGGCCGACCGCGCGCGGCTACCAGTATCCGAGCGGACGCGAACGAACGATTCCGGTGTCGTACTACGGGCAGCCCGGGCCACTCGGCGACCTGTTCGCCGACTACGGCGATCGCAGCGCACGCGTCGCCGTCGTCGGCCTGGGCACTGGCATCGTGGCAAGCTATGGGCGCCAGGGGCAGGAGATGGATTTCTACGAAATCGACCCTGCGGCCGTCAAGATCGCCACCGACCGGTTCGGCTATCTGAACGACAGCAAGGCAGCGATATCTCTGATCGCCGGTGACGGCCGGCTTCGGCTCGGCCAAGAGCCCGACGGCTGGTACGGAATGATCGTCTTGGATACGTTCAGTTCCGCAGTGGTGCCGTCTCACCTGCTGACCAAGCAGGCACTTCAGATGTACGCCAGTAAGCTCAGGCCTGGTGGCCTGCTCGCCTTCCACGTCACCAACAGGGACCTCGACCTTGCGCCGATGCTCCAGGCCACCGCCCGGGCTGCCGGCCTCGCCGCGCTGACCGGCCATGGTCAGGCGGACCCCAATCGGATCTATCAGGGCTCAACCTGGGTGGCCGTCGCCCGCAACGACGCCGATCTCAAGCCGCTGCGTGCCAAGGCCTGGCGATGGCACACGCTGCCGGCGGACGGGCCGGTCTGGACCGACGCCCACTCCGCGCTCTTCAGCACCCCGAAGGCAGGCTGATCACAGATGCTCCCGCACCGCTCGCGCACCGGCCTTCTGGAGCGGCCTCAGACAACGCGCAGTACGCCTACGAGCACGGCGTCGTCACATCGGTGGACGCTCCTGCTGGCAGTCGGCTGGATGGTCCAGGTACTCATCAGGCTGTGGCTCGCCTCGCAGCAGCCCATACCCAGCCTCACCCCGGACGAGACCGGCTACCTGATCGCCGCCCGCCTCTTGACCGGCGGCACCGGCTCCGACTTCTCCGGGTACACCTTCTACCAGGTGGGCTACTCGCTGCTCATCGCTCCGGCGTTCTGCCTCAGTGACGATCCGCACACCGTCTATCGGCTCGTTCTCGTCATCAACGCACTGGTCAGCGCGGCCCTGCTACTGCTGGCATACCTCGCGCTGCGCCGCCTGTCGGTTCCGCGCACCTTGGCGTACGTACTCGCGCACGCCACCGCACTGCTTCCGGCAGTGGTCTATTACACCCAGTTCGCGATGTCCGATGCCGTGTTCCCCGTGGTCGTCCTCGGCTGGCTTCTTTTGGTGCATTCCTGGCTCGTGTCCGGCCGGCCCGGCTACGGCATCGCGGCGGGTGCGCTGGCCGGTTACGCCTACGCGGTGCACTCCCGGGGCACAGTCATCGTGGTGGTCCACGCCGGGCTCCTGGCCTTTGTCCTGCTGAAACGCCGAATGGCCAGACACCACATCGGCATCGCAACGCAGTCGCTGGCCACCGTGACCGCTCTGGCCTGGACGCTCGACCACTGGCTCCAGTCACGGCTCTATCCCGCCGGTATAAAGCCGTTGGGGCACTTTGTCGCCGAGCGGCTCACCAGTCTCGACGGGCTGGCGTGGACATTCTCGCTGGGCGCCGGCCAGATCTGGTACCTGATCGTCTGTACGTGGGGCGTGGCCGGTATTGGGCTGGTAGCCCTCGCCTACCAGGCCTGCCGCAGCACTTTCCCCACTACCCGGACAATGGTGGTCGTTGTGCTCGCAGTCTTGGCCGGCATCGCGCTGGCCAGCTCGGCCGCACTTCCTGACGAGCATGCCGTCAACAATTTCATCTACGGCCGCTACCTTGCATGCCTTGCGCCAGTGCTGTTCTTGGCCGGAGCCGCGACGATCGTACGCGCCCCGCGCAGGCGACTCGCGCTGGCCTTCCTCGCCACAGTGAGTACAGCAGTGATCGTCGGCGGCATCGCGTCATTTTACGCCGGAAAGCGGCTATCGGACTACCCCTTCTTGACATTCAACTTCCCGGAGATCTCCGTCCTGGTCAAGGGGTGGAGCTCATTGCACCTATGGCAGTCCACCAGCGCCGCGATACTGCTCCTGGCGTTGGCCATATTGATAGTGACCATGCTCGGCAAGGAAAGCGACCTGCTCACAGGTATCGTATTCATCGCGATCAATTTCATGGCCCTGATCGTGATCACCTATCAGATCTCATGGCCGATGGCACGCGGCACGCTGGCGGCCGCGGACCTGACCGCAGCCGGATTGCGGCCCCAGGATCGGCTCGCGGTGGATCGCTACGACCTCGATTTCAGGATATGGATGCTGCACGCCTTCCAGGAGCCATGGCACGAGATCGCCACCTTCCACCGCAATGACCCGGGATCCCTCCCCTCCTCGGCCACCGTGGTGGTCGTACCCCGGAAAAAGGGGTACTCCGCAACATTCAGTTGGCCGACGGCCCCGCGGGAGTGGCGCCCCGTGCTGGAACGTGATGAATGGGTCGCATGGCGCCGGGGTGCATGACCGAGTTGATACCCATATCGGCAGATCCGAAAAGCCACAGAACGCCACCCTGAAGCAGATCAGCAGGTATGACGAGGGATGGGTTTCGCTATACACAAAGCGCCCGGAAGCGCCTGCATGGTCCGAGAAAAAGTTGCCCGTGACTTTCCCTGAAGCGCCTTGGATATTTACTTGATCATGGCTTTTCTCATGGTTCTCCATATGGATCCATGCGGTATTCATGTTGTGGCATCAGACACAGACAGTGTCTGAGAGGAAGTCAAATTCCTCGGGATTCGAAGCACACATGGGGAAGCCAATTGATTCAACGCGATAGCCGACAGGCGCTTGGCCCACTTGTCGGTAAACATCCTTGGACTTGGGTAACCACTATCGCGATAGCGAGTGGACTCAGCCTGACGTCCAGCCTGGCGCTGGCGGACACCATTCCCCAACCGACGGACCAGTCACCCGTCCAACAGGGAGTGCACAATAGCCTTCCGCACAAGATCGTCCGCCTGGTCGACCCCACAAACGGGGCCGGGAGGCCGCTGCTGCAGCCAGGCCCACCGGGCCCGCCGGGTCCAAGAGGTCCGAGGGGCCCGCTGGGGCCGAGGGGCCCGCTGGGGCTGAGGGGCCCGCTGGGGCCGAGAGGCCCTAGGGGCCCGGCAGGTTTCCACGGCGCTAGGGGTCCGGAAGGCGACACCGGACCCACGGGCCCCACCGGACCCACCGGACCGACCGGCACAGCAGGTCTCGACGGAGTCACCGGACCGACCGGACCCACCGGCACAGCAGGTCTCGACGGAGCCACCGGACCGACCGGAGC
>JAOPYM010000150.1 GCA_025964615.1 Actinomycetes bacterium
CGCCGGAAGCCGACGAACATCCTGATCAGGGCCACGGTGAACAGCACCCGCAGCACGACGAGCGGCGCCCACCAGGGTCCGGCCAGGCTGGTCAGCGCCACCATGGCGGCGACGAAGAGGAGCAGCAGGCCCACCCGGGGACGGAACCGCCGGACCGCCGCCGCGTCGGCGGCGGGTATGACCTGCGAGTCGGGGAGATCCCTGGAGACCGCGCGGAGCTCGCCCACGGTCTTGGCCGAGAGGGTCGCGTCGAGGCGCTCCTCAAGCTCCTCGGATGTCAGCCGGCCCTGCGCGAAGTGCTCGTGCAGCGCGGTCGTCATCTGGTCGCGTTCGGCGTCGCCGATACGCAGGTACTCGGGACCGTTCATGATTCGTCCTCGTCGGCGAGAATCCGGTAGAGCTTGCGGCGGGTCGCGACGATCACGCGCCGTGCCTCGGTGACGTCGGACTTGGACCCGGCCCGGACGACCTGCATGAGCGCGGCGCCGAGCTGGGCGGCCTCCTTGAACAGGTCCTTGATGTCGCCGTCCAGATCGGCCTTCATCGACGCCCAGGGCGGGGCCGTCTCCCGGGGGTTCTCCTCGATGTAGGTGCGGCCGGCGTCGGTGAGGTGGAAGGTCTTGCGGCCGCCCTCGTCGGTGCCCTCGATCAGGCCCTCGTCGGCGAGCTGCTGCAGCGCCGGGTACACGGCGCCCGGACTCGGCTTCCAGGTCCCGTCGGTGCGGTCTTCGACCTCCTGGATGATCTGGTAGCCGTTGCGCGGGCCCTCCGCGAGCAGGGCCAGGATGGCCGCCCGCACGTCCCCGCGCTTGGCCTTGGGCGCCGCTCCCTGGGTGGCGTCGCGCCAGGGCCCGCGAGCCCATGGTGCATGGCCGCCGAAGAAGAAGGGCAGGTCCCCGCGCAGGCTCTGCTTGGCCCCGTACTTCACGCCCCTCTTGACGCCCTCCTGGGCGACGTCCTGCGCGACCTTCGCCGCCGCTCCGGCCAGTTTTGCGGCGGTCTGGGCTGCTGCCTGCGCGGCGGCCTCCCAGGACTGGTCCGGTTCCTTGCCCGACTGGTTCTCGCTCATGTTCCCCACCTAGCTTCTGAGATCTCTCTCAGAGCACTCTCGATACGACAACGATATATCGGAAACGAGCACAGTCAAGGGTTGGTTCCCACGCGGCGGGGTTCTTCAGGACTGCCGGGTCGAGATCCAGGCGGCGATCTGGGTACGGGAGGTGAACCCGAGCTTGGCCAGGATGTGCTCCACGTGGGAGTCGACGGTCCTGCGGGCGATGACCAGGTTCTCCGCGATCTCCCGGTTCGACATGCCCAGGGCCAGCCGGTCGGCGACCTCGAACTCCCGCCGGGTCAGGGCGGGCTTACCGGCCGGTTCGGCCGGCGGCAGGTCCTTCTCCTCGCCGAGCGCATAGGCGATGGCGGTATGCAGGTCGAGCCGCAGACCCTGCCGGAACGCGGTGTCGTAGTCCGTGTCGCCGACGAGGGCGCGCGCGGCCCCCTCGCAGCCGGCCCGGGCGGCGAGCAGTTCCGGCGAGCCCGCCTGCGGGGTGCCGATGCTCTGCCAGGCCTCCTGGGCCGCGCCGAGCAGCCGGGCCGCCCGGTAGCCGTCGCCGAGTGCGACCGCGACCCCGGCCAGGATGTCGATCGAGGCGATGCTCCCCGTGTGGTCGTGCAGCCTCCGCTTGGCCTCCAGTGCCGCCCGGCCGTACTCGAGTGCGCGTTTCGCCGCGCCCCTGTTCAGTTCGGCCATGGCCTGGATGAAGTCGCAGTACGAGCGCGCCCACAGCTCACCGGGTTCGCCGGAGAGCCGGCGTGCCTCCTCCAGGGCCTCGATCGCGCGGTCGGGTTCGCCCCGGTGGACCAGCCCCATCCCCATGGCGCAGGCCGTCATGGTGGTGCCGATGGCGTTGTCGCCGCGCTCCCGGTGCCGGGTGGAGGCGTCCTGGCACAGGGCGATGCCCCGGTCGAGCTCACCGGCGGCGACGGCGGCCAGCCCCGCCGCATAGATCGCGTACGCCAGGAGCCGGCCGTTGTCCAGGGACCCGGCGATCTCACGGGACTCCGCGGCGAGCGACTCCGCCAAGGGGTGGTCGCCCTCGGGGAGCGCGATCCAGCTCCGTACCCACAGGGCCCAGGCCCGCTCGGCGCCCGCTTCGGTACCGGTCGCAAGGGCACGGTCGAGGTAGTGGCGGCCCAGCTTCATGTGGCGGCCGACGATCCAGAAGAAGCCCAGCCGTCCGGCCAGGTCGAGGCCGGCGCTGTGCTCGGCGGGTTCGGCCAGGCAGAATTCGATCGCGGCCGCGATGTTGGGGATCTCGGAGCTGATCCGCTCGTACCAGGCGACCTGGTCGGGCCCCGCCCACTCGGCGTCGAAGCGGCGGGCCAGGTCCAGGTAGTGGTCACGGTGGCGGCGGCGCAGCATGGTGGTCTCGCCGAGCTTCTCCAGCCATTCCGCGCCGTATTCGCGCAGGGTGTCGAGCAGCTTGAACCGGGCTCCGGTGACCGTCGGCTCCCGCAGCACGATGGACTTGTCCACCAGCTCGATGAGCGCACTGAGCACCTCGTCGGAGCCGGCGCAGACGGACTCGGCGGCATCCAGGTCGAAGGCGCCGGCGAAGACCGAAAGCCGCGCCCAGAGCCCCTGCTCGGCGGGCGTGCACAGGTCGTGACTCCAGCCGATCGTGGTGCGCAGCGTCTCGTGCCGGGGCGCGCCGGCGGGCGGCCGCTGGCCCAGCAACCGGAAACGGTCGTCGAGACGGGTGAAGAGCTGGTCCAGGGACAGCGCCCGCAGCCGTACGGCCGCCAGCTCGATGGCGAGCGGCAGCCCATCAAGCCGTTCGCACAGCCGGGCCACGGTCTGCCGGTTGGCGGGGGAGAGCAAGAACGAGGGATCGACCGCGAGCGCCCGCTCGGCGAACAGCTTCATGGCGTCGTCGAGCGCGTCCAGCGGCGGGACGTTCACGGTGTGCTCGCCGGGCACTCCGAGCGGCTGCCTGCTCGTGCACAGGATGCGCAGCCCTGGGGCGGCCCGCAACAGCGTCTCGGCCAGGTCGGCGCAGGCCCCGACCAGATGCTCGCAGGTGTCGAACACCAGGAGGACGTGCTGGCCGGCCAGATGATCGGTGAGCACTTCTTGCGGGGACCTGGCCGACTGGTCGTGCAGCTGGAGCGCAGTGGCGACGGACTGGGCGAGGGCCGCGGGATCTCGGAGGGCCGACAGCGCCACCAGCCATACGCCGCCTGGGAAGCTGCGCCGCGCGTCGGCCGCCACCCGCAGCGCGAGGCGGGTCTTGCCGACCCCGCCCACTCCGGTGAGGGTCACCAGGCGGGCCGTGCCGAGCCGCTCCCTGACGGCGGCGATCTCGGTGCCGCGCCCGACGAGACTCGTCATCTCGGCTGGCAGGTTGCCGGTCCGCTGTCGCGCTGTCACCAGAGACACGATCGCCTCGAATCCAGCTCATACCGGTCGCCGACCGGAGCTCTTGATCTCAGTCGGCCCGCCCCTCCCGGGCAGGTCGCATCGACACATACCGGTCGCCGACCGGGACACCCAAAGGGTAGTCAGTTCCGTTCCCGAGTGGCAGGACAAGCACAGATAGACTGGCGTGATACCAGTCGGTAACTTGATGTCGAGATAAATCGGCGATAGCTTGACATCGAGAGAAAAGCTACCGAAGTTAGGCTTGCCTGAGTCCCGGGCGACCGCCCGGTTAGGGCAGGATTCAAGGTGGGGGACATCGACCGCACCGGACTCTGCCGGCAGCGGCCCTGCCCGGAACACACAACGAACGAACACAGAACGAACAACGTCGCGCCACGCCCGACGTGATGGAGGAGGAGTCGTGTCCGCGAACAGCTTCGGAAGCCGCAGCGAACTCACTGTCGGCGAGAAGTCCTACGAGATTTTCCGGCTGGACGCCGTCGAAGGCGCGGCCCGCCTCCCGTACAGCCTGAAGGTGCTCCTGGAGAACCTGCTGCGCACCGAGGACGGCGCGAACATCACCGCCGACCACATCCGTACGCTCGCGGCCTGGGACCCCGAGGCGCAGCCCAGCCACGAGATCCAGTTCACGCCCGCCCGTGTGATCATGCAGGACTTCACCGGCGTGCCGTGCGTGGTGGACCTGGCGACCATGCGTGAGGCGGTACGGGACCTGGGCGGCGACCCGGCCAAGGTCAACCCGCTGTCGCCGGCCGAGATGGTCATCGACCACTCCGTAATCGTGGACTATTTCGGCTCGCCGGACGCCTTCGAGCGCAACGTCAACGTCGAGTACGAGCGCAACAACGAGCGTTACCAGTTCCTGCGCTGGGGCCAGACCGCGTTCGACGACTTCAAGGTCGTCCCGCCCGGCACCGGCATCGTGCACCAGGTCAACATCGAGCACCTGGCCCGCGTCGTGTTCGACCGTGACGGCCTCGCCTACCCCGACACGTGCGTCGGCACCGACTCGCACACCACCATGGAGAACGGCATCGGCGTCCTCGGCTGGGGCGTCGGCGGCATCGAGGCCGAGGCGGCCATGCTCGGCCAGCCCATCTCGATGCTGATCCCGCGCGTCGTCGGCTTCAAGCTGACCGGCTCGATGCCCGCCGGGACGACCGCCACCGACCTGGTGCTGACCATCACCGAGATGCTCCGCAAGCACGGCGTCGTCGGCAAGTTCGTCGAGTTCTACGGCGAGGGCGTGGCCGCGCTGCCGCTGGCCGACCGGGCCACGATCGGCAACATGAGCCCCGAGTTCGGCTCCACCTGCGCGATCTTCCCGATCGACGGCGAGACCCTCAAGTACCTCAGGCTCACCGGCCGCCCCGCCGAGCAGATCGCGCTCGTCGAGGCGTACGCCAAGGAGCAGGGCATGTGGCTGGACCCGTCCCTCGAGCCGGAGTTCTCCGAGTACCTGTCGCTCGACCTGGCCACCGTCGTACCGTCCATCGCCGGGCCGAAGCGCCCGCAGGACCGGATCGCCGTGTCCGGCGCCAAGGCCGCCTGGCGGCGCGACGTGCGCAACTACGTCAAGGACGGTGACGAGACCGGGGTCGAGTCGTTCCCCGCGTCCGACCCGCCCGCCGTGCACATCAACGGCGACCCCCGCCCGCACCGGCGCGTCTCGGTGACGCTGGAGGACGGTACGGGCTTCGAGCTGGACCACGGCAAGGTCGTGGTCGCGGCGATCACCTCCTGCACCAACACCTCCAACCCGTACGTCATGATCGGCGCGGCCCTGCTCGCCAAGAAGGCCGTCGAGAAGGGCCTCACCCGCAAGCCCTGGGTGAAGACCTCGCTGGCCCCCGGCTCCCAGGTCGTCACCGACTACTACGATCGGGCCGGGCTCACCCCATACCTCGACAAGATCGGCTTCAACCTCGTCGGGTACGGCTGCACCACCTGCATCGGCAACACCGGGCCGCTGCAGCCGGAGATCTCCAAGGCGGTCAACGACAACGACCTCGCGGTCACCGCCGTGCTGTCCGGCAACCGCAACTTCGAGGGCCGGATCAGCCCCGACGTGAAGATGAACTACCTGGCCTCGCCGCCGCTGGTGGTCGCCTACGCGCTCGCGGGCACGATGGACATCGACATCCTCAACGACCCGATCGCCGACGGCGTCGACGGCCCGGTCTACCTGCGCGACATCTGGCCGTCGCAGGAGGAGGTCGCCGCGATCGTGGAGTCCTCCATCGGCAAGGACATGTTCACCAAGAGCTACGCCGACGTGTTCACCGGCGACGCCCGCTGGCAGGGTCTCGCGATCCCGACCGGCAACACTTTCGAGTGGGACCCCGCCTCCACGTACGTCCGTAAGGCGCCCTACTTCGAGGGCATGCCGTCCAAGCCCGCCCCGGTCACCGACATCCACGGCGCGCGGGTGCTCGCCAAGCTCGGCGACTCGGTCACCACCGACCACATCTCCCCGGCCGGCTCCATCAAGGTCGGCACCCCAGCCGCGCAGTACCTGGAGGGGCACGGCGTCGCGATCAAGGACTTCAACTCCTACGGTTCCCGCCGGGGCAACCACGAGATCATGATCCGCGGCACCTTCGCCAACATCCGGCTGCGCAACCAGCTCCTCGACGGCGTCGAGGGCGGCTACACCCGCGACTTCACCCGGTCCGGAGAGCAGGCGTTCATCTTCGACGCCTCCGCGAACTACCAGGCCGCCGGCATCCCGCTGGTCGTGCTGGCGGGCAAGGAGTACGGCTCGGGGTCATCACGCGACTGGGCCGCCAAGGGCACGGCGCTACTGGGTGTACGGGTCGTCATCGCCGAGTCGTACGAGCGCATCCACCGCTCGAACCTCATCGGCATGGGCGTCCTGCCCCTGCAGTTCCCCGAGGGCCAGTCCGCTCAGTCCCTCGGCCTCACCGGCACCGAGACCTTCGAGGTCACCGGGGTGACCGCGCTGAACGACGGCGCCACGCCGAAGACGGTCACGGTGCAGGCCGACGGCAAGGAGTTCACCGCGGTCGTCCGGATCGACACCCCCGGTGAGGCGGACTACTACCGCAACGGCGGCATCATGCAGTACGTCCTGCGCAACCTGCTCGCCAAGTAGGGCACATTCATGTACGGGCCGTCTCCCAGCGATGGGAGGCGGCCCGTACGTGCGTCAACGTGTGTCCAGTGGTCCGCGGGCTTGCGTTGCCAATCCCTCTACAGCACGCGCTATAGGCGTAATATCTGCCGGATACCCCGACCCGTAGGGGGGTGGCCTTTCATGACCAAGACGATCACCGTCGAAATCGACGAGCGGTCACGGCCACGTCCATGCATCCGGAGCCGCGCCTGACCTAGCGGGGCGCGATGCTCCTCCTGTTCGGGCTGAGATCCTAGGCGGGTGAGCGCAGAGGGGACGCAGCGGCCGGGGAAGGCTGAGCTGGAGGCGGCCCGGGATCGGGTGATACCGGACGTCCTTCCGGACGGTGGGGCGGTGTTCCGGGTCCTGTTCTCCGGGATCAACCCAAGCCTGTACTCGGCGGCGACCGGGCATCACTTCGCCCGGCCGGGGAACCGGTTCTGGCCTGCGCTGCATCGGTCGGGCTTCACCGGGAAGTTGCTGGCGCCGAGCGAGCAGGGGCTGCTCGCGGAGTACGGGCTGGGCATCACCAACATCGTCGCGAGGTCGACCGCACGGGCGGATGAGCTGAGCCCCGAGGAACTCAGGGCAGGTGGGGAGCGGCTCGAAGCGCTGGTGGAGCGGCACCGGCCACGGTTCCTGGCGGTGGCGGGTGTGACGGCCTACCGGGCCGCGTTCCGGCGGCCGAATGCCGCGATCGGGCTACAGGACGAACTGGTGGGGTCGGCCCGGCTCTGGGTATTGCCCAACCCGTCCGGGCTCAACGCGTCCTGGACCCTCGATCGGATCGCGGGCGAGTTCGCCCGCCTCCGCGCCCATTCATGATCCGGAAAGGTCCGGGTCGCTCGGCTGACCCGGACCTTTCCGGATCATGAAGCGAGACGGGTCCGTACGACCAGATCGTGCAGGGGGCGGTGGGCGTGCGGGTGGGTGGAGAGGGGAGAGCGGTCTCGTTCCGATTCGAGCAGTAGGGTCAGCGTCGTCACGTCGGTGGCGAGCCGTTCGGTGCCGGGCGCCCACGCGGGCAGGGTTCCGTGCTCGGCGGAGTGCTTGGCCGCGATGAGGTCCTTCAGGTAGCCGGGGCCGCCGTCCAGCAGGTTGAGGTCGGCCTGGACGGAGCAGCCGGAGCAGATGCAGGTGCGCGGCCACTCGATATCTGTCCTGGGAGGTACGGCCCGTCCTGCGGCGGGGCGGGCCGTACCCGATCCTATGAGCCGGTGGGCCAGGTGATCTGGGTGGAGTGGTAGTAGTTGATGCCCATCACCTTCCAGCGGGGGCCCTGCGCGCCGAGCCGCAGGTTGAACGCGGTCAGACTATGGGTGCTCCACGGCGACCAGCCGAGCTCGGCGATGGCGGGCAGGCGGGGAAAGGCCATGTATTCGATGTTCGGCGTCGTCACGATCGTCTCGGTCCACAGCGGGGCTTCGACGCCGAGTACCGACGACTCACCGACGCCGGTGAGGTACGCGCCGGGGTTCCAGCCGTAGGCCGTGCTGACGTCGATGTAGCCCGCCCAGTTCTGGCCGAGTGTGGTCTTGTGGTTGTACTTCATGTCGAGGTACGTCTTGTTGGCCGGCGACATGATGACCTTGGTGCCGTTCGCCACCGCGGCGGCCAGCGGGGCGTTCGACGTGGTCGTGTCCCAGAACTGCGCCACCGTGGACGGCAGCAGTGTGGCGCCCGCGATGTTGTGCCAGCCGATCACGGTCTTGCCGTGCGCGGCGACGATCTGCTGCACGTGGTCGACGAACGTCGCGTAGTCGGTGGCATTGGTCGAACTCGCCTCGTCGCCGCCGATGTGGATGTACGGTCCGGGGGTCAGTGCCGCGAGCTCCCCGATCACCTGGTCGATGAAGGTGTAGGTCAGCGCCAGCGGCACGCACAGCGAGCTGAACCCCACGTTCGTGCCGGTGTAGAGCGGCGGGGCGACCCCGTTGCAGTTGAGCTGGGCGTACGACGCCAGCGCCGCGTTCGTGTGCCCCGGCATGTCGATCTCGGGAATGACGGTGACGAACCGCGCGGCGGCATAGGAGACGATCGCGGAGTAGTCGGCCTGGGTGTAGTAGCCGCCCGCGCCGCCGCCGACCTCGGTGCTCCCGCCGTACGCGGCCAGGTTGGGCCAGCTGTTGACGGCGATCCGCCAGCCCTGGTCGTCCGACAGGTGCAGGTGCAGATAGTCGATCTTGTAGAGCGAGATCTCGTCGATATAGCGCTCGACCTGGGTCACGGTGAAGAAGTGCCGGGCCACATCCAGCATCGCGCCACGGTGGGTGAAGCGCGGGTAGTCGACGATGTGCCCGCCCGGCACCGGCCACGGACCGGCCTGGACCGTCGTGGCATCGGCGGTGACCGGGAGCAGCTGGTGCAGCGTCTGCACCCCGGCGAAGAGCCCGGCGGGCTGGTTGGCCCGTACGACGATCGAGGTCGCGGTGACGTCGAGCTGATAACCCTGCGTGCCCACGGACGCGGGCGCGCCGCTGAGCAGCAGCGCTATGCCGTCGGCAGGCGCCGGATTGGACGAGACGACTGGGAGCGGGAACCCTGTCGACGGGCGGAGCAGTGCCGCGAGCTGTCCGGCGGTCTGGGCCGCCGGTGTGGAGCCGGGTTCGCTGTAGATCGTCGTACCGGACGTGATCGAGTAAGTCACGCCCGCCGTCGCGGTGGCGCTGACGGGGGCCGGGACGACCGAGGTGAAGGAGACCACGGTGGCGGCGGCCGCGGGCGGAACCGCCGACACGCTGAGGGCGACACCGATGGCGAAGCTGAGGATCAGGGCTCGAAACATGGTTCCTCCGTTAGCTGTCAGGTGGCAGGGAGGGCCGGGCGGGTGGAGGCCCGCCCGGCCCGTACTGCTCAGCCCGGTACGACCGGCCGCCGAGCCCGAGAGTCGAGACCCCGGTCGGATCGGCGAGCGCGTGGATGGGGGTGAGGATGCCGGCGAACGCGGCGCAGAGCACCGTGACCAGCAGGAGGGAAAGCCGTTTATGGGGGGGCATGCGGGCCCGTCCTCTCAGGAGCGGCACAGCGCAGGAGGCCCCCGGCTCCCACCCTGACTATTAATTAGGATCACTTCCTAACTTTCATTTGTCAACGGGCACGGACCTCCCCTGATTCTGGGGCGACCCGTACCCGTGCGCTACGGCATATCGAGCAGGTGTTGCATGACCGCCAGAACCCGGCCGACCGCTTCCTCGTCGGCCAAGCCGATCCGGCGCCGCAGCCGCGTGGTGGAGAGGGATCGGATCTGCTCTGCCATCGCCCAGCTGGTCTTCCGAAGCCCGGCGACGCCCTGTGTCATCTCGACGTGAGTGACCCAACCGCGATTTGCGGTGGTCAGCGGCACTGCGACCACCAATTCCATGCGGTGAGTGTCGAGCATCGATCCGTTGAGGACCAGGGCGGGGCGTAGGAAGCCCTGCTCTCGGCCTACGGGCGTACCGTAGTCGGCGAGCCAGATCTCTCCTTGCGCCGCCTTCATTCGCCTTCCTCGGGCAGGTCGTACTCCGGGATGTCGTCCCAGTCCAGGCCGTCCTTGATGGCGCCGTCGAATATCGCCACCTCGGCCTGATAGTCGGCCCAAGCAACAGGATCGGCCCGGGTCCGGGCGACTGCCGCGTTGAGGCGGTCAAAGAATCGCTTGCGCTCGAAGTCCCGGATGGCCTCATCGACGACAGAGGCCATCGACCTACCGTCCTCCCGGGCCACCGTCGAGATTCGCTCGTGTGTGGCTGTGCTGACCTTCATAGTCTTCGTCCCCATTCTCTGAGTGTACGGATAGGTGAACGCCTTGAGTAGACCGTAAGGGGTACCCAAAGGTGGAATCATCACCAAATGCTGTGGCTCTTTGGTAACAACATGCTGACCCATGAGCGCTCCCCGTACATGGTCGGGGCGCAGGCGTGTGGGCGTTCCTGGGACGCGTGGCAGGCACCCCGCTGGGTATCTCACCTTGATTATTCGAAGCGTCGTCTGATAGTGCTCTGACTATGAGGTTTTCGTAAGGTTCTCGCCGGGTTTCTGCCTCGGTCATCGTCGAGAGATGCGGGCCTGGTGCGGAGCTGATCCGCGAGATAACCTCGGGCAGTTCCCAGCCCGAAGCCGATTCGAGGTTAGTGCGTGATCCTGTTCATCAGTGGGTTCAACCGCAGCGGGACCACTGTCCTGGTGGACGCCGTGGCTGCCGCAACCGGCGGATCCCCGCTGACCCTCGGCGATCTCGCCCGGTACGGAGCGCCGGAACCTGCCGCCCGGTTGCGCAGGCTCCTCGACTCGCCGGACCCTGTCGACCGGGGAGTGGACTCGCGGTTGGTCACCGACTCGCTGCCTGAGGAGTACGGCTGGTTCCTTTACCACCTCGGTACCGGCCGGAGCAGATCGAGCCAGTTCCACCCGGCCGCTGCGGCGGAGCTGGGCCGCCTCGCCGACGCGATCTCCGCGGACACCGGCATCGCCGTGCTGAAGAACCCGGTGGACACCGGCAGGGAGGGACTGCTCCTGCGCAGCTTCCCGGACGCCCGGGTCATCATGATGCGCCGCAGCATGACCGGGATCATCTCCAGCAGCAGCCGGGCCATCGCCCGGCTCGGCACCCACGACCAGTATCTGCGGACGATGGCGGGCGACCTGCCCTGGATCCGCTTCCTGGCCAGGGCGCAGGCCAGCCGGTTCGGCTCGATGCTGCTCGCC
Organism: Actinomycetes bacterium; assembly: GCA_025964615.1. Classification (GTDB taxonomy): domain Bacteria; phylum Actinomycetota; class Actinomycetes; order Streptosporangiales; family Streptosporangiaceae; genus RYN-227. The sequence continues at coordinate 11,268 of JAOPYM010000150.1, forward strand.
TTCGGGACCCGGTGGGGTCTGCGGCTGCGGCTCATCGGCTTCCTGCGCACGCTGTCCGGGCTGCCGGTGGACCGGATCGCCTTCCTTGCCTTCGAGGAGATGGTCGGGGATCCCGACAGCGGCGCCCAGTGGGCCGCGCACGTGCTGGACGCGGGCCGCCTGGGCAAGGAGTATCGCGAGGCCTTCTTTGACGGCCCGCCCACCCGTACACCCCAATCCTCCTGGATCGACCGGCTTCTCGACCGCCGCTGGGCCCGCGTCTGGGACGAGTACCGGGGCGAGCAGGTCCGCCTCGGCATCCTGCCCCCGGCAGGTGTGGGGTAACGACACGGTCGAAGCGTGGCCAGGACGTCGCCGCAGGCGGTCTGACCAGGGATCTTGAGCGAGAAGGGGGTAGCGCTCGCCGGCGGCGCGCGCCGGGCCCGCCGTCTTCACGGTGCCAGAGCGAGCATCGTGTGGACATTGGAGATCAGGCCGGCGGAGGGCTCCCAGAGGCCGAGCCGTCCGAGGGCCACGACGGGCCGGGACAGCGCCCGTACTCCCGAAATCCGCCAGTGGTGCGAGCCCTCTTCCGCCCAGGGCCCGCACTCGCAGACCTCGCCCGGGGAGCACACGCCGGTGAGCTCCGCCACGGCGATGACCGCGCCGAGGGTGGCCAGCGGGTCCGCCGGGTCCCAGCCGGCGCTCCGGATCAACGGTGAGTGACAGGACGACAGGTCCACGCGCATCGAGGCGTGCACGAGCATCGGCCCCCGGTAGGCGGTCGGGGCGTCCTGGTTGGTCACCGGCCGGTGCCCGCGCGCGATGGCCCAGGCCCAGGGCTGCCTGATGCTGGCCGCTCGCATCGAGCACCCACCCTCTATGGTCATCCGATCGAGGACGGACCGGGAATTGGATCTCATGGGAGATACACGCCGTCACGGTCGGAAAGGTTCGAACGAGTACTTGCCGGATTGGAGAAGCGGTAAACCGCTCAGCCCGGCTCCCGGAAATGACCGTACCCCCGGAGCGGCCCGGGGGTACGGTGCTTGATCAGCCGATCAGGAGAGTGCCACGTCGTCGTACTTCGTCGACGTGGGGTCACCGGTGTAGTTGTCGTCCCTGCTGGTCAGGGTGAGGGTATAGGAGTGGCCTGCGGTGACCGTGGCGGTCACCTGCTTCCAGCCGGAGCTGGAGACGCAGGTCTTGGCGAGCACCGTGCTGGTGGTGCCCGAGGTGTTGTCCTTGAGGGTGGCGGTCGCCCAGTCGTAGGTCACCGTGTCCGGGCAGGTCACGTTGTACCAGAACGAGACGTGGGTGCTGCCGGTCGGCGCGTTGAAGGTCTGCGCGATCGAGGAGGCGCCGTTGGTCGGGGTGGTGGAGCTGCCGAGCAGCGCCGCGTACGTCCCGCTGTGCGGCCCGCTGGTGGTGACCCCGGTGATGGGGCCGGTGGCGGTCCAGCCGGACAGGTTGCCGGCCTCGAAGCCGCCGTTGGTGATCCCGCCGGTCATCACCGGACTGACGGTCCAGGAGAAGGACGCCGATCCGGACGCGTTCGTGGTGTCGGTGGCCTTGACCGTCACCGACGAGGTGCCCGTCGTGGTGGGCGTGCCGCTGATCAGGCCGGACGCCGAGTTGATCGACAACCCGGCCGGAAGACCGGTGGCCGAGTAGGTGAGGGTCTGGCCGGAGGCAGAGTCACTGGCCTGGATCTGCAGGCTCACCGCCGTACCGACGGTGGTGTTCTGCGAGGCCGGTTGGGTGACCGTCACGGTGTTGCCGGTCGTGCCGCCGATGATCGCGTGGCTGAACTGGCAGGTGCCCGTGCCGCCCGAACCGTCGTTGCCCCAGGTGGACTGCATCGCGAAGCTGCCGGTGGGCAGGCTCAGGTTGGCCGCGCCGCCGGACTGGCCGGGCGCGATCCAGGCGCACTTGTCGCCGTTCTCCGCGCCGGAGCTGTCGGTCCAGCCGCCCGCCGGGTTCTGGTCGGTCACGGTCTCGGCGTACTCGTGGCCCTCCACGATGGAGATGCCGTCGCGGGTGCCGGAGCCGTTGACGAAGTTCTGCCCGCAGCCGCTGCCCGCGTCGGTGACGTAGGGGCTGTTGGTGAAGGCGATGTCGCCGTACGGCGAGGAGGCCGCCCCGCCGGTCAGGGTGGAGTCGCCGTTGTAGTCGTGCCAGGCGCAGAAGCCGCCGCCCGGGGTGTTGAAGCCGTCCGGCGTGGTGCCGGTCGGGGACAGTACGACGTACTGGGCGTTGCGGTTCGAGGCCGCGGAGGTGTTTCCGAAGTGGCTCGCGGCGCTGATCGCCGTCAGGGCCAGGGTGTGCCCGGAGGCCTGCTGCGGCGAGGCCGCAGCGTTGTCGACCCAGACGCCGGAGAGGGCGCCGCCGGTCGGGTAGCCGACATGCGCGGAGCTCGCGGGACAGGTCTGGGAGCCTGTGGCCACGCCCTCGCAGTACTGGGTCAGCACGCCGGACCACAGTTCGCCGCCGCCGCCGAGGCCCTTGAACAGCTGCTGCAGGTACGGGGCCTCGCCGCTGGGGTCGCCGGAGAGTGTGGTGTTGCCGTTGGAGTCGGTGCCGGCCGAGCCCCACTGTGAGCCGTAGAAGACCAGGTACACCTTCTGGTGGCCGGTGGTGACGCCGATGCCGTCGATCCCACCGCCGTAGTTGAGGTTGTTGGCCGAGGCGCGCTGGACCGAGTGGTGGGTCCTGGCGTAGGTGTTCATCCGCGCGGCGGTCGGGATGGTCGGCACCACACCGTGCCGGTAGGCGTGCTGGTAGGCGGGGGAGTACGGGTTCGGAGTCGGCGGGCTGGCGGCATCGGCGGCCGGGGTGGCGGCCAGGCCGCCGGCCGCTAGGGCGAGCGTGGTCAGGACCGTGAGGCCGGCTCGTCTCGTGAGTCTGGCAAGGCGGGGGGTTGCCATCCTGCTCCCTCTCGGTGGGGGGTACACCACGGGTCGTGGTGTCTGCTTCCGGAACATAACGAGACCCTAGAAAGAGGGCAATATCGGGACGCATGGAATTAAAATGATCTTTAAATAGGTCGTGACCGATATGTCATTGGGACGGACATATCGGCACTTACGGGCCTTGTCACCTCAGTAAGATCGTTTGTCTGCCGACAGGCAGGGGGCGTAGACCGGTGAACACCCCCGTACCTTAGGGGTTGTGAGTGATATGGGGGGCTGGCAGGGCGAGCTGATGGCGCTCGGGCTGACCGGCTATGAGGCACGTGTCTACCTGGCCCTCATCGGCCGGGACCGTTACACGGCGGCGCAGGTGGCCCGCGAGTCCGGGGTGCCCAGGCAGCGGATCTACGACGTGCTCGCGGGGCTGACCCAGCGTGGCCTGGTGCGCCCGCTGGAGGGGCGGGTGATCTGCTACACGGGCGTGGATCCGGCTTCGGCCATCGAACGGCTGATGGCGGCCCACCGCGCCACCTTCAGCAGGCTCGAGCAGACCACGACGGACCTCGTCGAGGCCCTGGTGCCGCTCTGGTCGCACGGCAGGGACCAGAGCGAGCCGCTCGACTACGTCGAGGTCATCCGCGACCAGGAGGTCCTCGTCGACCGCTTCACCGAGCTCCAGGCCAACGCGGAACGGGAGATCCTCTCGATCGCCAAGTCGCCATACGTGATCACGCAGAACCCGGCGGGCCTGGAGGCCACCCGAAGACTGGCCGGATCCGGCGGGCGGGTCCGGGCGATCTACGAGCGCCCCGCTCTCGACGACCAGGACCTGGTCAGCGAGATCCGGCGCTTCATCGCCGTCGGCGAGCAGGTCCGGATCGCCGAGACGGTGCCGATGCGGATGTGCGTCGTCGACGGCACGCAGGTCCTGATGTCGCTCAGAGATCCGGTCGGCGGAGCCACCTCCACGACCAACATCCTGATCGAACACGCCGCCCTGGCCCAGTGCCTCACCTACGCCTTCGACACGATCTGGGCACAGGCCGGCAGCATCGACGACCTGCCCTGACTACCAGGCGAGGGCGGGCGGGAGCAGCGCGGGATCGGCGGCCGGCCAGTCAAGCGGGTGGCCGAGCGGGATGAGCAGGGCCATCTGCTCGCGGTACCAGGGCGAGGAACCGGGGTGCTCCACGAGCTTCACGCACTCGTCCCAGGTGCGCCACTCGGCGGCGGCCACCTCTTCGGCGTTCGGATGTACGGGACTGGTGGCCAGCGCGCGCACCACTGGGCACCACTCGTGTTCGACGACCCCGTCGGTGGCCACGGCGCGATAGTCGAATGTGGGCAGGACCAGGGATATGTCACCGACGGTAACGCCGAGTTCGGTGCCGACCCGCCTGGTCACCGTCTCCCTGAGCGTTTCGCCGGGCGCCGGATGACCACAGCAGCTGTTGGTCCACACCGACGGGAACGTGGCCTTGTGGTGCGCCCGCTGAGTGATCAGCACGAGCCCCGAATCGTCGACCAGGTAGGACGAGAAGGCCAGATGGTAGGGGGTTTCCCGGTGGTGGCTGGCGATCTTCGGAGCGGTGCCGATGGCCCGTCCGGAGGCGTCCAGCAGCACGATCTCCTCAGTGTTCATGCGTACTCCCGGGTGAGGTGTGGAGATTCGGTGAAGAGATCATGCCAGAGCGGCGTTCGCCGCCGCGCCGATGGCAAAGCGGCACTAAACTTCGAGCGTCCAGTCATCAGGGGCCGGACTGCCGCTGAGCCGAGGGGATGAAGCGCGTGACGCTTTTGGAGTCGATCCAGGGTCCGGCGGACCTGAAGCGCCTGGATGCCGCGCAGCTCACGCAACTCGCGGCGGAGATACGTGAGTTCCTGGTCGAGTCGGTCGCCAAGACCGGCGGCCATCTGGGCCCCAACCTGGGCGCGGTGGAGCTGACCGTCGCGATCCACCGGGTGTTCGACTCTCCCCGGGACAAGGTGCTCTTCGACACCGGTCACCAGTCGTACGTCCACAAGATCCTCACCGGCCGGCAGGACTTCTCCCTGCTCCGGCAGCGCGGCGGTCTTTCGGGCTACCCGAGCCAGGCCGAGTCCGAGCACGACCTGATCGAGAACTCGCACGCCTCCACCGCCCTGTCGTACGCCGACGGGCTGGCCAAGGCTTTCGAGCTCAAGGGTGAGGGCGACCGGACCGTCGTCGCGCTGGTCGGAGACGGCGCGCTGACCGGCGGCATGTGCTGGGAGGCGCTGAACAACATCGCGGCGGGCAAGGACCGCCGGGTGATCATCGTCGTGAACGACAACGGCCGGTCGTACTCCCCGACCATCGGCGGCCTCGCCACCCACCTCGCAGACCTGCGCGTCACCCAGGGGTACGAGCGGGCGCTCGACCTGATCAAGAAGACCGTGCCGAGGGCGCCGGTGGTCGGTCATGTCGCCTACGAGGCGCTGCACGGGGTCAAGAAGGGCCTCAAGGACATCCTGCAGCCGCAGGCCATGTTCGAGGACCTCGGCATCAAGTACGTCGGCCCCATCGACGGGCACGACGAGGAGGCCGTGGAACGGGCGCTCCGCAAGGCCCACCGGTTCGGCGGCCCGGTGATCGTGCACGCCATCACCCGCAAGGGCTTCGGCTACGCCCCTGCCGAGGACGACGAAGAAGATTGCTTCCACGGCCCGGGCGCCTTCGACCCGCTCAACGGCAAGCCGCTGCCCAAGGCGGGCGGGCCGTCCTGGACGAGCGTCTTCAGCAGCGAGATGGTCGCGATCGGCGCGGAGCGGCCCGACGTGGTCGCGATCACCGCGGCGATGCTGCACCCGGTCGGGCTGGCCGCGTTCGCGGACGACCACCCGGACCGGATCTTCGACGTCGGGATCGCCGAGCAGCATGCGCTGACCTCCGCGGCCGGGCTGGCGATGGGCGGCCTGCATCCGGTGGTGTCGCTCTACGCCACGTTCCTCAACCGGGCCTTCGATCAGCTGCTGATGGACGTGGCGCTGCACCACCTGCCCGTGACCGTCACGCTGGACCGCTCGGGAGTGACCGGGGACGATGGTGCCAGCCACAACGGCATGTGGGACCTGTCGATCCTGCAGCTGGTGCCCGGTATCAGGATCGCGGTGCCGCGCGACGGCGCCCGGCTGCGTCAGCTGCTCCGTGAGTGCGTGGCCGTCAGTGACGGCCCGACCGCGATCCGGTTCGCCAAGGGTCCTGTCGCCGACGACCTGGAGGCCGTCGACCGGCTCGGTTCCATGGACGTGCTGGCGCGGAGCGGGGCGCAGGACGTGCTCATCGTGGCGGTGGGTTCGATGGCCACCCCGTGTGTGGAGGCGGCCGACCGGCTGACCGCCCAGGGCATCGGCGTGACGGTCCTGGACCCGCGCTGGGTCAAGCCCCTCGACCCGGCGCTGGCCGGCGCCGCAGCCGGATACCGCCTTGTCGTGGTCGTCGAGGACAACGGCCGGGTCGGCGCCGTGGGTGACGCGGTCGCCAGGCTGCTCCGCGACACCGAGGTGGACACCCCGGTCAGGACCTTCGGGATCCCGCAGGAGTTCCTCGACCACGCCAAGCGCGCCCAGATCCTCGCCGACCTCGGCCTCACCCCGCAGGGACTGGCCCGCGACATCACCGAGGCCGTGGCCCGGCTCACCGACCGCCCGGCCAAGAGCAAGGCCCGGTGAGTTCACACGCCCTCCGCCGAGTAGAGCTCCCAGTGGTGGGTGATGGAGGCCGCCGGACTGCCCAGATCACGGCCCTCGTAGGTCCACTGACCGTGCAGCCGCCAGGGCCGCCCGACGCCGTCCTGCAGATAGATCTCCAGGCGGAAGCGGGCGTCGTGGGCACGGATCACGCCGGCGTGGTCGGCCGCGGCCTGCAGATCCGGCTCGGCGTCGCAGCGCACGCCCAGGATCTGCGTGCCCGAGTCCTGGCGCAGCAGGCCCTGCGTCAGGTCGTACAGCAGCACGGACACATAGTCCGGGCCGAGCCACCGCAGCTCCGGCAGGCCCACCGGGGGCGGGAAGCCGTACACCTCGGGATCTCTCAGGGGACCACCGGTCATGCGCGCACCGTAGCGCCAGCGTCAACCCGTCGTCACCGATTCCCCGGCCAGCGTTGCCGATCATCGGTGGCTATGCGGCCATTGGCCCGATAGGTCGTACGTTTCGCGCGTGTTATGGAATACGGAAGGCGTCGTTCGGCTCAGGCCCGGGTGGCGTCCAGCATGTCCGTCCAGCGGCCCAGCTTGACCCGCTCGCCCCGGTCGAGCTCGGCCGCGAGCGCGATCTCGGTGGCGTCCAGGTTGAGCCAGTCCGCGTAGGTGACCACCTGCAGGCCGCGCGCCTCCAGAAGCGTCTCGATCCCCTGTCCGGCCTCGGTGGTCCGCCCGGACAGGTCGGCCAGAAGCGTGGTGACGGTCTCGGCGGCGTCGGACTTGTTGGTGCCGACGACCCCGCTGGGTCCGCGCTTGATCCAGCCCGCGACGTACTCCCGGGTCCCGCCGGTGACGCGGCCGTGCTCGTGCGGGATGGTCGAGGACCGCACGTCGAACGGGACACCGGCCAGCGGCACGCTCTGGTAGCCGACCGAGCGCAGCACCATGCCCACCGGCAGGGTCTCGTACTCGCCCGTCCCCAGCACGCGGCCCGCCTCGCTCAGCGTGGTCCGCTCCAGGCGCAGGCCCTCAACGCGGCCGTTGCCGATGATCTCGGCGGGAGCCAGCCAGAAGCGCAGGTCGATGTGGCGCGGGCGCTCCCCGGCGGGCTCGGCGGTCCACGGGTGCATCGCCTTGAGGTTGCCGCGTATGTGCCGGTCCGCCTCGGCCTCCGCTGCCGACGCCGCGTCGAGGTCCATGTCGGCGGGGCGGATGTGGATCGTGGCGTTGCCCAGCTCGCCGAGTTCGCGTGCCTCCTTGGTGGTGAACTTGGCCTGTGCGGGGCCGCGCCGCCCGATGAGGTGGATCTTGCGCACCTTGCTGGCCGACAGCGCCTCGATGACGTTCTCGGGGATGTCGGTGTCGCGCAGTTCCTCGGCGGTCTTGGCAAGGATGCGCACCACGTCGACGGCCACGTTGCCGACGCCGATCACGGCCACCTCCTCGACCGAGAGGTCGAAGTCGTGATCGGCCGCGTCGGGGTGGCCGCAGTACCAGTTGACGAAGTCGGTGGCGGCGATCGAGCCGGGCAGGTCCTCACCGGGAATGCCCAGATGCCGGTCGACCATCGCGCCGGTCGAGTAGATCACCGCGTCGTAGCATGCGAGCAGGTCCTCGCGGGTCACGTCCCGGCCGAGCTCGACGCCTCCGAAGAACCGTACTGAGGGGTGTTCGAGGACCTTCTGCAGGTACCGGGCGATGGCCTTGATCGACTTGTGGTCCGGGGCGACCCCGTACCGGACCAGCCCGTACGGGGTCGGCAGCCGGTCCAGGACGTCGACCTGTGCGGCCCCGTCGGTCTGTTTGATCAGTGCCTCGGCCGCGTAGAGCCCCGCAGGACCCGAACCGACCACTGCCACCCGCAAACTCATCGCATCCGCCACGTGCGACATTGTGCACGTCTCCCCGCAGCGCGCGCACTATGGGGGGCAATCAGTGCAGGGTGATCGTCAGACCGCCGTCGGGGTTGGGCGTGGCGGTGCTGGTGAGGGAGTGCGCGGTGGCGATGGCGCGGACGATGGACAGACCCAGTCCGGCGCCGTGCGCGGAGCCGACCCGGTCGGGCCGCAGGCGGCGGAACGGCTCGAAGAGCTGGTCGATCTCGTGCGCGGCGATCTGCGGGCCGGTGTTGTCGACGCGCAGGCCGTCGCCGTCGGTACGGATGTGCACGCGACCGTGCGGCACGTTGTACTTGATCGCGTTCTCCAGCAGGTTGAAGACGCAGCGTTCCAGCAGGACCGGATCGCCGAGGACGCCGTACGGCTCGAGGGCGGTCGTGATCGTGATGTCCTGCGGGTCGAGCTGGTCCAGGACGGCCCGTACCAGGTCCGGGATATCCACGTCTGTACGGGTGTCGAGCGTGCGTTCCGACCTGGCCAGGAGGAGCAGGCCCTCGATCAGCCGTTCGTGGCGTTCGGTGGTGCCGAGCAGGGTGCGGGCCAGGACCTTGGTCTCCTCAGGGGTGTGCCGGGACGCCAGGGACACCTCCAGGACGGCCCGGTTGATGGTCAGCGGCGTACGCAGCTCGTGCGAGGCGTTGGCGACGAACCGGCGCTGCAGGTCGAACGAGTGGTGCAGCCGGTCCAGCATCGCGTCGAAGGTGTCGGCCAGCTCCTTGATCTCGTCCGGCGGCCCGTCCATCGCGATCCGCTGGTGCAGCGTGCTCTCGGACAGCCGCCGCGCGGTGGCCGTCACCTTGGCCAGCGGCCGGAGCGTACGCCCCGCCACGAAATAGCCCAGCATGATCGCCAGCAGGGCCAGCGCGAACATGCTGAGGAGGGAACTCTGCAGGAGCTGGTTCAGCACGTCCCGTTTCTGCTGGGCGATCGCGCGGTCCACCTCGCCCTTGAACTGCATGATGCCCTGGTCGGGCGGCGGCGACAGTCCATCGGCGGAGGTGTACGTCACGCCCTGGTTTGAGATCTGGACACCGAACTTGCTGTCCATGGCCCTGGTGGTCTGCAGGTACATGAGGCCGAGCAGCACCCCGCCGGTGATCAGGAACAGCGTGCCGTAGATCGCGGTCAGCCGGGTCCGCAGGCTGAGAGCCTTCACAGCCGGTACCCCGCGCCGGTCACGGTCTCGATGACCGGGGGCGAGCCGAGCTTGCGGCGCAGCGTCGTCATCGCCACCCGGACGATGTTGCTGAACGGGTCGATGTTCTCGTCCCAGGCCCGGTCGAGCAGCTGTTCGGCGCTGACCACCCCGCCGTCCGCCCGGAGCAGCTCCTCCAGCACGGCGAACTCCTTACGGGTCAGCTCCACCGGCCGCCCGTCCCGGGTCACGGCCCGCCGATGCGGGTCGAGGGTGACCCCGGCCTTGCTGAGTACGGGCGGCAGCGGGGGAGTGGACCGCCTGCCCAGCGCTCTGACCCGCGCCACCAGCTCGGCGAAGACGAACGGCTTCGGCAGATAGTCGTCGGCCCCCAGCGACAGCCCGGTCACCCGTTCGTCCACGTCCCCCGCCGCCGTCAGCATCAGGATGCGTACGCCCGCCCGCCGTCCCGCCAGTTCCCGGCACACGTCGTCGCCGTGCACCGCCGGCAGGTCCCGGTCGAGCACCACCACGTCGTAGTCGACATACGAGGTCCGCTCCAGCGCCGCCTCGCCGTCATAGACGACGTCCACGGCCAGCGACTGCTCGCGCAGCCCCGCCGCGATGGTGTCCGCCAGCAGCTCTTCGTCCTCGACGATCAGTACCCGCATCTCATCCCCTTCTTATGCCCCGCTCAGATTGCCTGCCCGGGCGTTAGGTCCAGATAAGCGGCATTCGGCTAATGGCGGCTTAACCCCGGAATGGCTCGAATGACACCCGGCTGCGAGGCGCACGTCCTCGGGCCGGGAGGACACCCGATGAAGATCAAGATGCTCCTGCTGGTGCCGCTCGTGGCCGGCCTCGCCGCGTGCGGGGCCGGCGGGAAGCCGGCGGCGCAAAAGTCGTTCGACCCGCAGGACGCCGCGCTCAAGTTCGCGCAGTGCATGCGGCAGAACGGCGTGAACATGAAGGACCCGCAGGCCGGCAGGATCGACATCCAGGCCGGGCCGGGCGACAAGTCGAAGGTGGACGCCGCGATGAAGAAGTGCCAGCCGATCATGGCGGCGGGCGGCAAACTCGGCACCAAGCCCGACCAGCAGCACCTCGATCAGATGCTGAAGTTCGCGCAGTGCATGCGCCAGCACGGCGTGAACATGAAGGACCCGAGCCCCGGCGGCGGGGTTCAGATGGTGGGCGGGCCGGGCGACAAGGCGAAGATGGACAAGGCCATTGCGGCCTGCAAGCAGTACGCGCCGGGCGACTTCGCTGCGCCGTCCGGGCCGGGTGGCAAGTGAACCGTCTTCTCGTCGCCGGGGTGCTCGTCGCGGTGGCGGCCACTGGGGGAGGGGCGTTCGCGCTGCGCGGCGGCGGCGGCAAGCCTGCTCCCGTCAGTACGTCCACCACGTCCACCGCCGACATCACCCGGGGCGACATGGTGGACACCACCAGCGTTGACGGCACGCTCACCTACGCTGACGAGCGCACCGTGCAGGCGGGCGCGAACGGCGTCGTGACCTGGGTACCGTCCGCGGGGGCGACGGTAGGCCAGGGCGGCACGCTGATGAAGGTGAACAGTAAGCCGATCACGCTCTGTTACGGCGACGTTCCGCTCTACCGGGCGCTGCACACCGGGGTGTCCAACGGAGCCGATGTACGCGAGGTGGAGTCCAACCTGGCCGCCCTCGGCTACACCGGGTTCACCGTGGACGACCAGTTCACCGCCGCGACCGCCACGGCGATCAAGGCCTGGCAGGGCGACCGGGGCCTGGCGAAGACCGGCAGCGTGGACGCAAGCCAGCTGGTCTGCCTCTCCGGAGCCGTACGGATCAAAGAGGTCAGGGCGGCGCTCGGCTCACGCTCGGCACCCGGCCAGCCGGTGTTCACCGTCACCAGCACCCAGCGGCTTGTCCACGTCGACCTCGACGCGACCCAGCAGGACCTGGCCAGAAACGGCGAACGGGTCACCATCGACATGCCGAACGGCAACACGGTCAACGGCCGTATCAGCAAGGTCAGCTCCGTCGCGGTCACCACAGGCTCCGGCGACACCAAGACGACGACCGTCGGGGTGGACATCACCCTGACCGGCGCCGGCGGCACCGGGCGGCTCGACCAGGCCCCGGTCAGCGTGAAGCTGGAGAGCCAACGGCACAAGAACGTGCTGTCGATCCCGGTCGAAGGGCTGCTGGCGCTGCGCGGCGGCGGCTTCGGCGTCGAACTGGTCACCGCCACCGGAAGCAGGATCGTCCCGGTCACCACGGGTGTCTTCGGCGGCGGGCGGGTCGAGATCAGCGGACCGGCCGTCAGCGAGGGCATGAAGGTCGGGGTGCCCGCGTCGTGAACATCGTCGAACTGACCGGGGTGACGAAGGAGTATCCCGGTGGAGTCCACGCCCTGCGCGGTGTGGACCTGGTGATCGAATCAGGCGAGCTGACCGCGATCGTCGGCCCGTCCGGGTCGGGCAAGTCGACCCTGCTGCACGTGATCGGCACCCTCGACCGGCCGACCGCGGGCTCGGTGTGGATCGCGGGTCAGGAGATCGGCGCGCTCAGTGACCGGGCGCTGTCCCGGTTGCGGGCCGGGCACATCGGCTTCGTTTTCCAGCAGTTCCACCTGGCCCCCGGAATCAGCGCGCTGGACAATGTCGCCGACGGCCTGCTGTACGCGGGCGTACGGATCGGGGAGCGCCGGGAACGGGCCTCGATCGCGCTGGACCGGGTCGGCCTCGGCCACCGCAAGCGCCACCGGCCGCACGAACTGTCCGGCGGCGAGCAGCAGCGCGTCGCCGTGGCCCGCGCGGTCGTCGGTGAACCCGACCTGCTGCTGGCCGACGAACCCACCGGCAACCTGGACAGCGCCTCCGGCGAGGAGGTGCTGGGTCTGCTCGGCGAGCTGAACCGGGCCGGTACCACCGTCGCGATCATCACCCATGACATGGACATCGCCGCCTGGGCACCGCGCCAGGTCAAGGTGCGGGACGGGGTGCTGCTGTGAACTTCGGTGATCTGGTACGGGTCGGGCTGGCGGGGCTGCGGGCCCGCCCTGGCCGCGTGGTGCTGTCCGCGCTGGGCATCGCCATCGGCATCGCCACGATGGTCGCGGTGATCGGCATCTCCGCGTCCAGTAAGGAGCAGCTGCTGCGGCGGCTCGACCGGCTCGGCACCAACCTGCTCACCGTGAGTCCCGGTCAGACCCTGGCCGGTGGGCAGGCCGAGCTGCCCACCCAGGCGACCGCGATGGCCGGCCGTATCGCCGGGGTCGAGTCCGTCGGCGCCACCGGGAACACCGGTAAGAGCGTCCGGCGCAACCAGCACATCGACAAGGCCATCACCGGTGGGCTGTCCGTATTGGCCGCCGAACCCCGGCTGCTCGCCACCCTCGGCGGGTCCCTGCACTCCGGTACCTGGCTGAACACTGCCAACAGCCGCTACCCGGCCGTGGTGCTCGGCTCGATGGCGGTCACCCGGCTCGGCGTGTCCAAGGTCGGGGAGCAGGTCTGGATCGGTGACCGCTGGTTCACCGTGATCGGCACACTGAACTCGATGGAGCTCTCCCCGGAGATCGATCGTTCGGTGCTGGTCGGCTGGGAGGCCGCCCACACCTACCTCGCCTTCGACCGCCACCCGTCGGTGATCTACGAACGCTCCACCGACGCCGCGGTACTGACCGTCCAGACGCTGCTGGCCAGCACCGTCAGCCCGCAGCACCCGGAGGAGGTACAGGTCAGCCGCCCATCGGACGCGCTGACGGCCCGCGCGGATGCCGCCGGGACGTTCACCGGCCTGCTGCTCGGCCTGGGCGCGGTCGCCCTCGTGGTGGGCGGTGTCGGGGTCGCCAACACCATGGTGATCTCGGTTCTCGAACGGCGCCGGGAGATCGGCCTGCGCCGGTCGCTCGGCGCCACCCGCGGCCAGGTCCGGATCCAGTTCCTGGCCGAGTCGTGGCTGCTCTCACTGCTCGGCGGGGCGGCCGGGGCGCTCCTGGGGGCCCTGGCCACATCGGCGTTCGCGACCTACCGCGGCTGGCCCGCGGTGATCCCTTTCTGGGCACTGGGCGGCGCGGTCGGCGCGACCCTGGTCATCGGCACCGTGGCCGGCCTCTACCCGGCGATGCGCGCAGCCCGCCTCTCCCCGACCGTCGCCCTGACCTCCCATTGAGTCGTGGGGGGGGGGGGGGGGGGGGGGGGGGGGGGGGGGGGGGGG
>JAOPYM010000152.1 GCA_025964615.1 Actinomycetes bacterium
TGCGGCGCGGCGGGCCGCCCCCCCCCACGACTCAACAGAGGGCGGGGACCTTTTCGGTGGTGCGGAGGGCGGCGGCGCGGCGTTCGCGGGAGGGGCCCGCGAGCAGGTGGCCCAGGGCGGACAGCGCGCCCAGGACGCCGCAGATGACCCAGGTCCAGGCCCCGAGGTGCTGCAGGCTCCAGCCGCCCAGCGCGGGGGCGACAAAACCGGCGACCGGGAAGCTCAGGTAGAAGACAGCCTGGTAGCGGGCGCGCAGCGCGGGCAAGGACAGCTCGGCGATCGTCATCGCGTTGGCCGGGGCGCCGAGCATCTGCCCGAAGGTGAAGATCGCCGCTGCCATGAGGTACATCGGGATGACGTGGCAGACGGCGATGAAGGTGATCCCGGCGGCCAGGAGCGCGTTCGAGAGGCCCAGCACCCGGGGCTTGCCGTATCCCTGGATCAGGCGCGGCACGAAGAGCTGCCCTGCGACGATCAGCAGCCCGGAGAACCCCATCACGAGCCCGTACGCGGAAGGCCGGAGATGGTTCTGGGCCATCGCCAGCGGCAGGATCCTCACGGTGATCAGCGTCAGGACGCCCAGCACGAGGGTGAGCCCGACGAAGGTCATGTACTTCGGGTCGGCGAGTACGCTGCCGAGGCCGCCGCCCGAACCCCCGGCGACGCGATCAGCACGGGAAGCGCGCTCCGGAGCGGCGGGCAAGGTCTCCGGGACCTTGATCGCAAGGATCAGCAGGGTGCCGAAGGTCGCGAGGGCCTCCACCAGGAACAGCGGCGTGAAGCCGACCTCGGCGAGCAGGCCCGCCAGGGGCGCGGCGACGGTCGTACCGACGTTGATCGCCCAGAACTCCAGGCTGAACGCGCGGCTCCGGTCCGGCTCGGGCACCACGTCGACCATCGCCGCGATCAGCGGCGGGCCGACCATCGACTGCGCGGCGCCGACCAGGCAGGTGAACATCGCGATCACCGGCACCCACGGGACGAAGGCCAGCCCGAGCAGGAACACGGTGGTGGCGGCGTGGCTGGCGAGCAGCGTGCGGCGGCGGCCCCAGCGGTCGGCGAGCACCCCGCCGATCAACACCCCGAAGCAGCCGCCGACCCCGTAGAGGCCGACGACCAAGCCCGCCGCGGTGAGGCCGAGACCCCGGGACTGCACCAGATACAGCGACAGGAAGATGATCCCGAAGCCGCCGACCTTGTTGAGCAGCAGCCCGGACCACAGGTACCAGAAGGTGCCCGGCAGCCCACCGACGTTCGCGCGATACCAGGCCCGCACCGTGCAACCCCCATCTAAACCGTTAGGAAACTTTACAGATCCTACCGGGTGACTAAGGGCGGGGGAAACGCTGCGGCCACTCGGTCAGGTCGAAGAAGCGGTGCTCAGGCAGCGTACGGAGCCGAACCGCGGTGGCGATGGGGTCGGGCGCCAGTGCGGCGGTGTCGAACTCGCGGTACCCGGCGAGCGTCAGCACCCCGCACAGCAGCGAGCCGGACGTGCGCGCCACTACCAGCGGACCGAGTTGTGCGAACCCACGGCCCGCCGCGTCGATGGCGAGCAGCAGTTGCCGCAGCGCCGCGACGTCGTCGGGGGCCGGATCCTCGCCGGGGGAGTCCAGGTCGTGCCGCAGTGACCGCAGCACGCCCAGGAACCTGTCCGAGAGCCACCGGGGGCTCCGCCCCGACAGGTAGTACAGCCGCCCGTCGCCCGAGGCGAGCGTGAAACGGTCCTGCAGTCCGAACTGCAGGGCGCATCGCTCGAAGTCGTCCTGCAGGTCGGCGCCGCCGATGGCGCCCCGGATCGTGTAGATCTCCGGGAGGTTCTCCCCGAAGGTCTCCAGGCTCGCCTGGTCCAGTTCGGCGACGGTATGCCTGAGGAGATCACCGACGATGCCCTGCACCACCTCGAACCGCAGGTCGTGCTCGAGGGCGCCGATCCGCCGCTGCACTTCGGCCAGGCCGGTCAGGTCCCGTTCGGTCTGGGCGATCCGCAGTTGCAGGCTTCCCAGCTCGTTGCGGAGCCGCGCCTCGTGCTCGGTCTCGAAGAGGTCGTCGTGCCGGGGTGCCGTCTCAAGGCGGTGCAGCCGCTCCTCGTAGGAGTCCTTGAGCTCCTGCCGCAGGGCCGCGCGTTCGCGTGGTCCCAGGACGAAGGCCATGAACACTTCCACCCCGGCCACGGCCAGGCACGCGAGACCCACCAGCAGGGTCATGTGACTCCTCGGAGATCGACTTCCTCAGAGGAGGTTAGGGCAATGTGCGCTCAAAGATCGGGCAAAGTCCGGAGTCCGGCGAAGAGGTCGTCCTCGGCCTCGGGCGCGGGCACCGTGCTGAAGTGGCGTACGAAGGACTCGTGCCCGAAGACCTGGTCCTGTATCTCGTCGGGCAGCCGCAGCAGGAAGATGTTCTCGCCCTGGCTGGCGTGCGCCTCAAGGGCCTTGCGCTTGCGCCTCGCGTAGGGGGAGACGTCCACCTGGGTGGTGATCAGCTCGTCGGGGGTGCCGAAGTCCTCTGGCAGCTCGTCCATCTCGGCGCCGGTCTCCCGCATGTAAGCGAACAGTTCGCCGATCCGGGCCCGGGAGACCGCCGTGTAGTAGAACTTGGCCGGGATGCCGCTGGTCCGCGCCGCGGCGACGGCGATCCGGTGGGCCTGGATATGGTCCGGGTGGCCGTACCCCCCGTTCTCGTCATAGGTGACGACGACCTGCGGCCGGTAGCGCTCCATGAGCACGGCAAGCCGTGCCGCGGCGACGTCGACCGGCACGTTGGCGAACGCCTCCTTGTGGCCGTTGGCGTCCCAGCCGACCATGCCGGAGTCCTGGTAGCCGAGCAGCTCGACGTGGTCGATGCCGAGCAGGTCCGCCGACTCGCGGAGCTCCGCGAGCCGGCGTTCCCGTACATCCGCCGCGTCGTGGCCGTCGTCACCGGGCTTGACCCCACCCGGGCCGTCGCCCTGCTCCCCGTTGGTACAGGTCACCAGGACGGTCCGGATGCCCTCCTCGGCATAGCGGGCGAGGACGCCGCCGGTGCCGAGCACCTCATCGTCGGGGTGGGCATGTACGGCCATCAGGGTCAGTTCACGGTCCATAACGGCCAACTCTACGGCGGGCCTATGTCATTTCTGTTGCGGGTAGTGCCGCTCCGGCTCACCGATGTAGACCTGGCGGGGCCGCCCGATCTTGGTGGCCGGGTCGTTCATCATCTCCCGCCACTGGGCGATCCAGCCGGGCAGCCGGCCGATCGCAAACAGCACCGTGAACGCGTTGGTCGGGAAGCCGAGCGCCTTGTAGATCACGCCGGTGTAGAAGTCCACGTTCGGGTAGAGCTTGCGCTCGACGAAGTAGTCGTCGGCCAGCGCGACCTCTTCCAGCTTCATCGCGATGTCCAGCAGCGGGTCCGGCTTGCCGAGGCGTTCCAGGACCTGCTGGGTCGCCTTCTTCACCACGGCCGCACGGGGGTCGTAGTTACGGTAGACCCGGTGACCGAAGCCCATCAGCTTGAGGCCGGGCTCCTTGTCCTTCACCCGGCGGACGAACCCGGCCACGTCGTCGCCCGACTCGTGGATCCCCTGCAGCATTTCCAGTACCGCTTGGTTGGCGCCGCCGTGCAGCGGTCCGAACAGCGCGTCCACCCCCGCCGAGACCGACGAGAACAGGTTGGCCTGCGAGGAGCCGACGAGCCGCACGGTCGAGGTCGAGCAGTTCTGCTCGTGGTCGGCGTGCAGGATGAAGAGCATGTCGAGGATCTTGACGATCTCCGGGTCGACCTCGTACGGGCTGACCGGCAGGCCGAAGGTCATCCGCAGGAAGTTCGCCACGTACCCAAGGGAGTTGTCCGGGTAGAGCAGCGGCTGCCCGATCGACGTCTTATAGGCGTACGCGGCGATCGTCGGGAGTTTGGCGATCAGCCGGATACTGGACCGCTCAACCTGCTCGGGGTCGAACGGGTCGAGGCTGTCCTGGTAGAAGGTGGACAGCGCGCTCACCGCCGAGGAGACCACCGGCATCGGATGCGCGGCCCGGGGGAAGGCCGAGAAGAACGACCGGAACTTCTCGTCAAGAAGGGTGTGCATACGGATCTCGGCGTCGAAGTCCGCAAGCTGGGATGGGGTTGGCAGCTCGCCGTAGATCAGCAGGTACGCGACCTCGATGAACGAGGACTTCTCCGCGAGCTCGTTGATCGGGTAACCGCGGTAGCGCAGGATCCCCGCGTCTCCGTCGATGTAGGTGATCGCGGAGGCGCACGACGCGGTGTTGACGAAACCGGTGTCCAGGGTGACGTACCCGGTCTCCTTCAGGAGGCTGCCGATGCCGAGGCCAGACGGGCCCTCGGCCGCCGCCGTCACCTTGAGTGGTAGCCGTCCATCCGCGTGAATGAGCTCGATGTCGGACATACTGAAGATCCTCCCCAATGGGATTCGGGCGACACCTGCGCCTGCCGCCCCGTACCGTGATTTGCATGAAGCAGTCCGCTTTTGCGTTTCTACTGCTATCAGGGGCCTTGACCGCCTGTTCGGGCGGGGGTGCCCGTGCGACACCGCCCAAGCCGTCCTCGGTGGCGCCCCCGGTCGCGTCTTCGACGCCTTCGAGACCACCCGCCGACTGGACCACCTACCACGGTGACACCGCTCGCAGTGGTGTCGCGTCCCAGGTCCCGGCGGTGACCGGCCTCGCGGTGGCCTGGCGGGCGGCCCTGGACGGGGCGGTGTACGGGCAGCCGTTGGTGATCGGCGACACGGTCGTCGCGGCGACCGAGAACGACACGGTGTACGGGCTGGACCGAGGTACGGGCGCGGAGCGCTGGCACCGTCACCTGGGCACGCCTGTGCCGCTGTCGGACCTGCCCTGCGGCAACATCGACCCGCTCGGCATCACCGGCACCGCCGTGTACGACCCGTCCAGCGGCCGCGTGTTCGTGGTCGCCGAGTCCACCGGTTTCCACCACACGCTGTACGGCCTGGACCTGGCGGATGGGACGGTGCGGGTCCAGCGGGAGATCCCCGCGCCCGACGGGCAGCCCCGCGTGGACCAGCAGCGGGCGGCGCTCCTGCTGACCGGCGGCCGCGTGTACGTGGCGTTCGGCGGCCTCGACGGAGACTGCGGCCCCTATGTCGGCTCCGTCGTCGGTGTTCCGGTGAGCGGGACCGGCGCCCTCATCTCGTACCAGGTGCCCACCACACGGGAGGGCGGGATCTGGGCGCCCGGCGGCCGGCCCGGACGGCACGCTGTACGTCTCGGTCGGCAACGGCGCGGCCACCTCCGGGGCCTTCGACTCCAGTGACTCGGTGACCGCGCTCACCCCCGGGCTTCGGGTCAAGGCGGTCTTCGCCCCGGCGGTCTGGGCGGCGGACAACCAGGCCGACCTGGACCTGGGTTCACTGACCCCGGCCGTACTGGACAACGGGCGTGTGCTGATCACGGGCAAGCGCGGCACCGCCTACCTGCTGCACGCACCCGCTCTTGGCGGGGTCGGCGGGCAGATCGCCGAGGCCAGGACCTGCCCGGCGTACGGCGGCCCGGCGCATGCGGGGACCACGGTCTACCTGCCCTGCCGGAGCGGCACCGCGGCCGTGAGCGTGGCGGGCGACCGCATCCGGGTGCTGTGGCGCGGCCCGGGCGGCGCGGCGGGCTCGCCGGTCGTGGGCGGCGGCGCCGTCTGGGTCACCGACTGGGCGTCCGGGCGGCTGTACGCGCTGGACCAGGGGACCGGGAAGGTGCTGCAGCGGCTCACGGTGGGGGACCTCCCGCACTTCGCCTCGCCGACCCTGTCAGGCGACCTCGCCCTGGTCGGCACCATGACCGGGGTCGTGGCTGTGATCAGCGGGACCCGATGAGCAGGTCGGCGCGCTCCCGGACCCGGTCGCCGGCGAAGTACTCCCGCTCCTGACGGGCCCAGCGGTCCCAGTGCGGGCGGTAGGTCTCGCCGTCGCGCGCGAGCGCCCGGTGCCTGCGCAGCGAGAGGGGGGCGTCGACCCAGATGAGCACTGACACATACGGCTCGGCGGCCAGTGCCCCGGCGCCCACGCCCTCGATCATGAGCGTCCTGGGGGCGGGCAGGTCGTGCCACTCGGCATACCGCTCGTGCTCCCAGTCGTACCGTCGCCATCCCGCCCGGCCGCCCGCCGCGAGGGGTTCGAGCACCCACTCGACGAGCCGCCTGATCGAGTCCCGGAGCCCGTCCCAGCCGGGATAGATGTCCTCCATGTGCATGACCGGTCCCGGCAGCCGCCCGGCGAGGGTGGTCTTGCCGGACCCGGACGGCCCGTCGATGGCGACGATCTTCGTGTCCCCGGCCCTGACGGGCGCCGCCCGTACCCGCTGCGCGATCTCCTCCATCACGCTCCGAAGTACAGCATCTTCGCGGCGGCGTCATGCCGTCACCGCGAACAGGCATGATTCGCGCCGGGGATGGCAACGAGTGCGCATATGTGATGTTGTCCTCCGGGTGGGCCGGGTACGTGGTGGAACGTCACATCCATCCATCTGGAGGGCCCCATGACCACGGCACGAGACATCATGCACGGGAATCCGCGTTACATCCCGGCGACTGAGACGCTCGACCGCGCCGCGCAACTGATGCGCGAGCTCGGCGTAGGCGCCCTGCCGATCAGTGACAGCGACGAACGCATGATCGGCATCCTCACCGACCGTGACATCGTCGTGAAGTGCGTCGCCCGGGGCCAGAACCCGGCCAAGATGACCGCCGGTGACCTGGCCCAGGGCACGCCGCGCTGGATCGATGCCGGGGCCGACGTCGCCGAGGTGCTCAACGAGATGCAGTCCAACCGGATCCGCCGGCTGCCGGTGGTCGAGAACAAGCGGCTGGTCGGCATGATCAGTGAGGCCGACATCGCCCAGCACCTGTCCGATGACCAGATCGCGACCTTCGTCGGCATGGTCTACTCGGCGGATCGATAACCTCACCAACCGTTGAGTCGTGGGGGGGGGGGGGGGGGGGGGGGGGGGGGGGGGGGGG
>JAOPYM010000158.1 GCA_025964615.1 Actinomycetes bacterium
CCCCCCCCCCCCCCCCCCCCCCCCCCACGACTCAACGGAAGGGTTTGCTAGAGGATCACGAGGAGTGTGGGGGCAGATTCGTGGGTTGTGGGCTATTTGCCTGGAATTTGCGAGGGCGTAGGGTGGGGGCGTGACGACGTTCCGGATCAGTGATGCGGCGGCCCTGCTGGGAGTCAGCGCGGACACCGTCCGGCGCTGGATCGACTCGGGGCGGCTGCCCGCGACCCGGGAGGAGCACGGCCACCGGATCGTGTCGGGCCCGGACCTGGCGGCCTTCGTACGGGCGCAGGCCAAGCAGGCCGAGTCGAGCCAGTCCTCCGCGCGCAACAGGATGCGGGGGATCGTCACCGACGTGGTCCGCGACGGGGTGATGGCCCAGGTGGAGATCCAGGCTGGACCGTTCCGCGTGGTGTCGCTGATGAGCCGCGAGGCCGCAGACGACCTGTGCCTGGAGGTCGGGGTCGTCGCCGAAGCGGTGATCAAGTCCACCAACGTCGTCGTCGAATTGCCCGAGCCCTAGGAGGCCCCCATGAAGAAGTCCCTCCTCGCCCTCGCGCTGCTGCCGGTGGTCCTGGCGGGCTGCGGCAGTACGGCCACCAAAGGGACCCCCGCCCCGGGCAGGACGCTCACCGTGTTCGCCGCCGCGTCCCTCACCGAGTCGTTCAAGGCGCTCGGCCGGACCTTCGAGGCCGCGCACCCCGGGGTGAAGGTCACCTTCAACTTCGGCGCCAGTTCGGCGCTGGCCCAGCAGATCACGCAGGGCGCCCCCGCCGACGTGTTCGCCGCCGCCAGCCCGGCCACCATGAAGACCGTCACCGACGCCGGTGACGCGACGGCCCCGAAGACCTTCGTGAAGAACCGGCTGGAGATCGCCGTCCCGCCGGCCAACCCCGGCAAGATCGTGGCGCTCAAGGATCTCGCCAACGCCAAGCTCAAGGTCGTTCTGTGCGCGCCGCAGGTCCCGTGCGGCGCCGCCGCGATCAAGGCCCTCGGCGCCGCCGGGCTCAAGGTCACGCCGGTCTCCCAGGAGCAGGACGTCAAGGCGGCCCTCACCAAGGTGGAACTGGGTGAGGCCGACGCCGCGCTGGTCTACCGTACGGACGTGAAGTCGGCCGGCGACAAGGTGAAGGGCATCGACTTCCCCGAATCGCTCAAGGCGATCAACGCCTACCCGATCGCGGTGCTCGCCAAGGCCCCGCAGGCGGCGCTCGCCCAGGAGTTCACCCAGCTCGTCACCTCCGCCCCGGGGCAGCAGGTACTCCAGCAGGCGGGCTTCGAGGCACCCTGAGCGTGAAGACGATCTCAGCGAGCCCGCGGGGCAGGGTCCCGTGGGTTCTGCTGGTTCCGGCGCTCCTGGGGCTCGCGTTCCTGGTACTGCCACTGGCCGGGCTGCTGATCCGTACCCCGTGGCCCACGATGGGCACCAGGCTCGCCCAGCCGGAGGTGCGGGACGCGCTCGGGCTGTCCCTGTTCACCGCGACCCTGGCCACCCTGGTCTGCATGGTCTGCGGGGTGCCGCTGGCCTGGCTGCTCGCGCGGGTCTCGTTCCCCGGCCTGCGCCTGGTCCGGGCGCTGGTCACGGTTCCGCTGGTGCTGCCTCCGGTGGTCGGCGGCGTCGCGCTGCTACTGGTCCTCGGCCGGCGGGGCCTGGTCGGGCGGTGGCTGGACTCCGCCTTCGGGATCACGCTGCCGTTCACCACCGCCGGGGTCGTACTGGCTGAGGCGTTCGTCGCCATGCCGTTCCTGGTGATCAGCGTGGAGGGCGCGCTGCGGGCCGCCGATCTGCGCTACGAGGAGGCCGCCGCGACGCTCGGGGCGTCCCGGTGGACAGTGTTCCGCCGGGTCACCCTGCCGCTGGTCGCCCCGGGCATCGTCGCCGGCGGGATCCTCTGCTGGGCACGGGCCCTCGGTGAGTTCGGCGCCACGATCACCTTCGCGGGTAACTTCCCCGGCCGTACCCAGACCATGCCGCTCGCGGTCTACCTGGCCCTGGAGACCGACCCGCAGGCCGCAATCGTGCTCAGCGTCGTACTGCTCGCCGTGTCGGTGGCGGTGCTCGCCGGCCTCCGCGACCGGTGGATCTCATGAGCCTGGACGCCCATCTCGTCGTACGGCGGCCGGCGTTCGACCTGGACCTCGCGCTGACCGCCGCGCCCGGTGAGGTCGTCGCCCTCCTCGGCCCCAACGGCGCGGGCAAGACCACCGCCCTGCGGGCGCTTGCCGGCCTCGCCCCGCTCTCGGCGGGTTTCGTACGCCTGGACGGGACCGACGTGCGCGCTCTTCCGACGGAACTGCGGCCGATCGGCATGGTGTTCCAGGACTACCTCCTCTTCCCGCATCTGAGCGCGGTGGACAACGTGGCGTTCGGGCTCCGCTGTCACGGTGCGCGCAAGGGTGCGGCGCGAGATCAGGCCCGCGACTGGCTGTCGCGGGTGGGCCTGTCCGGCTGCGAGGCCAAGCGGCCGGGGGAGTTGTCAGGCGGCCAGGCCCAGCGGGTCGCGCTGGCCCGCGCGCTGGCCGTACGGCCCCGTCTGCTGCTGCTCGACGAGCCGCTGGCCGCGCTGGACGCGCACACCCGCCTGGAGGTGCGGTCGCAGTTGCGGGGCCACCTCGCCGACTTCGGCGGGGTGGCCGTCCTGGTCACCCATGATCCGCTGGATGCCATGGTGCTGGCCGATCGTCTCGTGGTCATCGAGTCGGGCCGCAGCGTGCAGGAAGGCCCGCCCGCGCAGGTCGCCCGGCATCCGCGTACCGATTTCGTGGCCAGGCTGGTCGGCCTGAACCTCTACCGGGGGTTCGCCTCCGGGCACACCGTCGCCCTGGATCCGGGCATCACGCTGGACGCCGCCGAGTCGCTGGACGGCCCGGTGTTCCTGACGTTCCCGCCGGCCGCGGTCGCCCTCTTCCGGAGCCGCCCGGACGGGACCCCGCGCAACCTGTGGCGGACCAGGATCAGCATGATCGAGCGGCACGGCGACCGCATCCGCGTCCACCTGGACGACCCGCTGGCGGTGGCCGCCGACGTTACGGCGGCGGCCGTCGCCGAACTCGGGCTGATCGAGGACAGCCAGGTCTGGGCCGCCGTCAAGGCCACCGAGACCCACGCCTACCCGGCCTGAACCCGCGACAGGAACTCAAGGACGCCGGTGGCCGTCCGGCCGGGCATCTCGGCGTGCCCGGAGGCGACGATGTCAAGAGCACTGCTCTCTATCGAACATACGTTTGATAATGGTGGTAGGCTCGGCGTATGACAGGCGCGTTCCAAAGCTCTCTGCTCGACTGCTCCGATGAGGTCGTCCCGGGTCCGCTCGGATCGTCGGTGCGGCGAACGGTGCTCAGCGGCGGGGCCTGGATCGATGTCCGGCTCGGCTGGATCGCCGGCGCCGACACGTTGTTCGAGCGATTGGCCGAGACGGTGCCGTGGCGGGCCGAGCAGCGGCAGATGTACGACCGGGTCGTCGACGTCCCCCGGCTGCAGAGCTTCTACGGTGAGGGCCGAGCCCTGCCCGACCCGGCACTCGACGAGGCCAGGCGGGCGCTGGACGCGCACTACGCCGGGGAGCTCGGCGAGCCGTTCCGCACCGCCGGGCTGTGCCTCTACCGCGACGGGCGCGACAGCGTCGCCTGGCATGGCGACACCATCGGGCGCGGCAGGACCGAGGACACCGTGGTGGCGATCGTCTCCATCGGTACGCCCCGTGCGCTGCTGCTCCGTCCCCGGGGAGGCGGACCGGCGCTCCGGCACGAGCTGGGCCATGGCGACCTGCTGGTCATGGGCGGTAGCTGCCAGCGCACCTGGGAGCATGCCATCCCCAAGACCGCCCGCGCGCTCGGGCCGAGGATCAGCATCCAGTTCCGTCCCCGCGGCGTCCGCTGAACGAGCTCTTGTGAGACTGTGACTGGTATGCCTCGCTGAGCTACCCGCCGGGCTGACGCCCATTGTGAGAAGGGCGGTGGCGGGAGCACAATCCTCACTTACGCTGCGTCCGCACCAGCGGATGCCTGCTGTCACCAGGAGGACGAGTGTTCCGAAGAGCGACGGGGATCGGACTGGCCGCGCTGGCCCTGACCGGTTCGGTGGTGGCCAGCACCAGCGTGGCGCAGGCCGCGACCAAGTGCGTGACGGGTACCTGGAAGCTGACCGGCTCAGTGCAGAAGGCGGACCAGGGCTTCACCCACATCGTGCTCAGCGGTGGCGCGGGTGCCGTCACGAAGATCACTTCGGCTGGTGCGGTCACCTTCACCTTCACCGGTTCGAAGAAGCTGACCGAGAGCGGCAGCGCTCTGCCCGGGAAGATCGCAGGCTGGGCCAAGTACGACAAGGTCCTCACCTTCAAGGCCGTGGTGCCGGGCGGGGCGAAGGGCACGATCTCCGCCAAGCACGGCACGGCCGCCGGGAATGCGACGCTGACGGTGGTGACGACCCAGCCCGCGCACATTCCCACGTACGGGCCCAAGGCCCTCGCGCCGCTGCTCAACTCCGGCACGGCCAGCGCGATCCCGGTCAACATGGCCTTCACCTGTACCAAGACCGCCCTGCACCTGCACGGGAACATCAGCCTGCAGGGTGTGACCGCGGTCGCCGACTGGTGGTACCGGCGCGCCTGACCGAGCCGTACGGGCGAGGCAACGCCCTCGCCCGTACGCCCGTCAGGTCAGGTGTGCGGCCGGCGGCGCAGGAAGGCGACCGCCCCGGCGGCGGCGGCGAGCCCCAGGCCGCCGAGCCCGATCCACCCCCAGCTCGCCCCGGACGGCCTCGCCACCTGGACGCGGGGCTGCGAACCGGCCGGGACCGGCCCGGAACCGGGAGATCCCGTGACCGTGAAGGAGTACTCGCCGGAGACGGGATGCCCGTCCGGTGCCACCACCCGCCAGCCGACCCGGTAGAGACCGGGGGCGAGCGGACCCGCGACCTTCAGGGTGACCGTGTTGTCGACCGAATGCGCTCGGCCCGCCTCGTAGTGCCGGCCCGCATCGTCGAACAGCACGACCCGGGGGATCATGACGGTGTCCGCGTAGGTGAGCACGATCTCGGCAGGCGAGGCCACCCGGGAATCCTGCTTGGGCGAGGCGCTCTGCAGCGTCGTGTGCGCGGAGGCGGGAGCCGCCGTGAGCCCGATGATCAGGGCGCAGGCGGTGAGCAGAACGCCGAGCCGGCCCCTCATGACCGGCGCCGCCGGGCGAGGGCGCCCACGCCGAGGCCGATGACGCCGACGACGAGCCCGGCCGTGCCGAGCACCCGTGCGGTACCGTCGCCGGTCGCGGAGGCCTTGACCACCGGGACCGAGGTCAGGTGCACGACGGGTGCCGGATGGGCGGGCTCGGCGGCGCCCTTGGCCTGCAGCTGGTCCCACCGGACGACCGACTTGTCGGAGTAGGTCTGCACGGCCGTGAAGACCAGCTGGTCGGTGTTGGTCGGCAGGGGGCCCATGGCGACCTCGAACTCCTGGAACTGCCCGGGCGCGATCACCCCGCCCGACCAGGTGATCTTGGAGACGGCCTGAGTGACCTCGCCGTCGTCGGAGGTGATGGGCACCGGGAGCTTGGCCTTGTCGACCTGCACGGTCCAGCCGGGGACCGGGCGGACCGACACCGACGCGATCGGGTGGTCGAGCGGCAGGTCCACCTCAATGGCGGTGGTGTTCGCGGTGGCCTGTTCGTTGGGGACCTGGAAGGAGACCTTCGAGTACGAGCCTTTTGGGGCGTCGGCGGGGTTGGCGGTGACATGCGCTGCGGCCGGTCCGGCGAGGCCGAGGACCGTCACGGCGGCCGCGCCCATGACGGCCAGGGGCCGGGAGACATGGTGGGACATGGGGTACTGCTCCGTTCGGGAACGTTCACGGCGCCCATGGGAATGGGCGTGGGGACCAAGGTCAACTGCAGGCGTGCAGCGGAGGTCCTCGCCGGACGACGGAATGCAGTAGCGGCGAGCGTCGTGGTCGCGGGACGGAGCGGGGCCTCGGTGGAACGAGACCCCGAAGTTCGAGGATCGCCGGTACGAGCCGTACCGGAAGAACCAGCGCGACGGCGCGGCGGGCCAGCGCCCAGGCCGTGCGTTCGCCACGCCGCAGCCACCATGCCGACACCACGGCGGCGGCGACGTGCGCCGCCGTCATGCCCGTCCCGCCGTGCGAGATCCCGGCCGGATGGAACGCGACGCCGTGCACATGGGCCGAACCTGCCGTGAACAGCGAGTGCAGCGCGAACTGCCCGCCGAGCAGGCCGCCCAGGATCGTGGCGAGCGAGCGTTCGGTACCGGCCAGCGTCCACGCCACGGTCAGCACCCCGGCGAACGCCACGCCGATGGTCCACGCGGCCGGAACGCTGTGCGCGGCCAGGCCGTGCCCGGACGCGGCCAGCGTCACACAGACCGCGGAGAACAGTGCGGCCCGGGTATTTCGGAGCGTCGGCTGAGGGGACATGGCGGGGACATTCTCCCACTCCCGGTGCCTGGATGGGCACCGGGGGTGAAGAAAGTCAGGCGTTCCAGCGGCGTTCGACCTGCGCGAGCCGCCAGTAGAGCAGCGCGAAGGCCCATACCGCCACGAACAGCCCCACGATCAGGAAGCCCACGTTGTTCAGGTCGAGTGCGGCGATCCAGTTGATGACCGGGTTCTCGATGCCCGCGTCGTTGTGCAGGAGACCGACGATCTCGATGGTGCCGACGATCATCGCGACGGCCACCGAGAGCCCCGTGATGGTCATGTTGTAGTAGACCTTCCGGACCGGGTTGGCGAACGCCCAGTGGTAGGCGAAGTTCATGAAGGTCCCGTCCAGCGTGTCGAACAGGCTCATCCCTGCTGCGAACAGCACGGGCAGCACCAGGACCGCGTACCACGGCAGCCCGTTCGCGGCGCCGTTGCCCGCCAGGATGAAGATCGTCACCTCGGTGGCGGTGTCGAACCCGATTCCGAACAGCAGGCCGACCACGAACATCTGCCCGGGATGCCGGATCGACCGGATCAGCCGGCCGAGAATGCGGTTGGCGAACCCGCGCTGGGCGAGCTTGGCCTCGAGCACGTCCTCGTCGAACTCGCCGCGCCGCATCGCCCGCCACACCTTGACGATGCCGGCGAGGGCCAGCAGGTTGAGGAAGGCGATCAGGTAGAGGAACGTGCCGGACATGCCCGTGCCGAACAGGGCAAGCGTCCGGTGCGTCGCCGAGTTCTGGTCCGAGAGCGTCGTCACGACGTGCGTGCCCAGGGTGACCAGGGCGGCGAGCGCCACCACGATGCTCGAATGCCCGAGGGCGAACCAGAACCCGACCGACACCGGCCGCCTGCCGTCGGCCATCATCTTGCGGGTGGTGTTGTCGATGGCGGCGATGTGATCGGCGTCGAACGCGTGCCGCATGCCGAGTGTGTAGGCGGTGATGCCGAGCCCCAGGCCGAAGACCTTGGTGCCGACGGTGTAGTGCGCGGGCACGACCAGCAGGACGAGCACGCCCCAGGCCAGTATGTGCATGAGCAGGATCACGGAGAACAGGACGCCTACGCGCGTCCAGTCCCGCCTGGTGAGCACAGAGCGAACGCCCATGAAAGGGACCGCCTTCCAGCACCTCGTGGAATGACTTCTGTCTGGTGCCGTGGCCGGTCTCCTGGCTGACGGGTCGCCGCCTCTACTCCGCCTTCCCAGACGCGCGCGTCCAGTGGCTTGATGGATGAGACTTCCCGATCACAGTGGCGAGGGCCGCGCCGGCATCGAACCGGCTTCCCGAACACCACGGCGCCCTCACCGTATGGGGGCATGTCGGGCGGTAGCAAGCCCGGGCGTCAGGGCACCGGTAGCCTCGATACCGGATCACTGGTGAGGGATCGGGGGCGCGTGATGCTGGTGCGGGCGGCGGAGGACCACGACCTCGCGGCCATCGCGAAGGTCGCGCTCGCCAACGACGAGCATGCCGCCACCGATCCGGGCTACGTCGCCCACCTCCGCGAGCACGGTGAGTTCCTGGTGGCCGAGCGGGACGGTGACGTCGTCGGTTATGCCGCGACCCGGCCGGTCGGCGGCGCGACGATGCTCTGTGATCTGTTCATCGACCCGGTCCACCAAGGCGCGGGCGTCGGAAGGCGGCTGCTCGCGACCGCCTTCGAGGGGCGCGAGGAGATCTTCACCTTCAGCTCCAGGAACCCCCGCGCGCTCCCCCTGTACGTCTCCTGCGGGCTGGTGCCGAGGTGGCCGCTGCTCTATCTGACCGGGCCGCCCACGACACCCGCCGCCGCACGGGCGCACCTGGTTCCGGCCGGCGAGGCCGCCGTACGCGAACTGGCCCTGACCGGCGTGGACCGGGCGCCCGACTACTCCCTGTGGGGTCTTGCGGACGGGGGCACGGGACTGGTCGTGGAACTGGACGGGCGGGTCATCGCCGCCGGGGCGGCCGACTGGGAATGGCTCGTCCACCTCGCGGTGGCCCCGGACGCGGACGCCACGGAGGCCGTCCTCGCCGCGCTCGCGTCCGGGCCCGCACGCGCGGCCGTGCCCGGCCCGCACCCCGCGCTGCGGACCCTGCTCGCGGCCGGCTGGCGCATCGACGACTTCGACCACCACATGTCCAGCCGCGACGACCTCGTCGACCCCCGCACCGTGCTGTCCCCGTCCCTGGCCTGATCTGAGGTCAGCGGTACTCGGGGTTCTCGAAGTCGAAGCGGCACCCGGCGTCCCATTCGGAACGCTGGTTGCCGTACGCCGGAATGCCGCCCCCGTCCTTGAGCAGACGCGCCAGGTACCCCTTTGTCTAACGTCCGGCCCGGGCGCGCCTCAATGGATCCGGCCGCAACGTCACGGAATGGTAAGAAACGGAATGGTAAGAAATGGTGCTGTTCACGGTGGTGTCTTGTGGAGCACGACGAAGCCGTTGCGCTGGAAGACGGTCTGGTATCCGGAACTGCGCAGGGCGCTGATCGCCTTGAGTTCCGGGGCCGGTGACCTCCACGCCATATCCCGGCGCTCCAGATCGGCCACGATCCAGGGCGCCGCGGCCGGACCGGGCTTCCAGAGCAGCACCCGCGTACGTCCGGTGAGACCGCCGCCCAGATGGTCCGAGGCCGCGACGAGCGCCCCGTCGGGCACGATCGCGACGGCCGCCTCGGCGGCCAGCTGCCGCACGGACATCCGATAAAAGCCCGAGTCGAGCAGCCGGCCGAACGCGAACCGCGGCACGGTGTAGATCGCGATCACGGCGACCAGGACCGCCCAGGCCACGCCGAGAGACGGGAGCTTGACCCATCGGGGCAGGGCGGGGCGCGGGATCGTGACGCGGCCGGAGAGGCGCTGTGCCGTGTCCACCCCGGCGCAGAGCAGCGGCACGATGAGGAAGGCGTTGTAGTGGTAGTGCATACCCCACCAGTTGGGGTAGTCGGACAGCATCCGCTCGGCCACCAGCACCAGCACCGGCAGCACCAGCGGGGAGGCGAGCGGCAGGAACAGCAACGGCAGGAACAGCCACTTGAGGGTGTGCAGCTTCTTCGTGCCCGGAGTGATCATCCGTTTCAGTGCGGCCACCGGATGGGTCACCAGGTGTACCGCGACGGCCCCTACGGTACGGCCGAGGGCGTTGTAGTGCCAGTAGAAGTCCGCAGACCCGCCGAACATCGGGATGATCAGCCGGGAGCCCACCCAGGTCGCGGCGAACCCGCCGACCAGCAGTCCGAGGCCCATCCGGCGCCAGCCCCAGGTCAGCAGCAACGCCACCCCGAACCCGGCGACGTACAGGCCCATGTCCTCCTTGACCAGCAGCAGCAGCCCGGTGGCGATCAGGACGTGCCTGTGCCGCCCTGCCTGGAACCGTTCGAACAGGATGGCGCTCAGCAGCGGCGCGAACGCCACCTCGTGGAAGTCGAAGCCGACCGCCTGCGCGATCGGCCACGACACCGTGTAGGCGACCGCGATGGCGTAGGCGGCGGTGGCGCCGAGCGCCCGCCGGGTGAAGATCCACAGTGGCACGATCGCCAGTGCCAGCAGCAGGGCCTGGGCGACCAGCAGTGTCTGCGGGCCGTCGTAGATCCAGTACAGCGGTGCCAGCAGTGCCAGGATCGGCGAGAAGTGATCGCCGAGGATCGAGGCCCCGCCGGACAGGCCGAGTTCCTGCCCCTTCACCAGGGAGAGCGGCGCATGGAAGTGGGCGTAGCCGCGGATCGCCTGGTCGAAGATGGCCAGGTCGTAGACCCCGTCCTGGGAGGTCCGGTAGCGCGTGAACTCCAGCACCAGGTACATCGCGGTGGCGACTACCGTCACGGCCGCGACCGCCCACCGGTGGCGTCGATTTGCGATCATTCGTGCCATAATATGCCGTATGTCTGAATAGAAAGTGTAGCCAGAATGGGGACGATTTGAGGACCGACATGAGTCAAGTCCCTCTTGACTGGTTCATGATCGGCTTCCGACATCCGGAGTTACTTCCCTGCGGACTTCGCCGCGAACCCCCGCGACCGGGCCACCGCCGACCCCGGGTGACGGCCGCGGGTACGCACTCGCTTACCATCGCGGGCATGACGGTGCCGCCCTATCCAGAGCAGGAAGTGCTCGAACTGGCGGCCGCCTTCCCGGCGGCCGGCCATGATCGCTGGCAGGAACTGGTCAAGGGTGTGCTGCGCAAGTCGCGCGTGGCCACCGAGGACACTCCGCTGGACGAGGTCGAGGAACTGCTCGCCACCACGACGTATGACGGGATCACCGTCATGCCGCTCTACACGGCCGCGGACATGGCCCCTGGCCGTCCCGGTCTGCCGATCCACGCCAGGGACCTGAATCCGGGCAGCGAAGTGGCCGCGGGATGGGACGTACGGCAGCGCCACGCGAACCCGGATCCGGCCGTGACACGGGAGGCCATCGCGGCCGATCTGGAGAACGGCGTCACCTCGCTGTGGCTGGTGGTGGGCGAGGCCGGGATCGCGGTGGCGGAGCTCGCAAACGTGCTGCGGGACGTCCACCTCGACCTCGCACCGGTCGTCCTGGATGCCGGGCACGAGACTCCGGAGGCCGCGGCGGCGTTCCTCGCACTGGCTGCGGGCAAGGCCGTATCCGGTGGCCTCGGGGCTGATCCGCTGAGCCGGGGCGGTCAGGTCGCCCAGGCTGTCGACCTCGCGAAGCGGTGCGTGGCGGAGTTCCCGGGGATCAGGGCGATCACCGTCGATGCGACCGTTCACCACGATCAAGGTGGCAGCGACGTCGAGGAACTGGGCTGCTCGGTGGCGGCCGGGGTCGCCTACCTGAGGGCCCTCACGGAAAGCGGTCTGTCGGTTGAGCAAGCGCTAGGTCAAATCGAATTCCGGTATGCGGCCACCGCGGACCAGTTCCAGACCATCGCCAAGCTGCGGGCGGCCAGACGCCTGTGGGCGAGGGTCGCCGAGGTGTCCGGCGCCGCCGACCAGGGCCAGCGGCAGCACGCGGTGACGTCGAACGCGATGATGACGGCGCGCGACCCGTGGGTGAACATGCTGCGGACGACGATCGCGGCGTTCGCGGCGGGGGTCGGCGGGGCGGACGCGGTGACGGTGCAGCCGTTCGACGCGGTGCTCGGCCTGCCGGACGACTTCGCGCGGCGGATCGCCCGTAACACGCACGCGCTGTTGCTGGAGGAGTCCAGCCTCAGCCGGGTCGCCGACCCGGCGGGCGGCTCCTGGTACGTGGAGCGGCTCACCGCGGACATGGCGGAGAGAGCATGGGCCTGGTTCCAGGAGATCGAGAAGGCCGGGGGACTGCCCGCGGCCGGCCACGTCGTACGGGAAAGGCTGGCGGCGACCTGGGCGAAGCGGCGGGAGAACCTCGCGCACCGCCGGGATCCGATCACCGGGGTCAGCGAGTACCCGAACCTCGCAGAGCACCTCCCGGTTCGTACCAGAGCAGCACGAGCCGCGCAGGGCGTCAGGTACGCCGAGGACTTCGAGGCGTTGCGGGACGCCTCCGATGCGGCGGCGCAACGGCCACGAGTGTTCCTGGCGACACTGGGAAGCGCCGCCCAGCACAGCGGGCGTGCCGGTTTCGCCGCCAACCTGTTCCAGGCCGGTGGCATCGAGACGGTGCAGGGCCGCCCGGAGGACTTCGCGGCCAGCGGGGCGACGGTGGCCTGTCTGTGCTCCGGCGACAAGGTCTATGCCGAGCAGGCGGCCGGGGCCGCCAAGATGCTCAAGGCCGCAGGGGCCAAGCGCATCTGGCTGGCCGGCAAGGGCGACTATGAAGGTGTGGACTCCTATCTGTACGCCGGGTGCGATGCCCTGGACGTGCTGCGGATCACCATGGACGATTGCGGAGTGGCCCGATGATTCCCGACTTCACAGAGATCGGCCTGGGCGACGCCCGCGACGAGGCGCCGGCTTGGCGGAAGGCCGTCGAGCAGGCCACCGGCAAGGACCTCGACGCGCTGACCTGGGAGACGCCCGAGGGCATCGGCGTCAAGCCGCTCTACACCGCCGACGACCTCGAAGGCCTGGACTTCCTGGAGACCTACCCGGGCATCGCGCCCTATCTCCGGGGCCCGTACCCGACGATGTATGTGAACCAGCCGTGGACCATCCGGCAGTACGCCGGGTTCTCCACCGCGGAGGAGTCCAACGCGTTCTACCGGCGCAACCTGGCGGCCGGGCAGAAGGGACTGTCGGTCGCCTTCGACCTCGCCACGCACCGCGGGTACGACTCGGATCACCCGAGGGTGGCCGGGGACGTCGGCATGGCCGGCGTCGCCATCGACTCGATCTACGACATGCGGCAGCTCTTCGACGGCATCCCGCTCGACAGGATGTCGGTCTCGATGACCATGAACGGCGCAGTGCTGCCGATCCTGGCCCTGTACGTGGTGGCGGCCGAGGAGCAGGGGGTGGCGCCTTCGGAACTGGCGGGCACCATCCAGAACGACATCCTCAAAGAGTTCATGGTCCGCAACACCTACATCTACCCACCGGCGCCGTCGATGCGGATCATCTCCGACATCTTCGCCTACACCTCGCAGAACATGCCGAAGTACAACTCGATCTCCATCTCCGGATACCACATCCAGGAGGCCGGGGCCACCGCCGACCTGGAGCTGGCGTACACCCTCGCGGACGGGGTCGAATACCTGCGCGCCGGGGTCGCCGCCGGGATGGACGTGGACACGTTCGCGCCGAGGCTGTCGTTCTTCTGGGGGATCGGCATGAACTTCTTCATGGAGGTCGCCAAACTGCGGGCCGCCCGGCTGCTCTGGGCCAAGCTGGTCAGCGAGTTCAACCCGAAGAGTAACAAGTCCCTGTCGCTGCGGACCCACAGCCAGACCTCCGGGTGGTCACTGACCGCACAGGACGTGTTCAACAACGTCGCCCGTACCTGCATCGAGGCGATGGCGGCGACCCAGGGGCACACGCAGTCGCTGCACACCAACGCCCTCGACGAGGCCCTCGCGCTGCCGACCGACTTCTCCGCGCGGATCGCCCGCAACACCCAGCTGCTTCTCCAGCAGGAGTCCGGTACGACCCGGGTGATCGACCCGTGGGGCGGATCGGCCTATGTGGAGCGGCTGACCTACGAACTGGCCCGCAAGGCATGGGAGCACATCCAGGAGGCCGAGGCGTACGGCGGCATGTCGAAGGCCATCGAGGAGGGCATCCCGAAGATGCGCATCGAGGAGGCCGCCGCCCGCACCCAGGCGCGCATCGACTCCGGGCGCCAGCCCGTCATCGGCGTCAACAAGTACCGCTCCGGCGCCGACGAGGCCATCGAGGTCCTCAAGGTCGACAACAGCTCGGTACGGGCCCAGCAGATCGCCAAGCTGGAGCGGCTCCGCGCCGAACGTTCGCCCGAGGACGTACGGGCCGCACTGGACGCGCTGACCAGGTCGGCCGCCGGCGGGGAGGGGAACCTGCTCGCGCTCGCCATCGACGCGGCCCGCGCCATGGCAACCGTCGGGGAGATCTCCGACGCGCTGGAGCAGGTGTACGGGCGGCACTCCGCACAGATCCGTACCATCTCCGGGGTGTACCGCGACGAGGCCGGTTCGGCGTCCAACATCGAACAGACCCGCAAGGCCACCGACGACTTCGAGGAGGCCGAGGGGCGGCGGCCCCGCATCCTGGTCGCCAAGATGGGCCAGGACGGCCATGACCGGGGCCAGAAGGTGATCGCCACCGCCTTCGCCGACCTCGGTTTCGACGTCGACGTCGGCCCGCTGTTCCAGACCCCGGGCGAGGTCGCCCGGCAGGCCGTCGAGGCGGACGTGCACATCGTCGGCGTCAACTCGCTGGCCGCCGGTCACCTCACCCTGGTGCCCGCCCTGCGCGCCGAACTGGCCGCGCTGGGGCGGGAGGACATCATGATCGTCGTGGGCGGGGTCATCCCGCCGCAGGACTACGCAGAGCTGTCGGCCGCAGGGGCCTGCGCGGTGTTCGGTCCCGGTACGGTCATCGCCGACGCGGCCCTGGACCTGCTGCGGGCCCTGGCCGAGCGCCTGGGTCATGAAGCCTGACGTTTCGGACTACGCACAAGGGGTGCGGGGAGGCTCCCGGGCATGGATCGCGCGTGCGATCACGCTCGTGGAGTCCACCCGCGCCGACCACCGGAACCTGGCCCAGAAACTCCTCGTCGAGCTGACCCCCTATACCGGCTCCTCCCGGCGGGTCGGGATCTCCGGGGTACCGGGGGTCGGCAAGTCCACCTTCATCGACGCGCTCGGCACCCACCTGACCGGGGCCGGTCATCAGGTGGCCGTGCTGGCGGTGGACCCGTCGTCGACCAGGACAGGCGGCAGCATCCTGGGCGACAAGACCCGGATGCAGCGGCTCTGCGCGGACCCGAGGGCGTTCATCCGGCCGTCGCCGACCGCGGGGACCCTCGGCGGTGTCGCCAAGGCGACCCGCGAGGCCATGGTCGTGGTGGAGGCCGCCGGGTACGACGTCGTCCTCGTGGAGACCGTCGGCGTCGGCCAGTCCGAGACCACCGTCGCCGAGATGGTCGACTCGTTCCTGTTCCTCACCCTCGCCCGTACCGGCGACCAGCTGCAGGGCATCAAGAAGGGCATCCTGGAGCTCGCCGACGTGATCGCGGTCAACAAGGCCGACGGTGCCTTCGAGGTCGAGGCCCGAAAGGCCGCCCGCGAGCTCGCCGGGGCCCTGCGGATGCTCCGGTCGGCGGAGGCGCCGCCGGTGCTGACCTGCAGCGCCCGCGACGATGTCGGCATCGACACCGTCTGGGCGCGGCTGGTCCAGCACCAGGACGCGCTCTCGGCCTCTGGCGAGCTGGACCGGCGCCGGCGCGAGCAGCAGGTCCGCTGGACCTGGGCGATGGTCCAGGATCGGCTGCTCACCGCACTGCGCGAGCATCCGGTCGTACGGGAGCTGGCGCCGGAACTGGAACGCGCGGTGCTCGACGGTACCCTCACCCCGGCGGTGGCCGCCGAACGGATCCTCCGGGCCTTCGACGATCACTGATCAACCGCTCCGAGCCTGCCCGGTCAGTTCACAAGCCGGGTCTGGCGGAGGCGTACGGACACGACACGGGGATCTGCGGGTGGCAGCACGGTGGCCAGCCGGTCCAGCACCTCGAGGTCGTCGCGACCGGATTCGGTCTGCACGTAGGCCCACAGCGCGTCGGCGCCGCCACGCCAGATGAGCAGACGGCGGAGCCGCGCCGACAGTTCGTCGCGTTCCGCGCGGATCGCCGGGGACTCCGAGCGGGGCAGCAGCGGTCCCCGGTAGAGCTGCGCGGCCGGGTTCGCCTCGCCGCCGGCCAGCAGCCGCCGCACGGTGACCACGTCCGCGTCGATGTCGCAGTCGAGCCGGTACGGCTTGGCCGACACGACTCCCCCGAGCTGAGCGCGGAGCCGGTGGATCTCGCACCTCAGCGTGACCGGGTTCCCCTCGTCACCGTAGAGGTGGTGCGAGAACTGGTCGGCCGTCAGCCCCTTCGGGTTGAGGGCGAGCAGGGTCAGGAGCTCGGCGTGCCGGGGTGAGATCGGTATCTGCCGGCCGTCCAGCCAGGCCGTCGGCAGGTCGCCGAGGACCCGCAGGGTCAGCAGCGGCCGGTCGGAGACGGGACTCAGCGCCCGCAGCAGGAAGATCTCGCCCATCGACTCGGCGATCGCCGGGCGGCCGTCCGGCAGGATCAGGGCGCCGCCGTGCTCGGGGATCATGAGGCGCCCGGCGAACCGCGTGCCGTCGCCCCCCGCGAGGATCCGTCCGGTCGGGGTGACCAGAGCGCCCGTACCGGTGAGGTGCCGGTGGTAGCGGGCGCGCAGCCGGTCGTCACGGGCGTGCATGTCCAGGGCCAGCTGGGCCTCGGTCAGCCGGGCGGTGGCCTCGGAGAGGGCCACGGTGGCCGGGTGCAGTTCCCGGATCGTGGCACTGATGTCGACGCAACCGACGATCCGCCCCGAGTCGGGGTCACTGATGGGCGCCGCAGCACACGACCAGTGGTGCAGCACCCGGGCGAGATGCTCGGCCGAGTAGACATAGCTCGGCCGCCGTGCCGCCAGTGCGGTGCCGATCCCGTTGGTGCCCACCGATCCCTCGGACC
Organism: Actinomycetes bacterium; assembly: GCA_025964615.1. Classification (GTDB taxonomy): domain Bacteria; phylum Actinomycetota; class Actinomycetes; order Streptosporangiales; family Streptosporangiaceae; genus RYN-227. The sequence continues at coordinate 16,477 of JAOPYM010000158.1, forward strand.
AGCAGAAGCCCTCGGCGAGGCCGACCGCATCGGCCTTCCGCCGTACAGCGTCGGGACCCTCGCTCCACAGGATGTGACCGTCCCCATCGGTGATGACCATCAGGTGCGCCGCCAGGTCGGCCATCGTCCGCAGGGTGCCGCGCAGCAGTGGCAGGTACCGGTCGAGCGGGTGACCGGACCTGGCGTCGCCGATCATTTCCGGCTCGTACACCAAAGGTGCGCCGTCCACCCCGGGGTCGACGCCCGCGGCGAGCGAGCGGTGCCAGGAGGCGGTGATGACCTCCCGTGGGGTCCCGGCTGCGGATGGTCCTCCGAAGGCGGCGTCGTGCAGGGTGTGCAGTCTTCGCGCCTCACCGGGCGGGTCGCCGCACACATGCGGCGAGAGGCGGTCCTCCACCATCGGTACGTCTCCAGTGATCACACACTGTCAGCATTCGGGTGCAACGTGTTTGCAACGTCGGTCCGCCTACCGTACGTCCTGGGATCGCCTTCTGGCTGCCAGTTCGCGATTCAGATGGTGGTCTGCGACGGCGTGCGGGGAGGTGCGCCGTTTCCGGAGAGGCGCCTTCGGAGGGGGAGGCGCCTCCCCGGGCCGAACATCAGTGGGAGGGTGATCGAAGTTGCTGTGCCTTACCTGCGGCCGGGTCCGCCCTGCGGTCAGCCGGGTGGACTATACGGCCGGTCGCGCGCGGCTCATCGCCGAGCATGGTCTCTGCGGTTGCGTGCAGGTCACCGCGGCGATCACCGAGGCGGTCCCGGAGGCGATCACCGAGGCGGTCCCGGAGGCGGTCCAGGAGGCGCCGCCGGAGCCCGCGGTGGCCGAGTGACCGCCGTGGATGTCTCTACACCGCGCTGGCCTGCGCGGCCTGGATCGCCTTGCGGAGAGCCTGGGCCACCGGCCCGGTGCTCTCGGCCAGTGCGGCGATCCGCTCCTTGTGCTCGCGGCGCAGGCTGCGGTTCAGCGCGGTGGACAGCCCGCCGGTCGCCGCCAGCGCGACCATCGCCGCGACGTCCGGCGCCACCCGGGAAGCCGGCTGCCGGAGCGCCGCCGCGATCTGGGCGTGCAGATTCTTCACCACCCGGGGCTCCCGTACGGTCACCGAGGCCACCGGGAAGATGCCGAGTACGTGGCGGCGCTCGACGCGGATCCAGCCACCCGCCATCAGCTGGTCGCTGACGGCCCAGTAGGTCTGGCGTTCGCCCCTGGCCACCCAGTGCTGCCACCTGCGTGGCCTTGACGCCCCGATCTGCTGCAGCACCTCGCTCAGTACCGGATCCGGGTGGGCATCCCGCAGGGCGCGCGGACTGCCGCCGTCGTCGGTCAGGTACTCCTCGCGCAGCAGCGTGTTGAGCGCCGCCGCGCGCAGGACCAGGCCGCGTTCCATCCGGGCCGTCATGCGCTGCTTGCGCAGGTCATAGGCGAGCAGGAACAGCCTCGCGGGGAGACTCTCGGGGACGTCCATCATTCACTCCTCTTCGGTCTTGTCCTTGGGGGGCCGCCCCGGCCCGCGCATCCGGGCCACTCCGCCGGGCAGCCTCCCGGCGTCGGCCAGGGCGCGCCGCAGCACGAACTCGATCTGGGCGTTCGTACTGCGGAGCTCGTCGCCTGCCCAGCGGGTCAGGGCGTCGTGCACCGCCGGGTCCAGGCGGAGCAGGATCTGCTTGCGTTCGGCAGCCATGGGTTCTAGTGGTAGAGGGAGCCGGCGTTGACCACCGGCTGGGCCTCACGTTCGCCGCAGAGCACCACGAGCAGGTTGCTGACCATGGCGGCCTTGCGCTCCTCGTCCAGCTCCACCACGTTGTTCTCGGCGAGCCTGGCGAGGGCGGACTCGACCATGCCGACGGCTCCGTCGACGATCCGCTGCCTGGCCGCCACCACCGCGCCGGCCTGCTGCCTGCGGAGCATCGCCTGGGCGATCTCGGGGGCGTACGAGAGCCGGGTGATCCGCGATTCGATGATCTTCACCCCGGCGGAGGTGACGCGGGCCTGGATCTCGATGGACAGCTTGGCGGTGATCTCGTTGGCGCTGTCGCGCAGCGAGAGCCCGTTGTCATGGGAGTCGTAGGGGTAGCTGCCCGCGATGTGCCGTACGGCGGTCTCGGTCTGGATGGCGACGAACTCGATGAAGTCGTCCACCTCGAACAGCGCCCGTGCGGTGTCCTCGACCTGCCAGACCACCACGGCGGCCATCTCGATGGGGTTGCCGTCCGCGTCGTTGACCTTGGCGACGTCCGTCTCGTGGTTGCGGATCCTGGTGGAGACCTTGCGCCGCAGGGTGAACGGGTTGACCCAGCGGAGCCCCGGGGTGCGGACCGTGCCGACATACCTGCCGAGCAGCTGGATCACCCGGGCCTGGCCCGGCGCCACCGCGGTGAGGCCGCCTGCGAGCACGAGTGCGGCCAGGATGACCAGCAGCCCGGCCGTGACCAGCACGAACTTACCGGCTCCGGACGAGTACCCACCGGCCACGATGAGCGCGGCCCCCGCGAGCACTCCGGCGATGGCCACCCACAGCACCGGCCACCCGGAGACCCCGGAGGCCGTGCGCTCCCGCACCTGCGGTTCCGGCATGTCCACTGCCACCTGTTCGGTCATGTTCCTGCCCCTCTCGATCCGATCGCCCGAGGTCTCCCCCAGGCACATCAAAACCATAGCAAAGTGATATCACTTTTTCCAGAGGGTCGTGAGGATGAGGGCGGCGTTGTGGCCGCCGAAACCTGTCGAGTTGGACAGGGCCCGGGGGATGATGCGGGGGAGGCCGTGGACGATGTCGAGGCCTTCGGCGTCGGGGCCGCCGGTGAAGCTCAGCGCGGCCGGACTTACCCTACAAAATGGCGCATGGTCGCGGGCGCCTCCGGGCCAGGGAAAGATGGGGGAGTGAGCCTCATCGACCTGCTGCCGAAGACCGCTGATCCCGACGCCCTGTTCGCGGGCTTCCAGGAGTGGGTGGAGGGCCGGGGCATCACCCTCTACCCGGCCCAGGAGGAGGCGCTGATCGAGGTCGTCTCGGGCAACAACGTCATTCTGAGCACCCCGACCGGTTCCGGTAAGAGCCTGGTCGCCGCGGGCGCGCACTTCGCCGCACTGGGCCGTGATGAGATCAGCTTCTACACCGCGCCGATCAAGGCTCTGGTCTCGGAGAAGTTCTTCGACCTGTGCGAGATGTTCGGTACCCAGAACGTCGGCATGATGACCGGCGACGCCAGCGTCAACGCGGACGCCCCGATCATCTGCTGCACCGCCGAGGTGCTGGCCAGCATCGCGCTGCGGGACGGCGTGAACGCCGACATCGGCCTGGTCGTGATGGACGAGTTCCACTTCTACGCCGAGCCGGAGCGCGGCTGGGCCTGGCAGATCCCGCTCCTTGAACTCCCGCAGTGCCAGTTCGTCCTGATGTCGGCCACGCTCGGCGACGTCGACAGGTTCGAGAAGGACCTCGTCCGGCGTACGGGCCGTATGACCACCGTGGTGCGGTCCGCGGAGCGCCCGGTCCCGCTGATGTACGAGTACAAGGTCACGCCGCTGCACGAGACCATCGAGGAGCTCCTGTCCATCCAGAAGGCGCCGATCTACGTCGTGCACTTCACCCAGGCCGCGGCCGTCGAGCGGGCCAACGCGCTGATGAGCATCAACGTGTGCTCCAAGGAGGAGAAGCAGCAGATCTCCGACCTGATCGGGCACTTCAGGTTCACCACCAAGTTCGGCCGGCAGCTGTCCCGGTTCGTGCGGCACGGAATCGGGGTGCACCACGCCGGGATGCTGCCCAAGTACCGGCGCCTGGTGGAGCGGCTGGCCCAGGCGGGGCTGCTCAAGGTCATCTGCGGTACGGACACACTCGGCGTCGGGGTGAACGTGCCGATCCGCACGGTTCTGTTCACCGCGCTGTCGAAGTACGACGGCACCCGGGTACGGCGGCTGCGCGCCCGCGAGTTCCACCAGATCGCGGGACGGGCCGGACGAGCAGGGTTCGACACGGTCGGGTTCGTCGTCGCCCAGGCCCCCGAGCACGTGGTGGCCAACGAGAAGGCGCTCGCGAAGATCGGCGACGACCCGAAGCGGCGGCGCGGGTTCGCCCGCAAGAAGGCGCCCGAAGGGTTCGTCGGCTGGGACGAAGCGACCTTCGAGAAGCTGCAGACGGCCGAGCCGGAGGCGCTGAAGTCCCGGTTCCGGGTCAACCACGCCATGCTCCTGTCGGTGATCGCCCGGCCCGGCAACGCGTACCAGGCGATGAAGAAGCTGCTCACCGACAACCATGAGGAACGCCCGCAGCAGCGGCGTCACATCAGTCAGGCCATCGCCATCTACCGGTCGCTGCTGGCCGGGGGCGTGGTCGAGGTTCTCGCCGAACCCGACGAGGACGGCCGTTACGTGAGGCTGACGGTCGACCTGCAGGACGACTTCGCGCTCAACCAGGCGCTGTCCACCTTTGCGCTGGCGACCTTCGAGCTACTCGATCCCGAGTCACCCTCGTACGCCCTGGATGTGCTCACCATCGTGGAGTCCACCCTGGACGACCCGCGCCAGATCCTGGCCGCCCAGGAGAACAAGGCGCGCGGCGAGGCGATCGCCGAGATGAAGGCCGAGGGCATCGAGTACGAGGAGCGGATGGAGCTGATCCAGCAGGTCTCCTATCCCAAACCGCTCTTCGACGAGCTCCTTGAGGGCGCCTACGAGACCTACCGGCAGGGGCATCCCTGGGTGGGCGACCATCCGCTCGCTCCGAAATCGGTGGCGCGGGACATGTTCGAACGGGCCATGACGTTCGTCGAGTACGTCGGCTTCTACGAGCTGGCGCGGACCGAGGGCATCGTGCTGCGCTACCTGTCCAGCGCCTACAAGGCGCTCGGCCAGACCGTGCCGGAGTCCATGAAGACCGAAGAGGTCCAGGACCTCGTGGAATGGCTCGGTGAGCTGGTCCGCCAGGTCGACTCCTCGCTGCTCGACGAGTGGGAGCAGCTCGCCAACCCGGCCGACGAGACCGAGGTCATCGTCGCGGAGAAGATCACCAGGGTCACCGCCAACACCCGCGCGTTCCGGGTTCTGGTCCGCAACGCCATGTTCCGCCGCGTCGAGCTGGCCGCCATCGGCAGGTTCTACGACCTGGCCGAACTCGACCCCGACATCGACTGGCCCGGCGCGATGGACGCCTACTACACCGACCACGACGAGCTCGGCACCGGGCCGGACGCGCGCGGTCCCAAGCTGCTGCAGATCGTCGAGGAGCAGGGCGGCTGGCGGGTCCGGCAGGTCTTCGACGACCCCGCCGGGGACCACGACTGGGGCATCAGCGCCGAAGTGGATCTCGCCGCGTCCGACGACGAGGGCATCGCCGTCATCCGGGTCACCGCGGTGGACCGCCTGTGACATCTGCCGTGCGCTACATCATCATCGGGGCCGGAGCGATCGGCGGGACCATCGGGGCGCGGCTGTTCGAGAGCGGGCATGACGTCGTGCTCGTGGCGCGCGGCGCCCACTACCTGGCCCTGCGCGACCGCGGCCTCCGGTTCGCGACTCCCACCGGCACGGTGATGCTGCCGATCCCGGTCGCCGACGGGCCGCAGAACCTGGACCTGCGGCAGGGCGACGTGCTCGTCCTCGCGGTGAAGACGCAGGACAGCGTCGCCGCGCTGGACGCCTGGTCGGGCCGCCCCGTCCTCGGTGGGGGTACGGCGGCCGAGGTGCTGCCGGTGGTCTGCGCGCAGAACGCCGTGGAGAACGAGCGGCTCGCACTGCGCCGTTTCCGGCAGGTGTACGGAATGTGCGTGTGGCTGCCCGCCTCCCATCTGGAACCCGGGGTGATCGAGGCGGCGGGAATGCCGCTGACCGGGATCCTGCACCTGGGCCGGTACCCCTCGGGCACCGACGGAACCGTGATGCGGATCGGTGCGGACCTGGACGACAGCGTCTTCCAGGCTCCGGTGTCCGGCGACGTGATGCGCTGGAAGTACGGCAAACTCCTGGGAAACCTCGGAAACGCGCTGGAGGCGCTCTGCGGCCCGATCGACGGGGCTAGCGAGCTGTACTCGCGGGTGCGCGCCGAGGGCGCGCAGGTGCTGACAGCCGCCGGGATTGCCTTCACGAGCGCTGAGGAGCAGCGGGAACGCCGGGGTGATCTCGTGCGGCCCGAACCCGTCGAGGGAGTACGGCGCGGTGGCGCGTCGTCGTGGCAGAGTCTCGCGCGGGGGACCGGCTCGATCGAGGCCGACTACCTCAACGGGGAGATCGTGCTGCTCGGCCGTCATCATGGGGTGCCGACCCCGGTGAACGAATTGCTGCAGCGTGAGGCCGGGCGTGCAGCCCGCGAACACCGTGCGCCCGGCTCGCTGACGCCCGCCGCACTATTGGCGCTCCTGCCCTGACCCGGTGATCACGGCCATGATCCGGGTGCCGTCCTGAAAGGCGCCTCGCTCGGCCATCGTGAAGATCCCGTACAGCATCTTGGCCACGTACACCCAGTCGGGCCGCAACCCGTGCCTGGCGGTGAAGTCGTCGATGAACCCGTCCAGGACAGGGGTCCGCCGTGCGTACCCGCCGAAATGGAAGCCGTACTCGATGCTCCAGTTGCCCGAGCCCGCGCCGTAAGCCTCACGCTGAAGCCGCTCGGTCTCAGCGTCCAGGAATCCTTCACCCCTGAGGGCGGAGAAGCCCAGCGCCCGCTGCCCGGGACGGAGCCCGGCCGCGATTCCGGCGAGGGTCCCACCGGTGCCGCAGGCACAGCAGATCACGTCGAACGGCTCGCCGATCTCAGCCGGGAGCTCCGCGCAGCCCCGGACCGCCCAGGCGTTGCTGCCGCCTTCCGGGATCAGGTGGAAGCGGCCCCACCGCTCACGGAGCGCACCGATCACATCCGCTTCCTGCTTTCGCCGGTACGCCCCGCGGTCGAGGTAGCCGAGCCGCATTCCCTGTTCGGTCGCGTACGCCAGCGAGTCGTTCAGCGGCAGGTGCTCTTCGCCGCGGATCATCCCGATCGTGGCGAACCCGAAACGGCGGCCCGCGGCGGCGGTGGCGCGGATGTGGTTGGAGTAGGCGCCGCCGAAGGTGAGCAGCGTGTCATGGCCCTGCCGCCTGGCGTCGTCCAGGTTGTACTTGAGCTTGCGCCACTTGTTGCCTGGCAGCTCGGAGTCGATGAGGTCGTCACGCTTGAGGAACAGCCGGATCCCGCGCCGCGACAGCCGGTCGTCGGCCAGTTCCACGACCGGCGAGGGCAGTCTCATCACCCACCCGACGCTACTCGAGGGGAATCCAGGCCATGGCCACGGGGAAGGTGTACGGCTGGCCCCGCCGCACCGCCTGGACCGCCCGTACGCACGGCAGCGCCACGGCGGCGGCGACCAGCCACGGGTAGAGCGCGAGCCACTGCCCGTGCACGCTGACGGCGTCGAGCAACTGCCGCAGCGCGACCGCATACCCGGTCACGACCACCGAGAGCGACACCGCCCCGGCCAGGTGCAACCGCAGCAGACCGCCCTGATCCCGGCCACGCCAGTACAGATAGAGCCCCGTCGCGGGAACCCACATGACCGGATAGTCCACCAACGCCAGCAGGACCGTACCCACATACGCCAGCGTCGCAAAGGACACCGCGCCCTCGTCATCACCCATCCCCCCACAGCGCCCCCAGCCCCCCACCCGTCACACCGTTGAGCCGTGGCGTTTCCCGCACCGAATCGCGAAACGGTG
>JAOPYM010000161.1 GCA_025964615.1 Actinomycetes bacterium
TTGAGCCGCACCCGGTTGGCGCGCCCCGCGTTCAGCTCGATCTCCACCAGCGCGTCACTCGGGCTGGTGGAGATCGCCGCCCTGATGATCGCCTGCTCCGCGCCCGCCCTGATGAGCGGGGCGTCCTGGGCCGATCGGTGGCTGGTGAGCGTCGCCGCGTAGCCGACCGCCTCGACCAGGTTGGTCTTGCCCTCGCCGTTCGCGCCGCTGAAGATCGTGACACCCGGCTCGAGTGGCACGTCGACGGCCGCATAGGAGCGGAAGTCCGTCAGCGCGAGTCGGGTCAGGTGCACGCTTCTGAGCGTATCGGCTTACACCGACACTGACCCGCGCCCAACATCCACCCGTGTGCCGAATGCGCATTTGGGCCGGCAAGAGTGAGCCCAGACGCGCATTTGGCACGTTGGCGCCGGGGCGTTGTGGCGGTCAGCCGGCTGACCGGATGGGCATGATGACGTAGCGGTAGTCGGGGTGGGCCTCGCCCTTGCCGGTGATCACGGCGGGCCTGGTGGGCGTCGTGAACGAGATCCGGACGGTGTCGGAGTCGACCGCGCCGATACCGTCGAGCAGGTACTGCGGGTTGAACGCGATCTGCATCTCGTCACCGTCGTAGGACGCCTGGATCGCCTCGCTGGCCTGGGCCTCGTCGCCGGCGCCGGCCTCGAGCAGGACCTCGCTGCTGGCGAAGGTGAGGCGGACCGGGGTGTTCCGCTCGGCGACCAGGGCCACCCGCTTGACCGCGTCGGCGAACGGCGCCGCCGGCAGCTCCGCGACCGAGGAGAACTCGCTCGGCAGCAGCGTCTGGTAACGGGGGTACTCGCCGGACAGCAGCCTGGTGGTGGTTCTGCGTCCGCTGCCCTCGAAGCCGATGATGCCCTCGCCCATGCCCCCCTCGCCGGTGGCGAGCGCCACCGCGACCTCGGCCCCGCTCGTCAGCGCGCGGGCGGTGTCGCTGAGCACCCGGGCCGGGACGAGGACGGCCGTGTTGAGGCCCGGGGCGACCGGGGTCCAGCGGAGCTCGCGGACGGCGAGACGGTACCGGTCGGTGGCGACGAGGGTCAGCGTGTCCTCGTTGATCTCCATCCGGATGCCGGTCAGCGCCGGCAGCGTGTCATCCCTGCCCGCCGCGATCGCCACCTGGCTGATCGCCGAGGCGAAGGTGTCCGCGCCGATGGTGCCGGTCGTCTCGGGCATCCCCGGCAGCGTCGGGTATTCCTCGGTCGGCAGCAGCATCAGCGTGAACGTGGCGCTGCCGCACTTGACCGTGGTTCTGGTGCCGTCGGTGGTCAGATCGACCGGCCTGGCCGGCAGCGAGCGCACGATCTCGGCCAGCAGCCTGCCCGAGACGAGCACGGTGCCAGGCTCGTCGGCCTGCACCGGGATCGTCGACTGGGCCGAGACCTCGTAGTCGAAGGTCGACAGGGTCAGCTCGCTGCCTGCCTGCAGCCGCATGCCGGCCAGCACGGGAGCCGTCGGGCGCGCCGGTAGCGCGCGGGCGGTCCATGCGACGGCCTCAGCGAGTGGGTCACGCTCAACCTGGAGCTTCATGGGATGCCTCCTGCCGGGGTCGGCTGATGTTTGCGGTTACCCGTTGGCGGGGTATTTGGCTGGTGCGGCGGCACGGACCGGAAGGGATTTCCCCAGCCGGGCCGGGCACCTACTTGTTTTCGGGGTCTATTTAGTTATAGGAACGTCGTAGTCATAGGGCCTGTGGATTGTGGGGAAAACATCGTTCCCCCAGTTCGCGGCCCTTTTTTGTACACAGGGGTTGTGCGCGCTGTGTGGACGTCCGGAGGGGTGATGTGGATGCTGTCCAGGTTTCCCCCAGTTGTCCACCAGCTGTCCCCGGGTTATCCCCTGCTGGTCCACAAGGTTATCCACACCGCTTATCCACAGATCTGGATAACTCGTGTGGGTAACCTGTGAGTAGATCTTGGCAGGCATTTGCCGATCGCAAAAAGTCCGGGTTGTTGGCACTAGCTTGCCCTGGCCTGCTGCTTGATGCGGTTGGTGAGCTCGGTGACCTGCGTGTAGATCGAGCGGCGCTCGGCCATCAGCGAGCGGATCTTGCGGTCCGCGTTGATGACGGTGGTGTGGTCACGGCCGCCGAACTGCTGGCCGATCTTGGGCAGCGACATGTCGGTGAGCTCGCGGCACAGGTACATGGCAATATGCCGGGCGGTTACCAGGACCCGTGACCGGCTGGTGCCGCACAGATCCTCGATCGTCAGCCCGAAGTAGGCGGCGGTCTGGCCCATGATGGTCGCGGCGGTGATCTGCGGGCCGCCGCCCTGGGTCTCCGGTATCAGGTCCTTGAGCACGATCTCGGCCAGGCTGATGTCGACGCTCTGGCGGTTCAGGCTCGCGAAGGCGGTGACGCGGATGAGTGCGCCCTCAAGCTCGCGGATGTTGGTGGAGATCCGGCTGGCGATGTACGAAAGCACGTCCGCGGGGGCGTTGAGCCCCTCCTGAATCGCCTTCTTGCGAAGGATCGCGATCCGGGTCTCGAGTTCGGGCGGCTGCACATCGGTCAGCAGGCCCCACTCGAACCGACTGCGCAGCCGGTCCTCCAGGGTGACCAGGCGCTTGGGCGCCCGGTCGGAGGAGATGACGATCTGCTTGCTCGCGTTGTGCAGTGTGTTGAAGGTGTGGAAAAACTCCTCCTGGGTTCCTTCCTTGTTCTCCAGGAACTGGATGTCGTCGACCAGGAGCACGTCGACATCGCGGTACCTGCGGCGGAACCCGTCCTGCTTGCCGTCGCGGATCATATTGATGAAGTCGTTGGTGAACTCCTCCGAGCTCACGTAGCGCACCTTGATGCCGTTGTAGAGCGTCTGGGCGTAGTGGCCGATCGCGTGCAGCAGGTGCGTCTTGCCCAGGCCCGAGTCGCCGTAGATGAACAGCGGGTTGTAGGCCTTGGCGGGGGCCTCGGCGACCGCGACGGCGGCCGCGTGCGCGAACCGGTTGCTGCTGCCGATGACGAACGTCTCGAAGGTGTACTTGGAGTTGAGGCGCGCGGAGGCCGGGCGGAGCGGCTGCTCGTGCTGCTGTCCCGATTGCCCCGGCCGACCCTGTTGCCCGTGCTGCCCGTGCTGGGACTGCTGCCGCGATTGCTGATGTGACGGTGACATCCCGCTGAGGCCGGCCGACTCGTGCTGGTGCGACGGGGACGGCTGGGCCGGGCGGTTGAAGGACGGCTGCTCGGGCGGCATCTCCTGGGCCTCCTGGGACGGCCACCCGGTCGACTCCTGGCCCCCCTGGGACGGCCACCCGGTCGACTCGTAGGGGTACTGCTCCGGCTGCGCTTGCGGCTGCGGTTGCTGCTGATCTCCCGCATGGGGGGCACCCGCCCCCCATTCCCCCTGGGGCGAGTCCTGCGGCATGCCCGGGTGCATCGGCATCGGCGGCATGTGGCCCCCGGGCGGATCCATCACGGAAAGCGGCGAGTTCGGCGGGCCGGGCGGCGGCTCCTGCGGGGACGTCGGCCGAGGGTCCACGGTGACCGCGAGCTGGATCGGGCGACCGAGCTCGCGCGACAGCGCGTGAATGACAAGCGGACGGAGCCGGGTTTCCAGCTGCTCCTTCACGAAGGCATTCGGCGTCGCGATCAGCACGGTATCCTCGACCAGGCCGAGCGGCCGGGTGAGCTCGGGCTTGAGCCAGGCGAGCTGGCTGGGCCCGACGTGCA
>JAOPYM010000177.1 GCA_025964615.1 Actinomycetes bacterium
CCCCCCCCCCCCCACGACTCAACGGAGGGGTTGGACTGGGGGGGAGGAGGTGCGGGTCAGAGGCGGGCTAGGGCGGCGTTCAGCAGGCCTGGGGTGGCGCCGGCGGGTTCGGCCTCGAGGCGGAGCCGCTCGACCACCGCGAGGTACCGGTCGACGTCCTCGGACCGATCCACATAGGTCGCGCTGTTGAGCTGCTCGAGGAAGACGATGTCGGGCAGTTCCGGGTCGGCGAACCGAAGCAGGCTGAACGGGCCACCGGCGGCGGCGTGCCCGCCCCGCGCGAACGGAACGACCTGCAGGGTGACGTTGGGCAGCTCGGTGGCCTTGATCAGGTGCTCGAGCTGTGCGCGCATCGCCTCGTCGCCGCCCAGCGGGCGGTGCAGCACCGCTTCGTCCACGACGGCCCAGAGCCGGGGTGCGTCCGGTCCGGTGAGCAGCCGCTGACGGTGCATCCGGAGCGCGACCCGGCGGTCGGCCTCCTCGTCGGAGACCTTGGGATGGCCGAGCCTGACGACCGCATGGGCGTACTCCCGCGTCTGCAGCAGACCGGGTACGAACTGGACCTCGTACGCCCGGATCAGCATGGCCGCCTCCTCAAGGCCGATGTAGGCCTCGAACCAGCCCGGCAGCACCTCGGCGAACTCGTGCCACCAGCCGGTGGCGTTGGCCTGCCCGGCGAGGGAGAGCATCATCGCCCGCTCCCGCTCGTCCTCCACCCCGTAGAGCGTGAGCAGGTCACCCACGTCCCGTTCCTTGAATCCGACCCGCCCCAGCTCCAATCGGCTGATCTTGGAGTCGGAGGAGCGGATCGCGTACCCGGCGTCCTCCCGCGTGATGTGCCGGGCCTCGCGCAGCCGGCGCAACTGCGCGCCCAGCCGTATTCGAAACACCGTCGGCCCCCCACGGCCCTCGGTGAGCGTGCTGGTATACGAAGGATCAGCTGTCATTCGGGCTCCCGCAGCACTGGATGGACCAGTCTCCCATCCCCAGCCTCCGCTGCCCAGGGTTCTCGCGCCACGGCCCTGTACTTCCACGCTGCGTCACTGCACGTGCATTAGCGCTTGCACTATCCCTTGCAGAAGCTCTTGCATCTGCAAGTCCTGAGGGGGCAAGATTGGCCTCAGACCCCCGAAATCCCTTCCCAGCCGCGCAGGGGCCAGCCATGATCGTTCATCTTTCCGATGGAACCGCCGACGCCCAGGTCGATGACCAGAAGTGGCATTGGTGGATGACCGCACTCGACCAGGCGCGGCGAGTACCGACGCGGTGGCCGGCCCCTCCGGCCACCGCCACCGACGATCCCAGGACCGCCAGGCTCCGGCTCGCCGCCGACCCGGGCTCGGCCAAGGCCGCGCGGGACTTTGCGGGCACAGTGCTGCCCGGCTGGTGTGCCGGCGACCTCGTTGAGGACATCGGGGTCGTCATCTCCGAACTCGTGACCAACGCCCTCCGGCACGGCCTGACCGGGGCCCGCCAGGTCTCGGCCCTTCCACTCCAGCTCGTCCTGGTGGGCCATGGCCGCCGGGTACTCGTCGTGGTCACCGACCCGAGCAGCCGTATCCCCGCCCTGGCCGCCATCGACGAACTGGCCGAGGCCGGACGCGGACTCCAGATCGTCGCGGGACTCAGTTCCTCGTGGGGCTGCACGCCCCTGGTATCCGGCGGCAAGGCGGTCTGGGCGATCTTTCAGCGGCCGACCGGCTGAACCGGCCGGGTCCGGTGGATCCGCGAGCCGCACAGCAGGCCCGCGGAGATGACGGCCAGACCGGCCACCGCGTCAAGGACGTAGTGGTTGGCGGTCCCGACCACCACCCAGATCACGAACAGCGGATAGGCCACCGCGAGCCCGCGGGCGTACGGGCTGCGCGCGTTGCGCCAGACCGCCCAACCGGCCCAGACCGCCCAGCCCACGTGCAGCGAGGGCATCGCGGCGAACTGGTTGGTCCACTCCCCCGCCCCGCTCCGGGCCGTCGCCCCCCACCAGCCGTACGACCCGTACGCCCGCATCGTGTCGGTGAAACCGGGCAGCAGGCGTGGCGGCGCCATCGGCAGCAGGATGAAGCCGATCAGCCCGAGCGCGGTCGCGATGATCAAACCGGTACGCGATGCCGCATAGCCCTGCGGGTGGCAGTGCCAGAGCCAGACCAGCACGCCCAGGGTCACCACGTTGTGCAGCGACGCGTAGGCGAAACAGGCCGGGACCGCCAGCAGCGGATGGGCGGTCACGTAGCCGTTCAGTCCTCGTTCGACGGCCAGGTGCAGATCCCGCTCGGCATCGAGGAGCCGCTCGGCGTTCCACCGGGCCATCGTGAGACTGCCGGCCACGAACACCCGGACGACCTCGAACGACCCGTAGAGCAGGACGAGCAGCAGCACCTCGCAGCGCCAGGACCACCTGGCCGGGATGCCCCCTCCCGGCACGACGCGCCCCCCTCGCTCCGGTGGCCGCGAGGTCCGCGACCCGATACCTGCCTACCCCTCTCGACCAGGGGGAACACCAGGTGTCAGGCCTGCCGCAGCGCCGTGAGGGCGCGGTCGGCGTGTACGCTCATCCGGATCTCACTCTTGATCACCTCGATGACCCGCCGGTCGGTGCCGATCACGAAGGTCTGCCGCTTGGTGGGCGCCAGCGACAGCCGGGCACGCCGTACGCCGAACTGGGTGGCGACGAGCCCGTCGGGGTCGGACAGCAGCGGGTAGCCGAAGCTGTACTTGTGCGAGAACTCGCGCTGCCGCTCGACCGCGTCGGCGCTGATCCCCACGGGCTGGGCGCCCAGCGCGGTGAACTCGGCCTGCAGGTCCCGGAAGTGACAACTCTCCGCCGTGCAGCCGGGAGTCATCGCCGCAGGATAGAAGAACAGCACGACCGGCCCCTGGTCCAGCAGGTCACTGAGGGTGCGCTGTATGCCCCGCTCGTCCAGGAGCGCGAAGTCGTCCACCACATCGCCGACGTTCATGAACCCCAAGGTATCGCGTCGTGCGGGTTGCAAAAAAGGACGAATCTCCCCTGATCCATTCTTGTGGGCATAGGCGCTGTTTCCCGGCCCGTCCGGATGGCAAAGTGGCTATCACCGCACCACGCCGCCTGGGAGTGCCGATGACCGCGCTGTTGGTTCTGCTGTGCTTGACGGTCGCCGGAGCCGAGCTCTATCTGGGGCTCGCCAAGCGGCGGTCCGAATCCGAGATCAGCCGGCTCAGGGCGGCCGCCGAGCAGTTGAGGGCGTCTCTGGAAGCCATGCAGGCCCGGGCAGGCGCGGCCGAGGCACAGGGCGCGGCCCAGGGCGAGATCCTCGCGGACGTCCAGCACCGGTACGAGATCCGGCTGCGGGCGCTGGAGGAGCGGACCGACCTGCAGGAGCTGCACGGCGAGATCTCCGAGGTCGGCCATCTGTCCCGCGCGCTGGAGACCAATGTCTCGGCGCTGCGTGAGCAGGTCCGCGACATCGTGGCCCGGCTCGGCGGGCTCGAGCGTGGCCAGGAACTCGAGCACCAGTTCGCCCTGTCCCTGCAGTCCGTGGAGACGGTCGTCGCCCGGGTGCACCAGCGGGTGCAGGAACAGCTCGACCTGGAGGTGGTCACGACGCTCGGCGGGGACCCGCCGGACGGCGGCACACTGCTCGGCGGGCTGTCCGGCGACATCGCCGCGCTCGACGACACGCTCCTCCTGCAGTACGCGAACCTGGTCGAGCAGAACGGGCTCGGGGTACGGCTGCAGGTGGCCGAGCTCGGCGGGGTGCGGTACTACCTGGCCTGCCCGCCCGGGCGTGGCCCGGTGGAGCTGGAGTGGGACCTGATGAGCCTGCTCGACGGGCTGGCCGTCGGCGCCGCCGGCCGGCACGAATCGCCCTCCCCGGAACTGGCCGCGCTGCAGTCCCTGCTGCTGACCGTGAGCGAGCTCGGCAAGGGTTTCGTCCAGCTCGGCCCGCTGGTCATCGTGCGCAGTCCGGAATCGCTGCTGTGCGGGGTGCTCAGCGTCGCGGAGAGCCGCTGCTTCGACACCGACCGGCTGCTCGGCGACACCGCAGGGGTGGCCGCCCGGCTCCGCACGCTTCCGGACAGCCGCTTCTACGACCTGACCGGCTGGTCCCAGACGCACTGATCTGGCCTCCCCGGCCCTTCGTCGCCCGAGCCCTAGTTTGCCGGCGCTCGGGGCATGACGCGCGGCCCGAGCGCCTAGTTTGCTGGCGCTCGCTCCGCTCGCGCGGCGCTCGGGCCTTGACGCGCGGCCTTCCCTCGTCGCTCAGTCGCTACGCTCCCTCGCTCCTCAGTCCAGGCCGCGCGGCCCGAGCGCCTAGAGTCGGGGCGTGAATGGGCGATATGACGCGGTAGTGGTCGGTGGGGGACACAACGGACTGGTCGCGGCCGGTTATCTGGCGCGGGCGGGCCGCCGGGTGCTGGTCCTGGAGCGGCTCGACCACGTGGGCGGGCTGGCGGTCTCCGCGCAGGCCTTTCCGGGTGTCGACGCCATGCTCTCCCGGTACTCCTACCTGGTGAGCCTGCTCCCCTCGAAGGTCGTACGCGACCTCGGGCTGAGGGTCGAACTGCGCCGGCGGCGGTACGCGTCGTACACCCCGATCGGTGACACCGGCCTGCTGGTCGACAACGGTGACCCGGCCGGGACGGCTGCGTCGTTCGAGGCCGTGACCGGCGGGTCCGGTGAGTACGCGGCCTGGCAGCGGTTCTACGGGACGCTCGGCGAGCTGGCGAAACGGGTGGCGCCGACGCTGGTGCGCCCCCTGCTCGACCGGCGCGGCCTGCGCGAGGTGGTCGGGGACGACGAGACGTGGCGTGAGGTCTTCGAGCGGCCGATCGGCGAGGTGGTCGACGAGCGGTTCCACAGCGACACGGTACGGGGGGTCGTTCTCACCGACGCGCTGATCGGCACGTTCACCGACCCGGGCGGACCCGGGCTCCTGGCGAACCGGTGCTTCCTCTACCACGTGGTCGGCGACGGGACCGGCGAGTGGAACGTGCCCGTCGGCGGGATGGGCGCTGTGTCGGGCGCGCTGGCCACCGCGGCACGGGAGGCCGGAGCCGAGATCGTCACCGGCGCGCAGGTGCTCGCGATCGATCCCGCCAACGGTGAGGTGACGTTCCGGTCCGGTGGTTGCGAGCACTGCGTGTCCGCCGGCCGGGTGCTGGCGAACGTACCGCCCACGGTGCTCGACCGGCTGCTCGGCACCGGCGCTCCCGGTGGTACCAGTCCGGAGGGGGCCCAGTTGAAGGTCAACATGGTGCTGTCAAGGCTCCCGCGGCTGCGCGACGTCGACGTCGATCCGCGGGCGGCCTTCAGCGGGACGTTCCACATCAACGAGGGCAGGGCGCAACTGGACGCGGCGTACGCCCAGGCCTGCGCGGGTGAGATCCCGGCGCTGCCGCCGGCGGAGGTGTACTGCCACTCGCTGACCGACCCCTCGATCCTCGGGCCCGGACTGCGGGCGGCGGGGGCGCACACGATGACCCTGTTCGGGTTGCACATGCCCGCCCGGCTGTTTCGCGCCGATCCGGAGGGCGCCCGCGCGCTCGCGCTGAAGGCCACCCTGGCGTCCATGAACACGGTGCTGGCCGAGCCGATCGAGGACTGCCTGTTGCGGGCTCCCGACGCAAGCCCGTGCCTGGAGGTCAAGACCCCGGTCGACCTGGAGGTCGAGGCGGGACTGCCGGGCGGGCACATCTTCCACCGGGACCTGTCCTGGCCGTACGCCGCCGACATCGCGCAGACGGGCCGCTGGGGGGTCGAGACCGAGCATCCCCGGCTGCTGCTCTGCGGGGCCGGCGCCCGGCGCGGCGGCGGTGTCAGCGGCATCCCCGGGCACAACGCGGCCATGGCGGTGCTGAACGGCTGACCCGGAAAGCACGGGTCGTACGCCCGTAACGGGCCACGCGTGACGATTCTCCGGACAGCTGTCTCTACGCGGGGTAAACCTAGGAGTCCGGTTCCGCAGGAAAGGGGTACTGCTCTCATGGACGACTTCCCCGAGTTCCCGAGTTCCGACCAGGCCGAGAGTTCCGCCGCCCGCGCGCACCTGCACTGGCGGCACAGCGAGGACCCGCTCATCGTCGAGGCCACCGAGATCGCCGGAGGCTGGCGGCACCTGACCGTGACGCGGCCGGCGACCGAAGACGACGAGCACTCCCCCGCGCTCGGCAGGCTCTTCGCGGAGTTCACCCGCTACCGGGGCCGTCCGCACGCCGTGTGCGGCGGGCACCAGGGCGACCGGCGGCTCATCGTCATCGCGCTCGGCCCACCGGACGCGGGTGAGGAGATCATCCGGCTGTACCGGCTGGCGGAGGATCTCAACCCGGGAGACTGGGAGCTGAGTTTCCTCGGCCGTCCGATCTCGTGCAGACTGCCCCCGTGACCTTGCATGAGACCTCCGCGGTCGAGCTCGCTCGGCTGCTGCACACGCGCCGGCTGTCCGCTCGTGAACTCCTGACCCATTACCTCGACCGGATCGAGAAGGTCAATCCCGCGATCAACGCGATCGTGACCGTGGCGCCCGAGCAGGCGCTGGCGGCGGCGACGGCGGCCGACGAGGCGGCGGCGCGCGGTGCGGACCTCGGGCCACTGCACGGTCTGCCGATCGCGGTCAAGGATCTGGCCGAGACGGCGGGCATCCGCACCACCCTCGGATCACCGATCATGGCCGCCCACGTGCCCGACCACGACGAGGCCTTCGTCGGGAACCTCAGGGCGGCCGGGGCGATCGTGTTCGGCAAGACCAACACACCGGAGTTCGGGGCAGGGTCGCAGACGTTCAACAAGGTGTTCGGCACGACCCGTAACCCGTACGACCCGGCCCGCACGCCGGGCGGCAGCAGTGGCGGCGCGGCCGCGGCGGTGGCGGCGGGACTGGTCCCGTTCGCCGACGGTTCCGACCTCGCCGCCAGCGTCCGCAACCCGGCCTCGTTCTGCAACCTGGTCGGCCTGCGGACGACCCCGGGGCTGGTCCCCGACAATGTGCTCAACCCGCTGGCTGTGATCGGCCCCATCGCCCGCACGCCCGCTGACGCGGCGCTGCTGCTGGCCGGGATGTGCGGGCGGACCTCCGGGCTGCCGCTGTCACGACCCGACCGGCCCGCCGGCTTCCTGTCGCTGCACCCGGCCGACCTGCGTGGGCTCCGGGTGGCGTGGACCCCCGACCTGGGAGACCTCGCGGTTTCCCCGGAGGTCACCGCGGTGCTGGACGGCGCGCGCGCGACGCTGGAGGAACTGGGCTGCTCGGTCGCCCCGGCGGCGCCCGCGCTGTCGGACGCCGATGAGGTCTTCCAGGTGCTGCGCGCGCTGCTGATGGCTGAGCTCGGCCCGCTGCTGGCGGGCCACCGGGACCAGCTGAAGGAGACCCTGGTCTGGAACATCGAGAAGGGCCTGGCGCTGAGCGGTGCCGAGATCGCCGCCGCCCTGGCCGGGCGGGCGGCGATCTTCGAGCGGACCCGGGCCTTCCTGTCGGACTACGACGTGCTGGCGCTGCCGACCGTGCAGGTGACGCCGTTCCCCGTCGATGTGGAGTGGGTCACCGAGATCAACGGTGAGCCGCAGGCGACCTACATCGACTGGCTGCGGTCCTGTTCCCGGATCACGGTGACCGCCCACCCGGCGATCTCGGTTCCGGCCGGCTTCACTCCGTCGGGAATGCCGGTGGGTCTGCAATTCGTCGGGTCCTACGGCGCGGACCTTCGCCTGCTCCAGATCGCCCAGGCGTTCACCGAGGCCACCCCGTACACCTCAGTCCGCCCGTCAATCGGGTAGTACCCAAACGTTGAGTCGTGGCGTTTCCCGCACCTCACAGCGAGAAGGTGCGGGAAACGCCACGGGTCAACGGGGGCGGAGGGTGAGGATGATCAGAAGGGCGAGGGTGGAGAAGGCGGTCGCGACAGCGAAGGCGGTGGTCATGCCGTGGATCTGTATCGGGCCCGCCGGGTGGGCGGTGGCCGCGCCGTAGACGGTGACCAGGACGGCGGAGCCGAGCGCGCCACCACCCCAGACCATCGTCTGCGCCAGCCCGGAGGCCGCGCCGGACTCCGCAGGCGGGACCCGGGACAGGATCGTCATGTTGAGCGGCATGATCGACAACCCGCCGCCCATGCCCATCAGCACCAGCGGGCCGAGGACCCCTGAAAGGTACCCGCTGGATGCGGAGATCTGAGCGAGCCAGAGCAGCCCCAGGGTGACCGACACCGCCCCGGCCCCCGAGATCGTCTTGGCCCCGAGCCGGGGCAGGAACCTGGGCAGGGTCCGTACGCAGGTGAACTGCATCAGCACCATCGGCAGGAACGCGAGCCCCGCCTTCAGCGGCCCGAAGCCGAGCACCTCCTGCAGGAACTGGGTCAGGAAGAAGAACATCCCGAACATGGCCGCGCAGAGCAGCAGCATTGCGGCGTAGGCGGCCGAACGGTCGCGGTCCCCGAAGAGCCCAAGGGGCATGATCGGCTGCACCGCCCGGGACTCCAGGGCGAGGAACAGGCCGAGCAGGATGACGGCTGCGAGCAGGGACCCCACGGTGAGGGAGTCGTGCCAGCCGGCGGACGCCGCGCGGATGAACCCGTAGACCAGTGCGGTCATGCCCACGGTCGAGGTCAGCGCCCCCGGCAGGTCGAACCGGCCTGGACGGCGCTGGGTCTCCGCGACGAAGCGGGGGGCCAGGGCCAGGAGGACGAGACCGATCGGGATGTTGACGAAGAAGGCCGAACGCCAGGACGCCCAGTCCGTGAGCAGCCCTCCGGCGAGCATCCCGATCGCGCCGCCCGCGCCGGTCACCGCCGAGAAGACGCTGAGCGCCCGCACGCGGGCGCCGCCTTCGAAGTTCGCCGCGATCAGGGCCATCGTGCTCGGCCCGGCGACGGCCGCGCCGACGCCCTGCAGGGTGCGGGCGGTCAGCAGGAACCAGCCTGCCGAGGCGAGGCCTCCAGCCAGCGAGGCGAGCGTGAACAGGGAGACGCCGGCCAGGAAGACCCGGCGGCGGCCGAGGATGTCGCCGGCCCGGCCGCCGAGCAGCAGCAGGCCGCCGAAGGCGAGCATGTAGGAGTTCTGGATCCAGGCCAGGCCGGTGCCGGACAGGTGCAGGCCGTTCTGGATCTGCGGCAGGGCGATGGTGACGATCGAGGAGTCGAGGCCGATCATCAGCTGGCACAGCACGATGACGGCGAGGGTGACGCCGGGACGCGTGATCCGTGGCGGGGCGCTCGTCCTGGTGATGGTCGACATGACAGAGCCCTCCGGGCTAAAATAGGGAACGTCGAAGTTCACTATGAAGCTAACACGGAGGGAACGGTAGCGTCTACTATTTTGAGCGAGGTGCACGAGATGATGGGGAGATGACACCGGCCACCCGCCGACGCGGCACCGAGCTCGAACAGGCGATCTTCGACGCGGTCTTCGAGCAGCTCGGCGCGGTCGGCTACGCCCGGCTGACCATGGAGGGCGTCGCCGCCTCCGCACATACCGGCAAGGCCGCGCTCTACCGCCGCTGGGCCTCCCGCGAGGATCTCCTGCGCGACGCGCTGGAGCATGCCCTGCCCGCCCCGGCGGAGGTGCCGCAGCACGGGAACATCCACGATGACCTGCTCGAACTGCTGCGCTGCTACCGGGACGTCACCGAGGTCACCAAGGGCGCGGTGTTCAAGCTGCTGAAGATCGACGGCGAGGACGGGTACGTCCTGCTGCACTCGGTGGTCCGCGAACGGGTCGTCGCCCCGCTCCGCCAGATGATCCTCGACGCGCTGCGCCGGGGCGCGGAACGCGGCGACGTACGGCCCGAGGCGGCCACCCGGCAGGTCGCGCATGTCGGCCCGGCGATGGTCATGTACCACTGCCTCACCGAGAGCGCCGACCTGCCCGACGAGATGCTGATCTCGATAGTCGACGAGATCCTGATGCCCATCGTCACGGTGAGCGGCGGGCCTGGCCGTCTGAGTCCTACCGGTACAGGCCCCGGCCGGTGATCAGCGGCAGGTCGAGCGAGCTGAGCAGGCCGGGCTGCGCCTGGACGACGGCCGGTACGGCATTGACCAGGCGCATCGCGGTGGCCTTCAGCCCGGCCGTGTTGTGGTCGCCGTCGGTGCCGAGCAGTTGCAGGTCCAGCGTGTAGTTGGGCTCGCCGGTGATCTGCACCCGGTAGCAGCCGTGCCCGGCGGGCTGCGGCCAGTCCGGGCCGAGGTCGTCGCGGAGCCGGGTGACATGTTCGAGTACGACGGCGGCCCGGTCGCCCACCATGCCGCGCACCTCGAAGCGGAGCGCGGCGGCGGTGCCCTTCTCGATGGTGCCGGAGGCGACCTCGAAGGTCTCCGGCGCGGGCAGCCGGACGTAGGACTCCTGGACCTCGTCCAGCTCGATGTCGAGCCCGGCGGCGAGCTGGCGGACCACGCTGCCCCAGGCCATCGTGAGCACGCCGGGCTGGAGCAGCATCGGGATGTCGTCGAGCTGCCGCCCGAACCCCATGATGTCGAACAGCACCGTGCCCTGGTCGTACGTCGCGTAGTTGAGCACCTCCATGCAGCGGACCTCTTCGATCCGCTCGCTGATGGCAGTGAGGGTCAGCGGCAGCCAGTCGTTGGCGAAGCCGGGGTCGATGCCGTTCACGAAGATCGACGCGCCGCCCTCGGCCGCCGCGGCCCGGATCGGGTCGGACATCTCCGCGGGTACGACACCGTCGGGGTACTGCAGGAAGACCGGGCTGCTGGAGACGACGTTGATGCCCGCCCGCAGGATGGTCGCCAGGTCCTCAAGGGCTTCGAAGATCCGTACGTCGGCCATCGCGGTGTACACGACGCAGTCGGGGCGCAGCGCGAACAGCGCCTCCGCGTCGTTCGTGGCCGCCACTCCGAGCGGGCGGCCAAGGCCGGCGAGCTCGCCCGCGTCCTTGCCGACCTTGGCGGGGTTGGACACCCAGACGCCGACCAGCTCCAGGTCGGGCCGGGCGTCGATCCCGGCGATGGCGTGCCGGCCGACGTTTCCGGTGCTCCACTGTACGACTCTGTACGTCATCGGTGCTCCTTACAGATCGGGGAGGCCCAGGTCGAGGTTGGGGCGGTCGATACCACCGTCCACCTCGAAGACCTTGCCGGTGGCGTAGCCGCCCGCGGGCGAGGCGAGGAAGAGCACGGTGGCGGCGATTTCCTCGGGATCACCGATCCGCCCGAGCGGGGTGTTGGCCTCCATCTGGGTGCGCAGGCCCTCGTCGTTGACGACGATCTCCAGCGCCGAGGTGGCGACGGAGCCGACCGCGATGGCGTTGACCCGGATCTTCGGGGCCAGGTCCAGAGCTGCGAGCCGCGTGTAGTGGGCGAGCGCGGCCTTGGCGGTGCCGTACGCCAGGAAGCCGCGGCCGCTGACCCGGCCCATCACCGAGGAGATGTTGACGACCGAGCCGCACGTTTCGAGCAGGTGCGGCACGGCCGCGCGGGTGAGCGCGTGTGCGATCGTCACGTTGAAGTGGAACGCGTTCTCAAGATGGTGCGGCTTGGTGCTCATGAACGCCGCGGGCATGGTGCCTCCGACGTTGTTGACGACGATGTCCAGACGGCCGAACTCGTCCTTGGCGGCCTGCGCGAGGCCGGCAGCCGCCTCCAGGTCGTTGAGATCCAGAGGTACGATCAGGGCCCGCCGACCGGTCGCCTCGATCTCGGCTGCGACCTTGCTGAGCTGCTCTTCGGTACGGGCCGAGATGACGACGTCGGCGCCGGCCTGGGCGAGGGCGACCGCACTCGCGGCCCCGATTCCGCGGCCCGCACCGGTGACCACCGCGACCTTCCCGGTCACCAGGAAACGATCAAGAATCATCAGGCCTCCATGTTGTCGGCCCAGCGTAGAACCAACTAGAACACGTTTCAATCCCTTCTGTAGCGCTGGATCACGTCAGGCGGTGCGGCAGAGCGCCGCCGCGGTGGCGAGGGTGGCGATCAGCCCACCGGTGGATCTTCGGCGAACCACACTTCCCCGACGACAAGCCGATCACCGACCCGCTGCGCTGCGCCGGCGGCCAGAAGCAACACCTCGACCTGGCCGGAATGCGCCGATGGAGGAACACCATCCCCGGCTGGGCGACGCTCACGCTGGACGGACGCTGGCTGAGCGAAGCCCATGGCCCCGCGTCAGCGAGTTCGGCCTGAGTGCGGTCCTGTTCGGCCCGCACCTGGGCCAGATGCCAGGCACGGACGTGATCGTCGATTACCTCGGTGGCTCGCGCAAGGTCGTGCTCTCGCCCCGCCTGCAATCAAGAGGGACCAGCCTTCAGGCGAGCAGGGTGCGGCGCAAGCGCGGGAGGGCGATGGCCAGGCCCAGGACACCCATGACCAGCAGGTAGACCGCGGCGACCAGGAGCCCCGGGCCGATGTGACCGAGAGAAGGTTCGCGGAGGAGCTCGATGCTCTGGTAGAGCGGGAGGCATTCCACCGCGAGCTGCACCGGGCGTGGGTAGACACCCAGCGGATAGAACGTCGTGGCGAACAGGAACATCGGCAGCATCACCAACTGGATGAGCTGGAAGTCCTGCCAGTCGCGCAGGTAGGTGGTGACCGCGAGCCCGGCCGAGGCGAACGCGAAGCCGATCACCGCCGCACCGGGCAGCGCGAGCAGTGCCCAGGGGGTGTGCACCAGGCCGAGCACGGTGACGATCACCAGGAATCCGGAGGTGGTGAGGGTGCCGCGCAGCAGCGCCCAGCACACCTCACCGAACGCGACGTCCCGTACGGTCATCGGCGTGGTCAGGATCGAGTCGTACACCCGGTCGAACTTGAGCTTCTGGAACAGGTTGAACGTCGTCTCGTTCATCGCGCCGTTCATCGCCGCGGTGGCCAGCAGCGCGGGGGCGACGTACTGCGGGTAGGCCACCCCGGTGCCGCGCACGTGACCGACCAGCGTGCCGATGCCGATGCCGATGGTGAGCAGGTAGAGCACGGGTTCGAACACCTCGGCCACCAGGAGGCTCCAGGTGTGCCGGTAGACCATCAGGTTGCGTTCCACCAGCAGGTGCATGCGGGTCATCGTTGCCTTCAGAGTGGTGACGGTCAGGCGTGCAGGTGCCGGCGGTAGCGGCGCCGCCCGGCGAGCACGCCAAGGGCGGCGAGCACGGCCAGGTACACGACGTGCACGTACGGGGTGCCGGTGCCGAGGGCGATCGTCCGGCAGAGTGCCACGCCGTGCCATAGCGGGCTCAGCTCGACGACAGGGCGCAGCCAGGCCGGGAGCTGCGAGGTCGGGAAGAACGTGCCGGAGAACATGTAGAGCGGCATCACCACGAACCGGAAGAACGCGTTCAGCTTGGCCGGGCGGTCCACGCCGACCGCCCAGGCGGCGATCGGCACGGCGAATGCCAGACCGGTCAGCAGGGCGGCCGGTACGAGGAGCAGCGCTGACCCGGGAATGCCGAACAGCGCCATGACCAGGACGAACGCGGCGGCGCTGATCGCGATCCGGAACGCGATGAACAGCAGGTGCCCGGCGAAAATGTCGTCGGGCCGCAGCGGAGTCGCGGCGGCGGCCCGGTAGCTGCCGCTCGGCTGCCCGGCCGTGTGGACCGGGCGGGCCGACTCGGTGACGGCCGTCTGCATCGCGGCGGCGGCCAGCAGGCCGGGGGCGAAGAAGTCCAGGTACGGGATGCCGTGCAGGTAGGCGCTGTGGTTCTGGTCGACGAGCCCGCCGAGGCCGGCGCCCATGGCCAGCAGGAACAGGAACGGGTTGGCGACGCTGATCACGATGGTGCCGCGCCAGGTGTGGCGGTAGCGCCTCATCCAGTACGAGAACGAGCGCCAGGCGAGAGTGTCCCCCATCAGTCGACCAGCGTCCTGCCGGTCAGCGTCAGGAACACATCCTCCAGCGTCGCCCTGCGGACCAGCGCGGTGATGGGGGTGACGCCGCGCGCGTGTACGGCGGCCAGCGCCGCCTCACCGTCCTCGACGTACAGCAGGACCCGGTCGGGCAGCACTTCGAGGCGTTCGGCGATGTCGGTGACCTTCTCGGCTCTGATCGCCTGCTCGCCGGGCGGGAAGCGGAGTTCGAGCACCTCGCGGGTGGAGTGCCGCTCGATCAGCTCCCTGGGCGAGCCCTCATCGGCGATCCGGCCCCGGTCCATCACGACCAGGCGATCGCAGAGCTGCTCGGCCTCGTCCATGTAGTGCGTGGTCAGGATCAGGGTGACGCCCTCCTGCTTGAGCCGGAACAGCCGGTCCCACAGCACGTGCCTGGCCTGCGGGTCGAGCCCGGTGGTGGGCTCGTCGAGCAGCAGGATCTCCGGTTCGTTGATCAGGGACCTGGCGATGGTGAGCCGCCGTCTCATGCCGCCCGACAGGGCTCCGACCTGCTCGGACGCCTTGTCCTCCAACTGCGCGAACTCCAGGAGGCCCGCGGTCCGCTCGCGGATCCGCGCACGGGACAGCCCGAAGTACCGCCCGTAGATGTACAGGTTCTCCCGAACGGTCAGCTCGGTGTCGACGGTGTCCTCCTGCGGGACCACGCCGAGCCTGGCCCGGATCCGGGCACCGTCGGTGGCCGGATCCAGGCCGAAGATCCGCAGCTCTCCCGCGGACGGCGTGGACACGCACCCGATCATCCGCATGGTGGACGACTTGCCCGCGCCGTTGGGCCCGAGGAAGCCGAACGCCTCCCCCTTGCGCAGCTCGAAGTCGATCCCGTCGACCGCCCGTACCCCGCCCATGGGGTGAACCTTGACCAGGCCCGAGGCCCGTACCAGTATCTCGTCCGCCACGTCAGCGGAGCCAGACGGCGGTGTCGGCGGGCAGCAGGTCACCGGCCAGGGGACCGCTGGCGAGCAGCACCGAACTGTGCGCGGGGATCGGAACCGGGTCCGGTCCGAGGTTGACCACGCAGGTCAGGCCGGAGTCCCGGCGGAAGGCGAGCACATCGGGACCGAGATCGAGCCAGGTCATCGTGCCGTCGCCCAGCTCCGCGCCGCGGATCAGCAGCGCCTTGCGGTAGAGCGCGAGCATCGACCCGGGATCGGCGCTCTGTGCCTCGACGGTGAGCTGTGCCCACGAGGCGGGCTGCGGCAGCCACGGTTCGCCGGTGCCGTAGCCGAACGGGGGTGCCTCGCCCGACCACGGGATCGGTACCCGGCAGCCGTCACGCCCCCGGTCGGTACGGCCAGAACGTTCCCAGATCGGGTCCTGCAGGAGTGCGCCGGGGATGTCCTCGACCTCGGGTAGCCCGAGCTCCTCACCCTGGTAGACGTACACCCCACCGGGCAGCGCCATGGTCAGGAGCGCGGCGGCCCGCGCCCGGTGTGTGCCCAGCGCGAGGTCGGTGGGCATGCCGTGCTTGCGGTCGTCGTGGCCGAAGGAGGTGTCGGCCCGGCCGTACCTCGTCACCGGGCGGGTCACGTCGTGGTTGGACAGCACCCAGGTGGGCGGGGCGCCGAGCGGCGCGTGCGTGTCCATCGTCGTGTCGATCACCTCGCGCAGCGCGGCGGGGTCCCATGGGCAGCCGAGGAAGGCGAAGTTGAACGCGGTGTGCATCTCGTCCGGCCGCAGGTAGCGGGCGAACGCCTCCTGGTCGGGCATCCAGACCTCGCCGATCAGGATCCGGCCGCCGTAGGAGTCGGAGACCCGCCGCCATTCGCGGTAGATCTCGTGGACGCCGTCCCTGTCGGTGTACGGGTCCTTGCCGTCGGGCTCGGCGTCGGGATCCTTGATGAGAACGGCGGCGGAGTCGATGCGGAATCCGTCCACGCCCCGGTCGAACCAGAAACGGAGTACGTCGTGGAACTCGGCGTGCACCTCCGGGCTGGTCCAGTTGAAGTCGGGCTGCTCCGGCGCGAACAGGTGCAGGTACCACTCGCCGTCGGGCACCCGGGTCCAGGCCGGGCCGCCGAAGATCGACTGCCAGTCGTTGGGCGGCAGGTCACCCCGGCCGGGCCGGAACCAGAAGTTCTTGCGCGCGGCCGACCCCGGACCGGCCGCGAGCGCCTCCTTGAACCAGGCCGACTGGTCCGAGCTGTGATTCGGCACCACATCAATGATGATCTTTATGCCCAGCGAGTGGGCCTCCTCGATGAACTTCTCCGCCTCCGCCAGCGTGCCGAAGATCGGCTCGATGTCCCGGTAGTCGGCGACGTCGTACCCGCCGTCCGACATCGGCGAGGGATACCAGGGGTTGAGCCAGATGGCGTTGATCCCCAGCTCGGCCAGATAGCCCAGGTGTCCGCGCAGACCGGCCAGGTCGCCAAGGCCATCACCGTTGCCGTCGGCGAAACTACGCAGATAGACCTGGTAGATCGCGGCTCCCCGCCACCACGTTTCGAGCATGCTGAATGAACTCCTGACTCGTGAGTTGGGTCAGCCCTTGAGGCTGCCGGCGGTGAGGCCGGACATGATGCCGCGCTGGAAGATGAGGAAGAAGATGATTGCGGGCACCGAGGCAAGGGTCAGCCCGGCGATCAGCACGTTCTGCTGAATACCGACGGCCAGCCCGTTGACCCCGACGTTGAGGGTCTGTTTCGACGGGTCCTGCAGAACCAGCAGCGGCCAGAGGAAGTCCTTCCAGACCGCGACCACGGCGAAGATCGAGACGACGCCGAGGATCGGCCGCGACATCGGCAGGACGATCGACCACAGGGTCCGCAGCGGACTGGCTCCGTCGATCGCCGCGGCGTGCATCAGTTCTTCGGGGATCGAGTCGAAGAACCGTTTGAGCAGGAAGATGTTGAAGGCGTTGGCGACCGAGGGCAGCCAGATCGCCCACGGAGTGTTCAGCAGGTTCACATGCACGATCGGCAGGTCCACCACCGTCACGTACTGCGGGATGATCAGGACGGCGGCCGGGACCATCAGGGTCATCAGCATCAGGCCGAGGATCACGTTGCCCAGGACGGGCCGCAGTTTGGACAGGGCGTAGGCCGCGGCCACGCAGAAGACCAGTTGCAGAACGAGGGCGCCACCCGCGTAGTAGATCGTGTTGAACAGCAGCCGCGCCATGTTCAGCTGCCGCCAGGCCGCGGTGTAGGCGTCGATCTGCGGATGCTGCGGGAACAGCGTCGGCGGGTTCTGGATCACCTCCTGGGTCGTCTTGAACCCGCCGGTGACCATCCAGTAGAGCGGCCCGATGAAGACCAGCGTGAACACGGCGACGACGAGGCCGAAGATGGTCCAGTACAGGACCTTGCCGCGCGGGCGGCTGAGCTGGGTCTGGGAGATCAGGGTCCGGGTCTGTGCGGCCATGGTGTCTCAGGCCTCCTTCGTGCGTCGTTCGAGCCAGAGGTAGACACCGGAGAAGCCGGCGAGCACCACGAGCATGACGACGCCGAGCGCCGCGGCACTGCCGAAGTTGTTGAAGTTGAAGGCGTAGTTGTAGATCAGGTAGACGACGGTGAGGGTGGACCCCTCGGGCCCGCTTCCGCCGGTCAGCAAGAACGCCTCGGTGAACATCTGCATGGTCGCGACGATCTGGAGCAGCAGCAGCACCGAGAGGATCAGCCGGGTCTGCGGGATCGTGACGTGCCAGATCCGGCGGAACACCCCGGCCCCGTCCAGCTCGGCCGCCTCATAGAGCTCACCCGGGATGCCCTGCAGGGCGGCCAGGTAGATCAGTGTCGCGCCGCCCATGTTCATCCAGGTGGACGCGAGCACCACCGAGATCAGCGCGGTGTCCTTGGAGGCCAGCCACGAAGACCCTGGTAGCGACAGGAAGTGCAGGATCTGGTTGAAGAGCCCGTACCCCGGGTCGTAGAAGTACCGGAACAGCAGCGTCGAGGCCACCTGCGGCAGCATTACCGGCAGGTACACCAGGATTCGCAGGTAGGCCTGGCCGTGCCGGAACTCGTTGAGCAGGACGGCCACGAAGAACGGCACCGCGAAGCCGAGGAGCAGCGCGAGCAGGGTGTACATGATGGTGTTTCGCCAGGCCTGCCA
Source organism: Actinomycetes bacterium (assembly GCA_025964615.1). Taxonomy (GTDB): domain Bacteria; phylum Actinomycetota; class Actinomycetes; order Streptosporangiales; family Streptosporangiaceae; genus RYN-227. The sequence continues at coordinate 17,860 of JAOPYM010000177.1, forward strand.
GAACGCCGGGTCCGCGGTGATGTGCTGGAGGTTGGTCCAGCCGACCCAGGTGGTCTGGCCCCGCTTGGTCCGCTGGAAGGCCATGATGAACTCGCGGATCATCGGGTACCAGGAGAAGAGCGCGAAGCAGGCCACAGCACCGATCAGGAAGCCGTGGGCCCGTACGTTGCGCCGTAGTCCGCCGGTACGGGTCCGCCGCGGGCGCTGGTGAGGTACCGCCGCCACGATGGGCCCGACTTCGATGATGTCCGTCATCACGGGTTCTCCTCCGGGTCCATCAAGGGGCCATCAAGGGGGTCCAGATGTGACGGGTGCGGGGCTGCTCCGGCCCCGCACCCGTCACAGGGCTGCTATGAGTTGGCGAGGACCGTGTTGACGTCGGTCTCGGCCTTGGCCAGCAGCTGGGCGACGTCGGCGTTCTTGTTGGTCAGTACGGCGGACATCGCGCCGTCCAGCACCTTGTAGATCGCCTGGGCGTTCGGCGGCTCGACGACCGGGGTCACCGGGTTGCTGACGAACTGCTCGTAGTTGGCGACCGGCAGGGTCGCGGACGCCAGCTTGTTGGAGTTGTCGGCGGTCAGGCTCGGGCTTCCCGCGGCGAAGAACTCCGGCTCGGGGATCCCGACCGGCAGGCCGCCGGTCTTGTTGCGGTCGTACTGGAACTGGCCCTTGCCCGGGGTGAGGAGCTTGAAGTTGAGCCAGGCGATGCCGGCCTTGATCTGGTCCGGGGTGTCGGTCTTCTTGAAGTAGTAGTCGTCACCGCCGGTCAGGGCGCCCTGGGTGCCGGGCATCGGGCCGATGCCGTAGTCCGAGGCGTTGCCCTTGAGGGTCTGCGTCATGTAGGTGATGTCGTCCGGCGCGCTGATGTACATGCCGAGCTTCCCGGCCGCCATCGCCGCCTGCAGGTCGCCCCACTTGATCATCTGCGCTGCGCCGATGCCGCCGGTCTTCCAGCGCATGTCGTACAGGTTCTGCAGGACCTGCTTGCCGAGGTCGGTGTTGAACGCGGCCTTCTTGCCGGTCGAGTCCACCATCCTGCCGCCCAGGCCGTAGAGCTCGGCGGTGAAGTGCCAGCCGCCGGTGTTGGCGGCGCTGTAGTCGGCGTAGCCGCTGATGCCGTTGCCGAGCTTGGAGATGGCCGCCGCGTCCGTCGCGACGTCCGCCCAGGTCGTCGGGGGCTTGTTCGGGTCGAGGCCGGCGCGCTTGAACAGCGCACGGTCGATGATCATGCCCATGGTGTAGTTCGTGCGGGGCAGCCCGTAGAGCTTGCCGCCGTCCGCGTTCAGGGCGAGCACGGCGGGCTGGATGTCCTTCAGCGCCGGGACCGTCTGCGGGGTCACGTACTTCGTGATGTCCGCGGCCGCACCGGAGTCGAGCACCTGCTGCTTGTCGGTGAAGTAGGTGTAGAAGACGTCGGTCTCGGTGTGCCCCTGGAGCATGGCCGTGAAGGGCGCGGGGTCCTCGCACTTGGTCATCGGCTTCGCGTTGATCGTGACGTTCGGGTAGATCTTGTTGAACGCCGCGACGTCGTCGGCCCACTGCTTGGACTCGACCGGCTTGTTGGCCGCGGGGGCGCAGTCGATGCTGATGGTGACCTTGGTGGCGGGGTCGAGGACCGGCGAGAAGCTTCCTCCGGTCCCGGGGGTCGTCTTGGTGCTACTGCTGCCGCACGCCGCAGCGCTCAGGCCGACCCCGGCCGCGAGCGCGACCGCGGCCATTTTGCGGTAAGTGTTCATCCACGAACCCTTCTGGTGAATGCCGATGATCAAGGAGCCCTGGGGGGTGGTCGGTAACCAGCGAAGAGGCTTCGCGTACTCCAGGGCGCCGGGGCCGCCGTCCTGGGTGGCCTCACCGTATATACGTGCGTACATCAACGCAATATGTCGGCTAAATTTCGCAAGAACACGATAGGGTTACGACAGCTCGCTGATGTAGCGCGTTTGTAGCATTTCGCCACACAGAGTGACCGCATCGGGTCGGAACGTTAGAACCCGCGCAAGTATTTGCGCGGGTTGCGTGACCAGTGGCCTGGGACGGCAAGCGGAGGAGCCCGCTCAGAGCATCAGATTCTTGCGCTCCTCATCAAATGCTTGCGTTAACCTGCGCGCGAGCGGGCGCGGTGGAGCCGCGGACGACGAGCTCCGGTTCGTACAGCAGTTCCTCGGCGTGCACGGTGCCGCGCTCGATCTGGTTGACGAGGAGGGTCACCGCGGCCCTGCCCATCGCCTCGATCGGCTGGCGGACGGTGGTCAGCGGCGGGTGCGTGCAGTTGATGAAGGCCGAGTCGTCGAAGCCCACGACCGAGACGTCCTCGGGGACCGACAGGCCGGCCCGCCGGACGGCCCGGATGGCCCCCAGCGCCAGCGGGTCGCTCGCGCAGATGATCCCGGTGATGCCGTTGGCGATCAGGCGGGCGGTCGCGGACTGCCCGCCCTCCAGCGCGAACAGGGCGTGCTCCACGGCCTTGGGCGGGATGTCCAGGCCCACCCGGGCGGCGGCCTCGGTGAAGGCCGCCAGCTTCCGACGGGAGGGCACATGGTCCTCCGGGCCCAGCAGCAGCCCGATCCGTTCGTGGCCGAGAGAGGTCAGATGGCCGAAGGCCTGCTCCACCGCGACCACATCGTCGGTCGCCACCCTCGGGAACTCCAGGTCGTCGCAGGCGGCGTTGACCAGCACGACCGGCAGCCCCAGCTCGAGGAGCCGGTAGTAGTGCTCGTGCGGCGCGTCGGCCTCCATGTAGTGGCCCCCGGCGAAGACCACCCCGGAGACCTGCTGGTCGATCAGCATCTCCACGTAGTCCGCCTCGGACAGTCCCCCGGCGGTACGGGTGCACAGGACGGGCGTGAAGCCCTGCTGGGCGAGCGCGCCGCCGATCACCTCGGCCAGGGCAGGGAAGATCGGGTTGCCCAGCTCGGGCAGTACCAGGCCGACGAGCCGGGCCCGCTCACCGCGCAGCTGGGTGGGCCGCTCGTAGCCCAGCACGTCGAGGGCGGTCAGCACGGCGGCCCGGGTCGCATCGGAGACCCCGGGCTTGCCGTTCAGCACCCGGCTGACCGTGGCCTCGCTGACCCCTACCTTCTTCGCCACCTCGGCGAGCCGACGGGTCTTGGCTACTTCCGCAGGTTGTCGCGTCACAGCGCAATCATACGGTCAGTCGGACGCAAATTTCCCGCAGATCCGTGGCAGAGTCACGTAAGGCTTGCGTTGGGGGTTCCGGGCGGGCGCGGCGTGGTGAGGGAGTCCCAGTCCCTCAGCCAGTCCCGGCCGGCATCGTCGATGAACGATCCGGGCGGCGGCTGTACGCCGTTGGCGCGCAGCCAGGCTCCCGGACGGCTCATGCTCGGGCGAACGTAGCCGTTGGTGGGCATGAGCTGAGGCTGGATGGGGGCCGGCAGGGTCGGCGGTCCACCCCGGTCGTTCTCCGCCGCGAGCTCCGCCTGGTCCTTCTCCTCGGCCATCCCGATCGGGCCGTCCATGCGGGCGTTGAAGAACTGGACGACCGCCGGATGGGTACTGGACAGCACCATCTCCCGGTGCCCGAACATCACTAGGCCGCGGCGGAACAGCAGGCCGAGGTTGTCGGGCAGCACACGCGCGGTGTTGATGTCGTGGGTGACGATGAGGAAGGTGGCGCCGGTCTCTGCGTTGAGGTCGACGAAGAGCTGGTTGAGGTACGAGGTCCGGACCGGATCGAGACCGGAGTCGGGCTCGTCGGCAAGGATGATGTCGGGCTCAAGGACCAGCGCCCGCGCGAGCCCGCCGCGCTTGCGCATGCCGCCGGAGATCTCACCGGGCAGCTTGTGCTCGGAACCGGTCAGCCCCACCATCTCGATCTTCTCGTTGACGATCCGGCGGATCTCCGACTCGCCCTTGCGGGTGTGCTCACGCAGCGGGAAGGCGATGTTGTCGAAGAGGTTCATGGAGCCGAACAGCGCGCCGTCCTGGAACAGCACCCCGAAGTGCCGGCGCATCTCGTACAGCTTCTTCTCCGCGAGGTGCGGTACGTCACCGTCGCCCACGTACACGTGACCGGTGTCGGGGCGCAGCAGCCCGACGAGCGTCTTGATGAAGACCGACTTGCCGGTACCCGAGGGCCCGAGCAGTGCCGAGATCTGACCCGCCGGGATCGAGAAGGCGAGATCCTCCCAGATCACCTGGCGTCCGAACGATTTCTTGAGCCCTTCCACCCGGATCTCGACACCCATGGGTGCCTCCCTGACGGCGGACCCGTCGGCGGGTGGATCCGCGCCGATCTGGCCGGGCCCCCCGCACGATCCGACTGTACGGCGCGATCGATCATCCCGGGAGGCCTAACCCGTTGACTCGTGGCGTTTCCCGCACCGCTCAGCGAAACAGTGCGGGAAACGCCACGAGTCAACGAGTTGCGGTCTACCTGCGCTCGTTGCGCCAGGCCTCCTGCAGCTTGTCGATCTCTGCTTGGCCGAGGTCCACGAGCAGGTCCGAGGAGGTGAAGCCGCCGGTGTCGTCCCGCCGGGCATGTTCGACGATCCCCTCCAGTGCCGTGAACCAGGCCTCGGCCAGCTCCCGTACGTCGGCCTCGGCGAGCAGGGTGTCAGGCCAGGTCCAGGTCGCGACCAGTTCGGGGCCTCCGGCCCGGTCACGGGTGATCGCGTTGATCTCCAGGAGGTGGGTGATCGGCATCCGGGGGTCTTCGCCGCCCGGCAGCGCCTCGGGGGCGATGCTCCACTCCCCCTCATCTGCCTGGACCCGGCCCAGGTAGTTGAAGGCGAGCTGCGGACTCGGCAGATCCGCGAGCTCCTGTGCGGTTCTGGGGTTCAGGTGGCGGAGCAGTCCGAAGCCGATGCCGTTGTCGGGGATCTCCCGCAGCTGTTCCTTGATCTTCTTGATCGCGTTGCCGGCCGCCGGGCCGCCCGCGCGGATCTCCGCCCAGTCCGTGACGCCCGCGTCGAGCCGGACCGGATGGATGCTGGTGAACCAGCCTGCCGTACGGGACAGGTCCAGGCCGGGGATGATGTCCTCGCGCCCGTGTCCCTCCAGGTCGAGGAGCACGCTGGTGCCCCGGCCGCCCCGGTGCTTGCGCCAGTGCGCGACGGCCAGCGTCAGGCCGGTCAGGAGTACGTCGGTGACCCGGCCGTGGAACGCCGCCGGCACGGTGGTCAGCAGCGGGGCGGTGATCTCGGCGGGCAGGGTCACACTGAGGCTGACAGCCTGATCCGCGAGGTCCGTCCTGGAGTCGAGGGCCCGCTTGGCCAGGCCGGGGTTGGGACCGTCCAGGATCTCGGTCCACAGGTCCAGTTCCTTGACCCGCTCGGGATCGGCGGCCTCGGCGACCAGGCGCTGTGCCCACCGCCGGAACGACGTGGGCACCGGGTCGAGGGTGATCGCCTGCCCGGTGACGAGCGACGCCCACGCCGTGACCAGGTCGGGCAGCACGATCCGCCAGGACACCCCGTCGACGACCAGGTGGTGGGCGAGGACGAGCAGCCGTCCTTCCTTCCCGGATCCGGCGTCGAACCAGATGATCTGTACCATCACCCCGGCTCTGGGATCGAGCCGCTGCTGTGCCGCACGCAGTTCCCGGTCGACGGCGTCTGCGAAGGGTCCATTCTCCACCGGAACCCGGTGGACGGCTGCGGCAGCGTCGATGGTCCCTGTGGGTTGGACGACCGGTTGCCAGGTGTCGCCGCGGCGGTCCAGGCGGAGCCGCAGCACATCGTGATGATCGAGTACGGCTCGCAGGGCGTTCGTCAGGTGGTCCACGCCGAGACCACCGGGGACCCGCAGCAGCACGGACTGGTGGAAGCCGTCGATACTCGCCGGGTCCGCGTCCTCGACGCGATCCCGCAGCCAGGCGACGATCGGGGTGACCGGCACCGGGCCGATGGCCGTTCCGGGTGCCTCGGTCTCGAACTCGTCGGCGTCGGATGCGTTCTGGGTGACGGCCGCGAGTTCCTGCACGGTCTGGTACTGGAATACGTCCT
>JAOPYM010000213.1 GCA_025964615.1 Actinomycetes bacterium
GTCGCGCGCACCGCGCAGATCGCGAAGGAGTGCCACGACCACGGGGTCTGGCTGGAGGCCGAGCTCGGCGAGATCGGCGGGAAGGACGGCGTGCACGCCCCGGGCGCCCGTACCGACCCCGCGGACGCCGCCGCCTACGTGCGCGCCACCGGCGTGGACGCGCTCGCCGTGGCGGTCGGCAGCTCGCACGCCATGCTCACCAGGGACGCCGTACTCGACTTCGACCTCATCGCCGCGATCCACGCGGCCGTACCGGTGCCCCTCGTGCTGCACGGCTCCTCCGGGGTCGCCGACGCCGACCTGGCCACGGCGGTACGGAGCGGCATGGCGAAGATCAACATCGCCACCCAGCTGAACAAGGTCTTCACCGCGGCGGTCCGCTCGGCGCTCGGCGGCGACCCCGCGCTCATCGACCCGCGCCGCTACCTGGGGGCCGCCCGGGACGCCGTCGCGGCCGAAGTGACCCGGCTCATCCACGTCCTGGAAGGCTGAACATCCATGATCCGTATCGCGTTCATCGGGGCGGGCTCGGTCGAGTTCACTCGGCAGCTGCTCCGCGACATCCTGTCCTTTCCCGAGCTTTCGGACGTACGGCTCGCGCTGCACGACATCGACCCCGAGCGCCTCCAGGTCGCCGAGGGGCTCGCCGCGCTCACCGCCAGGCAGCACGGCGCCAAGCCCGAGATCACCGCCTCCACCGACCGGCGCGAGGCCCTCGAAGGCGCCGACGTGGTCGTCAACATGGTCGCCGTCGGAGGGCACAAGGCCACCCTGACCGACTTCGACATCCCCGAGTCCTACGGCCTGCGGCAGACCATCGGCGACACCCTCGGCATCGGCGGGATCTTCCGGGCGCTGCGCACCTTCCCGCTGCTGCGGGGGCTCGCCGCCGACATCGAGGCGGTCTGCCCGGACGCGTGGCTGCTCAACTACACCAACCCGATGGCGATGAACCTGCAGTACCTCGCCGCCGTCGCGCCGAAGGTGAAGGCCGCCGGGCTCTGCCACTCGGTCTACTGGACCGTACGGGACCTGTGCGAACTCGTCGGCGTGCCGCACGAGGAGGTCGACGTCGTCTCGGCCGGGGTCAACCACCAGGGCTGGATCCTGCGCTGGGAGCACGAGGGCCGTGACCTCTATCCCGCACTCGACGCCGCGATCGAGCGGGACCCGGAGCTGCTGCGGAGGGTGCGCGTGGACATGTACCGGCGCCTTGGCCGCTACCCGACCGAGACCAGCGAGCACTCCTCGGAGTACGTCCCGTGGTACCTGCGGCACGACTCCGAGCTGGAGCGCCTGCGCATACCGGTCCGCGCGTACGCCCAGATCAGCGCCGACAACCTCGCCGAGTACGCCCGCGTCCGCGCCTGCCTGGCGGCCAGCGAGGACCCGGGCAAGGGCGAGGAGGAGGACGCCACCGAGTACGCGCCGCAGGTCATCCACAGCCTCGTCACCGGCGAGCGGCGGACCATCCAGGTGACCACCGCCAACACCGGCCTGATCACCAACCTGCCCTGCGGCGCGGCCGTCGAGGTGCCCGCCACGCTCGACCGGCTCGGCGTGCACCCGCACCACGTCGGCGCGCTGCCGCCGCAGCTGGCGGCGCTCAACCGGAGCTTCCTCAACGTGGTGGAGCTCGTGGTCGCCGCCGCGGTCGAGGGCGACCCCGCGCACATCAGGCATGCCGCGATGTGCGACCCGGCGACCGCCGCCGCGCTGACCGTGGAGCAGATCTGGTCCCTGTGCGACGACCTGGTCGCCGCGCACGGTGAGCTGCTGCCGGAGGGGCTCCGCTGATGCTCGATCTGGTGGTGGTGGGCGACGCCAATCCCGACGTCCTGGTGTTCGGCGTGCCCGCCACCCCGCCGGCGGGCCAGGCCGAGACCCTGGTCTCCTCGGGCACTCTCGCGCTGGGCGGCTCGGCGGCGATCGCCGCGCACGGGGCCGCCCGGCTCGGCCTGAACACCGCGCTGGTGGCCATGGTCGGCAGGGACGCCGCCGGGGACTTCACGCTCGACACGCTGCGCTCGGCGGGCGTCGACATCAGCGGATGTGTGCGGCACGAGAGGCTGCCCACGGCGCTGACGGTCTGCCTCAACCAGCCGGGCGGGGACCGGGCCATCCTCACCGCCCCCGGCTGCCTGCCGTTCTTCGCGCCCGCGTCCCTGCCGCCGGCGCGGCACGCGCACGCGGCGTCCTACTTCCTGCAGCCCGCGCTCGCGGCCGCGCTGCCCGCGCTGCTGCGCGACTTCGCCGGGTCCACGTCCCTGGACACCAACGACGATCCCGCCGGGACCTGGCTGCTTGCGCCCGGCCTGCTCGAAGCGTGCGATCTGCTGCTGCCCAACGAGGCCGAGGCGCTGGCGCTGTCCGGTTCGGCCGATCTCGATGGTGCGCTCCGCGTGCTGGCGGGGCACGGGTGCACCCCGGTGGTCAAGTGCGGCGCCCGCGGTGCGGTCGCCCTTGACGGGGGTACGGTCCATCGCGTGCGGGGCCCCGACGCCGTGCCCGTCGACACGGTCGGGGCGGGTGACAGCTTCGACGCGGGTTTCCTCGCGGCCTGGCTGGAGTCCGGTGACCTCGACTCGGCGCTGGCCCTCGGCTCCGCCTGCGGCGCGCTCTCGACGCGCGCGGCAGGGGGTACGGCCGCCCAGCCCACCGCCGAGGAGGCTCGTAAAGTGAGCAAAGAGGCGCGCATTTAGCGGGTCAAGTGCTTAGTAACAAGCGTGAATTCTGCATTATAATGATCGTATGCGTCAGCAGGAGCGGCTCGCCCTCATCCTCGACCGGCTCGCCACCACCGGCTCGGTCGTCGTGGTCGACCTGGTGGCGGAGCTTGACACCTCACCTGCGTCGATCCGCCGGGACCTGCAGGCGCTCGAGGAGCAGCAGCTGCTCAAGCGCACCCACGGGGGCGCGGTCGCCGCAGAGGTGATCTACGAGCTGCCGATGCGCTACCGGGCGGGCAGGCACCAGCAGGAGAAGCGCCGGATCGCCGAGGCCGCCGCGCTCCTGGTGGACGACTCCGTGCACTCGGTGGGCCTGTCCGGCGGCACCACCACCACCGAGCTGGCCCGGCTGATCGCCGCCGGGCGGCCGCTGAAGGTCGTCACCAACGCCCTCAACATCGCCGGCGACCTGGCCGTACGCCCGTCCATCGACCTGGTGGTGACCGGCGGCAGCGTGCGCCCCGAGTCGTACGAGCTGGTCGGCCCCATCGCGGACCGCGCGCTCGCCGGGATCAGTCTCGACCTGGCCTTCCTCGGCGTGGACGGCATCGAGGCGACAGCCGGGATCAGCACCCACGACGAGGTCGAGGCGCAGACCGACCACTGCCTGATCCAGACCGCCCGCCGCGTGGTGGTCCTGGCCGACGGCTCGAAGGTCGGCACCCGCGCGTTCTCCCGCATCGCGGACCTCTCCGAGATCACCCACCTGATCACCGACGCCACCGCCGACCCCGCCGAACTCGAGCGCATCACCGCCGCCGGCGTCACCGTCACCGTCGCCTGACGCCGATTTCCCCGCCGATCTTGACGCCAGAAACCTATCCGGGCCCCGGATAGGTTTCTGGCGTCAAGATCGGCGGGTCATTTGATGCCCGATGAGGCGATGGAGCGGACGAAGAAGCGCTGGGCCAGGACGAACATGACCAGGACCGGGATCTGGCTGGTGACCGTGCCGGCCATCAGGACCGAGACCTGGCTGTAGTGGGAGCTCTGGAAGTTCTGCAGGCCCAGCTGGATGGTCATGTTCTGGGGGCTCTGCACGGCGACCAGGGGCCACAGGAAGTCGTTCCACACGTTCAGGAACGTGAGGACCGACAGGGTCGCCAACGTCGGGCCCATCAGGGGGAGCAGGACGCTGCGCAGCGTTCGCAGCCGGGAGGCCCCGTCGATGCGGGCGGCGTCCTCCAGCTCGCGGGGCAGGGCCGTGAAGAACTGGCGCAGCAGGAACACCCCGAACGGGGTCGCCAGGTTCGGTGCCATCAGCGCGGCGAGGGTGTCGGTCAGATGCACCTGCCGCAGCATGATCAGCATCGGCAGCATGATGATCTGGATCGGCACCATCAGCGTGGCCAGGATGGCGATGAACAGCACCTTGCTGCCCAGGAACGGGATCCGGGCGAACGCGTATCCGGCCAGCGAGCAGAACACCAGGTTCGTGACGACGCACGTGAGCGACACGATGGCGCTGTTGACCAGCCAGGTACCGAACGGCCCCTCGGTCCAGGCGGTCACGTAGTTGTGCCAGTCGACGCCGCTGGGCAGCCCCGGCGGGAACCGCCTGGCCTCGTCCCGGGTGGAGACCGACAGCAGCACCATCCAGATCAGCGGCGCCACCATGACGAGCGACAGCGGGATCAGGATCAGATGCAGGCGGCTCGGCCGGCGCGTCACTTGGCCTCATAGTGGGACGTGCGGCGGCCCAGCCAGAGCTGGACGAGGGTCACCACGAGGATCAGCAGGAAGAGCACGACTCCCAGGGCCGCGCCGTAGCCGCCGTCGAAGTTCACCAGGGCCTGGGTGTAGAGGTAGTAGACCAGCACGGTGGTCGCATGGAGCGGTCCACCTTTTGTGGTCACATAGACCTCGTCGAACAGCTGCATCGCGTTGATGGTCAGCCAGACCAGCAGGAACCCCGAGGCCGGGGCCATCATCGGAAGTTCCACATGCCGGAACGCCTGCACACGCCCGCAGCCGTCGAGTGCCGCGGCCTCCATCAGCTCCCCCGGCACGTTCTGCAGGGCCGCGAGATAGATGATGACCGCGAAGCCGAGCCAGCCCCACACGGTCATCGCCACCACGCTGGGCAGCGCCTCGGAGGTGCTCTGGAAGAACATCTGCTGGGGCAGCCCCAGCTTCGACAGGGCGCCGTTGATCAGCCCGAAGTCGGGGTTGGCGAGCTGGCTGAAGATGATCCCGGTGGCCACCGTGGAGGTGACCAGCGGGACGTACACCGCCATCCGGTAGAACAGCATGCCGCGTACCCGCTGGTTGAGCAGCACCGCGATCGGCAGCGCGAGCACCATCGTGAGCGGCACGAACATCAGGGTGTAGAGGCCGGTCTCCCTGGCGGACTGCCAGAAGACCGGGTCGTGCACCATCTTGCTGTACTTGGCGGTACCCACGAAGGTGCCGGGGGAGGTCAGGTCGGTCTCCTGGAACGACAGCCAGAACGTCCAGATCACCGGGACGAGGCCGAACAGGCCGATGAGGATGACCACGGGGCTGACGAAGGCCCAGCCTGAGACGTGGTCGCCGGCCCGGAGACGGCGTCTCCGGGCCGGCATCGAAGCAGTGACCGCCACCTAGTTCCCCGCGAGGATCTGGTCCACCTCGGCACCTGCCTTGTCCAGCGCGGCCTGCGGTGTCGCCTTGCCCAGGAGCACCGACTGGACGGCCACGCCGATCGCAGCCGAGATCTTCGGGTACTGCACGATGTTGGGCCGCGCCTTGGTGACGTTCAGCGACAGGTTGTCCATGAAGACCTTGTTGGCGGGGTACTTGGCGAGGAAGGTCTGGTAGCCGGGGAGCTTGGTCTCCGACACCCGCAGCGGCAGGTCACCGGTGGCGGTCGCGAACTGCAGGTGCACCTCGGGCGAGGTCAGCCACTGCAGGAACGCCCATCCGGTCTGCTGCCCGTCCTTGCCGAACAGCATGTAGTTGTCCGGGCCCGAGATGGTCGCGTGGGTCAGCTTGCCGGGCAGGATCTGGACGCCGTACGAGACCTTGTCGAAGCTGGCCAGGTCCCAGGGGCCTGTCCACAGCATGCCGATCTTCCCGCCGTTGAACAGGCTCTGGTACGACTGGTCGCCGGGGTCGAGGTAGACCGAGTGGTCGGTGACCGACATGTCGTGCAGCAGCTGCATGGCCTGGAGCCCGGCGGGGGAGTCGAACGCGGCCTTGGTGTTGTCCGGGGTGAGGATGTCGCCGCCGGCCTGCCAGAGCAGCGCGATGTAGCGCCAGACGGTGTCCTCGGTGCCGTCGTTGACGTACGCCCAGCCGTAGTGCTTCTTGGCCGGGTCGGTCAGTTTGCGCGCGGCGTTCTGGAAGTCGGTCCAGGTCCAGGTGGCGGTCGGGTACGGGATGCCGGCCGCGTCGAACAGCTTCTTGTTGTAGACCAGGCTCAGATTGTCCACCAGCGCGGGGACGCCGTAGACCTTGCCGCCCACCGTGGCGGCCTGCTGCACGGCCGGGAAGAAGTCGTCCCACCTGAAGCTCGCGGTACCGCGGATCAGCGAGGTCACATCGTCGGTCTGCGAGCGCTTCGACAGCGTCGCGACCGACGAGCCGTACTCATAGGCGACGCCCGGCGTCTTGCCGGAGACAAAGGACGCGAGGGTCTTCTGCAGCGTGCCGTCGTTGCCGCCGTTGAAGATCAGTTCGACCTGCTGGTCCGGGTGCACGGCGTTCCACTGCTTGCCGAGTAGGGTGATCTCCTTGGCCTCGGCGTCGGTGTAGCCGTGCCACATGGTGATCTTGCTGGCCCCGGCGCTTGAGCTCGTGCCACTTGAACAGGCCGTCAGGGCGGCGAGCGCGAGCCCGGTCGTGGCGGCGGCGAAGATCCGCCCTCTCCGATGCTTCATCTGAAGTCTCCTTGGCATACGCCAGTGATGCTCGATCTCGATCGTTAGCCGGGACCTTAGATCAAAGTCGATCATGGAAACAAGGCGTAAACATCACGCTTTCGCCGCATTTCCGGGACGAACTCACCGGTTGGCGCGCAGCCAGCGTTCCACACCCGAGACGTGCACGGTCATCCACGACCGGGCGAGCTCGGGCTGGCGCCCGGCGAGCGCGGCGTAGATGGCCTCGTGCTCGTGCAGGGTCCGTTCCACGGCGCCCTTCTCGGTCAGCCCGCGCCATACGCGGGCGCGGGCGGTCGGGCCCTCGATGCCCTCGATCAGCGAGCTGAGCACGGCGTTGCCCGACACTGCGGCCACCTGGCGGTGGAACTCCAGATCCTGCTTGACCAGTTCCTCGATGCTCGGGTGCGGGGGGGTGGCGTCAAGGATGGCGCGCAGCTGGGCGAGCTCGGCGTCGGTGACGCGTATGGCGGCCATCGCGGCGCCCGCGGGCTCCAGGATGCAGCGCACCTCGAGGAACTCAAGGACGCTCGCGTCGGAGTGGAAGTCGACCAGGAAGGTCATCGACTCGACGAGCAGGCCCGGCTCCAGGCTGGTGACGTACGTGCCGTCACCCTGCCGTACGTCCAGGATGTTCATCAGCACGAGCGCCTTGACCGCCTCGCGCAGCGAGTTGCGCGACAGCCCGAGCCGGGCGGCCAGATCGGCCTCCTTGGGCAGCCGGCCACCGGGCCCGAGCTCACCCGAGACGATCATTTCCTTGATCTTCTCGATGGCCTCGTCGGTGACCGCCATGTTCGTACCCCCGTAAGGATCACCCGAGCTGAGAGCGACAGCATATACATCCGATGTTTCACGCTGTGCAACGATGACAAGCATGACGACTCTGCCGCTGACCCCGGATGAGCTGCTGACCACGACCCGTTCGGTGCGCAAGCGCCTGGACTTCACCCGGCCCGTGCCGGACGCGCTGGTCCGCGAGTGCCTGGAGATCGCCCTGCAGGCGCCGAGCGGCAGCAACCGGCAGGGCTGGCACTGGATCGTCGTCACCGACCCGGCGAAACGGGCCGGGCTCGGCGACCTCTACCGGCGCGCGGTCGACTCCTACCTCAAGTCCTCCGGATCGGCCGCGAAGCTGTTCCGCGACGACGCCACCCGCGCGCCCGTGCAGGAGCGCATCGGCGAGAGCGTCGCCTACCTCGGTGAGCACATGGGCGAGGCGCCGGTCCTGGTGGTCCCGTGCCTGAAGGTCGGATCGCTGGCGGCGGGCAACCAGGCCGGCCTGTGGGGATCGCTGCTGCCGGCCGCGTGGAGCTACATGCTCGCCGCCCGCGCACGCGGCCTCGGCACCGCGTGGACCACGCTGCATCTGATGTACGAGCGAGAGGCCGCCGAGCTGCTCGGGCTGCCCGAGGGCATCGCCCAGGCGGCGCTCATCCCGACCGCGTACTACACCGGTGAGACCTTCAAGCGCGCCGCCCGCCT
>JAOPYM010000238.1 GCA_025964615.1 Actinomycetes bacterium
TATTCGCGCCGGGAACCGGCCTCCAGGAGCAATGCCCCCGAGGCGGCGTAAAGGTATCCCGCGTCGACGAAGACGGCATAGCGGGCGGGCTGCGGGACGAACTCCGAGTTAGCCATGGGCTTTCTACTTTAAGCGGGGCGGAGCAGTTCTCGGGGGCGAATCACCGTAGGCAGGTCAACGCGGAAAGGACGAACCACGCCAGGCGCCGCTCCCTGGCGCGACGGGTGCGCGCACCAGCCGGGCCCGATCCGCCCACCTGGAAGCCCGCCCAGCCGGAGCCGGGGCGGGAGCGGCCGCGCGGGCGGCCAGCACTGCCACCAGGGCGGCGATCTCCTCGGCTGTCGCATCCCCGCGTACCACCTGCAGAAAAGGCCTCACAGCGGAATGTTCCCATGCTTCTTGGGGGGCAGGGTCTGGCGCTTCTCGCGCAGTGCGCGCAGGGCCTTGACGACCTGGGCGCGGGTCTCGGAAGGCCGGATCACCGCGTCCACATATCCGCGTTCCGCCGCGATGTACGGGTTGGCGAGCGTGTCCTCGTACTCGGTGATGAGTTCGGCGCGGCGGGCGTCGGGATCGGCGGCGTCGGCCAGTTCCCTGCGGTAGAGGATGTTGACCGCGCCCTGTGCGCCCATCACGGCGATCTGTGCGGTCGGCCAGGCCAGGTTGACGTCGGCGCCCAGGTGCTTGGAACCCATGACGTCGTACGCGCCACCGTACGCCTTGCGGGTGATCACGGTGACGAGCGGGACGGTGGCCTCGGCGTAGGCGTACAGCAGCTTGGCACCGCGCCGGATGATGCCGCCGTACTCCTGGTCGGTGCCGGGCAGGAAGCCGGGCACGTCCACAAAGGTCAGCACCGGGACGTTGAACGCGTCGCAGGTACGGATGAACCTGGCGGCCTTCTCGGAGGCGTCGATGTCCAGGCAACCGGCGAACTGCATCGGCTGGTTGGCGACCACCCCCACCGAACGCCCGTCGACCCGGCCGAAGCCCACCACGATGTTGCGGGCGAACAGCGGCTGGACCTCCAGGAACTCGCCGTCGTCCAGAACGTGCTCGATCACGGTGTGCATGTCGTACGGCTGGTTGGCCGAGTCCGGGATCAGCGTGTCCAGCTCCAGGTCCTCGGCAGAGACCTCCAGGTCGGTGGCCACCTCGAAGGAGGGCGGATCGGAGAGGTTGTTGGACGGCAGGTAGGACAGCAGCGCCTTGACGTACTCCAGGGCGTCGTCCTCGTCCGCGGCCTGGTAGTGCGCGACGCCGGACTTGGTGTTGTGGGTGTGCGCGCCGCCGAGTTCCTCGAACGTCACCTCCTCGCCGGTGACCGTCTTGATCACGTCGGGGCCGGTGATGAACATGTGCGAGGTCTGGTCGACCATCACGATGAAGTCGGTCAGTGCCGGGGAGTAGACGTGCCCGCCGGCGGTGGCCCCCATGATCAGGGAGATCTGCGGAATGACGCCCGAGGCGTGCACGTTCCGCTTGAAGATCTCGGCGTAGAGGCCGAGCGCGACCACACCCTCCTGGATGCGTGCGCCACCGCCCTCGTTGATGCCGACGATCGGGCATCCCGTCTTCATGGCCATGTCCAGCATCTTGACGATCTTCTCGCCGTAGACCTCGCCGAGCGAGCCGCCGAACGCCATCACGTCCTGCGAGAAGACGCAGATCGGCCGGCCGTCGACCGTGCCGTACCCGATGACCACGCCGTCGCTGTAGGGACGCTTCTTCTCCAGGCCGAACATGGTCGACCGGTGCCGCGCGAACTCGTCGAACTCCACGAAGGAGCCCTCGTCGAGCAGCGCGTCGATCCGCTCCCTCGCGGTCATCTTGCCCTTGGCGTGCTGCTTGCCCACCGCCTGGGCCGATCCCGCGTGCACGGCCGCGTACCGGCGTCGCTCCAGGTCCGCGAGCTTGCCCGCGGTCGTGTGGATGTCGACGTTGCCCGTCGGCTCAACAGCTTCCATCGCCATGCGCGCAAGGGTAACCATCCCCTTGCGTGCCTCTTTCGTGCACCCCGCCCGTTCTGTCGTTCCGCCCGAAGTGAATTCGTTCCATACTTCTTCTTACGGACAGGGTGGTCTAGACCAAATGTCTCATCGAGTGAGACAGCTGGGAGCGAACGCGGACGTCATGACGCCCTAGGCTGGAGGGCGTGGTGACCAATTACGCGGAACGCGCCGCTGCGCGCCAGGAGATGCCCGAGCCGCTGCGACGCGATGTCCGGTTGCTCGGCTCGCTGCTCGGCGAGATCCTCGTCGAGTACGGCGGGCAGGGCCTGCTCGATGACGTCGAACGGCTCCGGCACGCCGTCATCGATGCCCGCCGCGGCCTGCGGACCACCGACGAGGTGGCGGAGATCGTCAACGGCTGGGAGCTGGAGCGCGCGGAACTGGTCGCCCGGTCCTTCGCGGTCTACTTCCACCTCGCCAACCTGGCCGAGGAGCACCACCGCATCCGTACCCTCCGCGAACGCGACGTCACCGGCGACTCTCCGGTCCGCAGCTCGCTGGAGGCGGCGGTCGAGGAGATCCGCGCCACCGGCGAGGACAAGCTCGCCGAGGCCCTCGACGGCCTCGAACTGCGGCCGGTCTTCACCGCGCACCCCACCGAGGCCCGGCGACGCGCCGTGGTCACCGCGATCATGCGGGTCAGCGAGCTGCTGACCGGTCTGGACGATGTACGGCTCGGGGCGAGCGAGAAGGACGAGATCACCCGCCGGCTGCGCGAGGAGATCGACCTGCTCTGGCGTACGGCGCAGCGCCGGCACGCCCAGATGGACCCGCTCGACGAGGTCCGCACCGCGATGGCCGCCTTCGACGAGACCATCTTCACCGTCGTACCGACGATCTACCGGGCGCTCGACACGGCCCTGGGCGGAACCGGCGAGCAGGCCCCGAGGGCCCGCGCGTACCTGCACTTCGGCAGCTGGATCGGTGGTGACCGCGACGGCAACCCGTTCGTGACCGCGCAGATCACCCGCGAGGCCATCATGATCCAGGCCGACCACGTGCTGCGGGCCCTGGAGAACGCCTGCACCAGGATCGGCCGTCACCTCACCGCGCACCAGTCCACCACCCCGCCGTCGGCCGCGCTGACCAACCTGCTGGCGGCCGCCCGCGCCGCGCAGCCGACCCGGCTCGCGGAGATCGTCAAGCGGTCCCCGGAGGAGCCGCACCGGCAGGCGCTGCTGTACGCGGCGGCGCGGATCCGGGCGACCAGGGAACGGGACGCCGACCTGGCGTACGGCAACCCCGGCGAGCTGCTCGCCGAGGTCCGCGTCGTGCAGCGGTCCCTGGCCGAGGCGGGCGCGGGACGGCAGGCGTACGGCGAGCTGCAGCACCTGATCTGGCAGGTCGAGACGTTCGGCTTCCACCTGGCCGAGCTGGAGATCCGCCAGCACTCCCAGGTGCACGAGAAGGCCCTTGCCGAGGTACGGGCCGGTGGGCCGCTCTCGGAGCTCACCGTCGAGGTGCTCGACACCCTCCGGGTGATCTCCTGGATCCAGGAGCGCTTCGGTGTCGAGGCCTGCTGCCGCTACATCGTGTCGTTCACCCGGACCGCACAGGACATCGCCAACGTTCACGAGCTGGCGCTCGCCGTCGGTAGCAGGGTGCCGGTCCTGGACGTGATCCCGCTCTTCGAGACCGGCGAGGACCTGCAGCGGGCCCCCGCCGTACTCGACGAGATGCTGGAACTGCCGGCTGTGCGCAAGCGGCTCGACGACACCGGCCGGCGCCTGGAGATCATGCTCGGCTACTCCGACTCGGCCAAGCTGCTCGGCCCGACCACGGCCACCCTGCTGCTGTACGACACGCAGGCCGCGCTCGCCGCCAGGGCCGCGCTGCACGACCTGAAGCTGACCATGTTCCACGGCCGGGGCGGCTCGCTCGGCCGCGGCGGTGGCCCCGCCAACCGGGCGATCCTGGCGCAGGCCCCGGGCTCGGTGGCCGGCCGGTTCAAGGTCACCGAACAGGGCGAGGTCATCTTCGCCAGGTACGGGCACGAGCAGATCGCCCGGCGGCACGTCGAGCAGGTCACCAACGCGGTGCTGCTGGCCTCGACGCCGGCCGTCGAGGATAGGGCCCTGGCCGCCGCCGCCCGGTTCCGCCCGCTCGCCGACAAGATCAGCGCCGCCGCGCACGGTTCCTTCCGGTCCCTGGTCGAGGCGGACGGCTTCGCCGAATGGTTCGCGAAGGTCAGTCCGCTGGAGGAGATCTCCGAGCTGCGCATCGGCTCGCGGCCCTCGCGCCGTACCGCCGCCACCGGCCTGGACGACCTGCGGGCGATCCCGTGGGTGTTCGCCTGGACGCAGACCCGGGTCAACCTGCCCGCCTGGTACGGGCTCGGCAGCGGGCTCGCCGCCGTCACCGACGGCAAGGCGCTCCGCGAGGCGTACGAGACCTGGCCGCTGTTCGCCGCGCTGCTCGACAACGCCGAGATGAGCCTGGCCAAGACCGACCGGTCGATCGCCGCCCGCTACCTCGCGCTGGGGGACCGGCCCGAGCTCACCGCCACGGTCCTCGAGGAGTACGACCGGACCCACTCCCTGGTCCTCGCGGTGACCGGTCACGAGCGGCTCCTGGAGAACCGGCGGGTGCTGTCGCGGGCCGTCGAACTGCGCAACCCGTACGTGGACGCACTCTCGCACCTGCAGCTGCGGGCCCTCACCGCGCTGCGCGCCGGAGTCGCCGATCCCGCCGAGCGGCTGAAACTGGAGGACCTGCTGCTGCTGTCGGTCAACGGCGTCGCCGCAGGCCTGCAGAACACCGGATGATCCGCCCCGCGACCGCCGCCGACCTCGGCACTGTCGAGGAGATCGTCCAGGCGGCGTACGAGCCGTGGGTGGAGCTCATCGGCGTCCGGCCGCTTCCCCTGGAGGCCGACTACATGTCGCTGATCGCCGCAGGCCGGGTGTCGTTGTTCCTCGGCGGGGAGGGCCTGATCGTCCTGGTTCCGGAGCCCGGCGTCCTGCTGGTCGAGAACGTCGCCGTACGCCCGGCACTGCACGGCCGGGGGCTCGGCCGCCTGCTGATGGCGTTCGCCGAGTCGCAGGCGAGGTCCCTGGGTCTAGCGGCCCTGCGCCTGTACACCAACGAGCGGATGACCAGGAACATCGCGCTGTACGAGTCGCTGGGCTACCACGAGACGGCGCGCGAGACGATCGGCGGCGGCCGTCACGTCGTCCATCTGCGCAAGCTGCTGGACTGACGGCGGCCCTTGACGTGCGGGTGCGTCAGCGGCGGCGCAGGACGTACGGCTGGATGATGCCGAGGCCGCGGGCCGGGCGGCGGGTGATGCGGGTGGCCTCGAAGACCTCCGAGGACTCCAGTTCGGCGGCGAGCCCGGCGTCGACCACGACCGAGCCGGGGCGGGCGATCGAGGTCAGCCGGGCGGCGAGGTTGACGGTGGTGCCGAATACGTCCCCCATGAGCGGCAGGACCGGGCCGTATGCCGCCCCGACCCGTACATCAGGAACCTCGGGTTCATCCCGGATCGCCTCCGCGATGCGCATCGCGATCTCGGCGCCCAGCTCGGGTGTGTCGGCGCTGAACAGCACCTCGTCGCCGAGGGTCTTGACCAGCCTGCCGCTGCCCGCGGCGATCACGTCGGAGGTGGTCTCCTCGAAACGCTCCACCACCCGGGCGAGCTCCAGCTCGTCCATCTCACGGCTCATCTGGGTGAACGCCACCAGGTCCGCGAAGCCCACAGTGGCCTGGGTACGGGCCTCGTCGTCGCCCGCGGCCGTGGCCATCGCGCGGGTCCCGGCGGCGGCGAGCTGGCGGCGCCAGGCGTGGACGATCAGCGGTTCGAAGTCCGAGACGTGCTTCTCGGCCACATCGATCATGGACTGGACGGCCTCGTCGCTGGGCGGGCTCGAGGAGTCCCCGACCAGGCGCGCGGTGAGCAGGTCGACCTGCCATTCGGCGAGCCGGCTCATCGTCTGGCCGACCGCCCGTACCATCCGCATCACCCCGTCCTCATCGAGCACCTCCTCCTCGATGAGCCGGCGGAGCCGGCAGAGCGCCGCGATGTCGCCCTCGGTGAAGGCGACCGCGTCGTCGACGGCATCGGGGTAGCCGAAGGCGCGCCAGAGCCGCTCGGTGAACTCGGCGGGCGCGCCGGAGAGCCGCTGGGCGTCGAGCCGCGTGTAGCGAAGCTCGCCGCCGAGCAGCATCTCCTCGATCTGCCTGGGATCCGGCATCCGCCCCGACATAAATTACTTCCCCCGCCTAGTCCTTCGCCGGGGGTCCGTCGTAGTGTCCGTCCGCGAGGTCCTCGATCAGACGGTACAGTTCCGCCTGCACCCGCTCGACCTGCGGAATGTTCTTGAGCACGATCTGGCCGCGCTCGCCGCCGGACTCCACCACGAGGGTCCCGGAACCGAGCATCCGCTGGATCAGGTTATGCGAGAACGACACGTCATTGACGCGGGCCAGCGGGATGTCGCGACCGGATCGGTTGAGTACCCCCTCGCGGAGTGTGAACCGGTGCGTGGTGAGCACATAGCGGGTGGTGAACCAGCGCAGGAACGGCACCAGGCAGAAGAACAGCGCGACGAGCAGGGCGACGCCCGCGATGCCGAGCCGTACCTGCGTCTGCAGTCCGAAGTGCGGAAGGAAGAAGATCGCGGCACCGGCCACCGCCACGACGAGGATCAGCTCAAGGATCGATTTGAGCAGCGTCGTCCAGTGGGGGTGGAAGTCGAGGACGATCTTTTCGTCCGCGGTGAGTGAGTTTTCGGGGAGGCCCATGCGCCATATCGTGGCAGAACCGGCGATAGCTGGGGGAGAGGTGCCGCGGAACTTGATCCAGGCGTGATCGACCGTCAGCGCAGGTGGACCACGTCGCCGGCGCTCAGCGCCTGATCCCCCTCAGCGGTGCGGATCACGATGCGGCCCGACGAGTCGATGTCGCAGGCGCTGCCGCTGATCGCCCGATCCCCGGGCAGTTCCACCCGTACCTCCCGGCCGAGGGTGGCGCACAGGTTCTTGTAGGCCTTGCGGAGACCCCCGTCGAGGGAGTCGCTCACCGGGATGCCGCTGATGCCCGGGTAACCCCCGGCCGGATCCGCGTCGGGGTCCCCGCCCACCGCCGACCATCCGCCGTACCAGCTCTCCAGCTCCCGCAGGATCGCGCGAAGCAGCGGTTCCCTGTCAACGGTGGCGGCCTCTTCCATGGCCAGGGACGTGGCGGCCGGTACCGGTGACTCGGCGGCGGTCAGGCTCACGTTGAGACCGACGCCGACGACGACCGCGCCCTCGACCCGCTCCGCCAGGATCCCGGCGAGCTTCCGGTCGCCGACGAGCACGTCGTTCGGCCACTTGAGCACTGCGTCCACCACGCGGGAGCCCATCTGGGCGTGCTCTCCCAGATCGGTGAGGGCGACGAACCGCCCGGTGTGCGCCCTGGCCGTGATGCGCCGTACGGCCGAGGCCACCGCGACCCCGGTCAGCAGCGGCAACCAGCCCTGCAGGGCGACCGGAGCGGCCGGCCGCAGCAGTACCGAGAACATCAGCCCGGAACGCGGCGGCGCTGTCCAGGTCCGGTCCAGGCGCCCGCGCCCGGCTGACTGCGCCTCCGCGACCAGCACGGTCCCCTCCGGAGCGCCGGCCCGCGCCGCCGCGGCGAGATCGGCGTTGGTGGACCCGGTCTCCTCCACCACCTCGACCCGCCGCCAGAGCGCTCCGTCGCGCACCAGCGCCCGCTCCAGGTCCTTCTCGCGCAACGGCGGCCGACTCAGATCGCTGTAAGCACTCACCCGGCAATTCTCGTTCACTCGTGGCGTTCCCCGCACTTCATACGCCCCGAGTGCGGGAAACGCCACGAGTCAACGAGATGATCTGGGGATGGATGGGGTGACGCTGCGGCGCGATGGGTTTGTGGCGGAGATCGTTCTGGACCGGCCGGAGGCGCTGAACGCGCTGTCGACCGCCATGGCGGTGCGGCTGGGCGCGGTCTGCGCGGAGGTGGCGGCGGATCGGGGGGTACGGGCCATTGTGCTCAGCGCGGCGGGTGAGCGGGCCTTCTGCGTGGGGGCCGACCTCAAGGAGCGCAATGCCATGTCCGACGAGGAGATTCTCGGGCAGCGGGAGGTCTTCCGTGCCGCGTTCGGGGGCGTGCTGAACCTGCCGCAGCCGGTGGTCGCGGCGGTGCACGGGTTCGCGCTGGGTGGCGGATGCGAGTTCGCGCTCTCCTGCGATCTGATCGTGGCCGACGAGTCGGCCGTCTTCGGGCTGCCCGAGGTGAGCGTCGGGCTGGTGCCCGGAGGCGGCGGGACCCAGTTGGCGCTGCGCAGGCTCGGCCCCGGCATGGCGGCCGATCTGGTGCTCACCGGGCGGCGGCTGAGCCTGGACGAGGCGGTGTCCTGCGGTCTCGTGGACCGCAGGGTGGCCCTCGGCAGGGCCCGCGGCGAGGCCCTGGAACTGGCGGCGGCCATCGCCGGCAACTCGCCGGTGGCGCTGCGGGCGGCCAAGCGGGCGCTGCGGCACGGCGCCGGGGTGAACCTGGCGGCCGGCCTGGACATCGAGGACGCGGCGTGGCGCACCGTCGCCTTCTCCGCGGACCGCCGTGAAGGCCTCGCCGCCTTCACCGAGAAGCGCCCCCCGGTCTGGCCTGCTTGAGACCGGTCACGAAGGAGGCCGGAACCCCTCAAGGTCGGGAAAAGTTCGGGTTCCGTTCACTTTGATCGGGGATCATTTAGTGCATGAGCGCCGATCCAGGACTTTTCCCCATCGGAGATGATGCCCTACCGGATGATCGATACCTGGACCGGGAAGAGAGCTGGCTGCGGTTCAACCAGCGCGTCCTGGAACTGGCCGAGGACCGGCACCTGCCGCTCCTTGAGCGGGTGCGGTTCCTGGCGATCTTCGCGAGCAACCTCGACGAGTTCTTCATGGTGCGGGTCGCCGGGCTGACCCGGCGGCTGGCCACCGGACTCGCCGTACAGTCGGCCACCGGGCAGCAGCCCCGGCAGATCCTCGAGCGGGTCGCCACCTTCGCGCACCGGCTGCAGCTGCGGCACGCCGAGTGCTACTCCGACGACATCCGGCCCGAGCTCGCCAAGGAGGGCATCGAGATCCTCCGCTGGGACGACCTGGCGAACACCGAGCAGGAGCACCTGCGGCGGATGTTCCGCGACCGGATCTACCCGGTGCTGACCCCGCTGGCCGTCGACTCGGCGCACCCGTTCCCGTACATCTCAGGGCTCTCCCTCAACCTCGCGGTGATCGTCCGGGATCCCGAGACCGAGGCGACCATGTTCGCCCGGGTCAAGGTCCCGCCGGTCCTGCCCCGGTTCCTGAAGGCCTCCGAAGACCGGTTCACCCCGCTCGAGGACGTGATCGCCGCCCATCTGGACCAGCTGTTCGTCGGCTTGGAGGTCGTGGAGCGGCACGCCTTCCGGGTCACCCGCAACCAGGACCTCGAGGTCGACGAGGACATCAGCGAAGGGCTCATGCAGGCCCTCGAACGGGAACTGCTGCGCAGGAAGTTCGGGCCGATCGTCCGGCTCGAGGTGGAGGACTCCATCACCCCCGAGGTGCTCGACCTGCTCACCACCGAACTGGGCATCGAGGACCGCGAGATCTACCGGGTCCCCGGGCCGCTCGACCTGGCAGGGCTGAACGCCATCGCCGACCTGGACGTGGGGGAGCTCAAGTACCCGCCGTTCGTACCGTCGAAAGACGCGCTGCCCATCGCCGCGGACCTGTTCGGGATGCTCAGGGAGAAGGACGTGCTCGTCCATCACCCGTACGACTCGTTCACCACGAGCGTGCAGCGGTTCGTGGAGACGGCCGCCGCCGACCCGCGGGTGCTGGCGATCAAGCAGACGCTCTACCGGACCAGCGGCGACTCGCCGATAGTGGACGCGCTCATCGACGCGGCCGAGGAGGGTAAGCAGGTGGTGGTGGTGGTCGAGCTGAAGGCCCGCTTCGACGAGCGCGCCAACATCGAGTGGGCGCGCAAGCTGGAGCACGTCGGCTGTCATGTCGTGTACGGGTTCGTCGGCCTGAAGACGCACTGCAAGGTGGCCCTGGTGGTACGCGAGGAGGCGGACGGGTCGCTGCGCCGTTACTGCCACATCGGCACCGGCAACTACCACCCCAAGACGGCCAGGTTGTATGAGGACTTCGGCCTGCTCACCGCCGACCCGGAGGTCGGCGAGGACGTCAGCGCGCTGTTCAACCACCTGACCGGCTACAGCAGGCAGAACTCCTACCAGCGCCTCGTCGTGGCGCCGGAGTCGCTGCGCTCCAGCCTGGTGCTGCGCATCGAGCGGGAGATCGAGTTCCACCGGGTGGGCCGCCCGGCCCGGATCAGGATCAAGTGCAACGGCCTCGTCGACGAGGTCCTGATCGACGCCCTCTACCGGGCGTCGCGGGCCGGAGTGCCCGTCGACATCTGGGTTCGCGGCATCTGCGCGCTCAGGCCGGGGGTCCAGGGGCTGTCGGAGACGATCAGGGTGCGCAGTGTGCTCGGCCGGTTCCTGGAGCATTCGCGGGTGTTCGCCTTCGAATGCGGCGGCGAGCCGGAGGTCTGGATCGGCAGCGCCGACCTGATGCACCGCAACCTGGACCGCAGGGTGGAGGCGCTGGTCCGGGTGGCGGACAGGACGCAATGCGCCGAACTGATCGGGCTGCTCGATCAGGCGATGGACGACGCCACCATGTCCTGGCACCTGAACGGCGACGGGGTGTGGACGCGGCGCCCCGAGGACCCGGTGGACCGGGCCGACATCCAGAGTCACCTGATGAGGACCCGGCGGTGGAAGACCGTTGAGACCACTACGGGATGAGGGCAGGGACCTGGTCCGCGCGGTCGGCGCGGTGCTCTGGCGAGAGGGCCCGGAGTTCGCGGTGATCCACCGGCCCAGGTATGACGACTGGAGCTTCCCCAAGGGAAAGCTGAAGTCCGGGGAACACCCCCTGCGCGGGGTACTGCGGGAGGTCGAGGAGGAGACCGGGGTACGGGCCCGGCTCGGCCGGCGGCTCGAGCCGACCTTCTACGTCAAGGACGGCAGGGCGAAGCGGGTCGACTACTGGGTCGCCACCGGGGCCGAGGCACCGTTCGTCCCCTCCGATGAGGTCGACTCCCTCGAATGGCTGACCGGCGCCGAGGCGGAGAGCCGCCTGACCTACGAGCGGGACGTCGCACTGCTGCGCGACGTGCTCACCGGACCACGGCACACGACGCCCTATCTGGTGCTCCGGCACGGCTCGGCGGGCGAGAAACGGGACTGGCTCGGCGACGACACGCTGCGCCCGCTCGATCCGCGCGGCCGCCTGGAGGCCGGTGTGGTGGCCCGCCTCCTGGACGGGTTCGGGCCGCTGCGGGTGGTCAGTTCCGGTACGGCCCGATGCGTCGAGACGGTCCTCCCGTACGCGATGCACGCGGGGGTGAGCGTGATCACCGACCGGGCGTTCACGAACGGCGTGGGCGACTCGGCCACCGCCACCGCCCGCATGCTCGAACTCATCGGCGACGGCACCGCCACCCTGGTGTGCACGCACGGCGAGCTTCTGACCGGGATGGTCTCCGACCTGTGCGCCCGCCTCGGCTGCACCCCACCGGACGACCCGGCCCTGCGCAAGGGCGCCTTCTGGATCCTGCACGTGGCCGACGGCGTGATCGTCTCCATGGAGCGCCATTGAGCCCGTTGAGTCGTGGCGTTTCCCGCACTCCTTCTGCAATCGGTGCGGG
>JAOPYM010000350.1 GCA_025964615.1 Actinomycetes bacterium
CGGGAAGTTCGCGGTGGAGATCTTCGAGCTGCTGCCGATGTAGCGGGAACGGTCCGCCGCACCTACGACGGAGGTGCGGCGGACCGTTGGCACTCAGCGCTCACCCGCCAGCCTGGCACTACAGGCCGTGCGGAACCAGAGGAGAAAGCCGCATTCTTCCGGGACGGTTCTCCGGCCGCAGCCGGTTGTGCCTGCATGACTCGAGAGCCGAAGATCCCCGGACCCGACCACCCCATCACCGTCGAACCCACCTCAGCCCGCGTGGTCGTGCGCGTCGGCGGACGGATTCTCGCGGACACCGACAAAGCTCTCACGCTGCGCGAAGCCAGCTATCCGGCCGTCCAGTACGTGCCGCTCGCCGAGATCGATCAAGACGCGATCCGCCACACCGAGACGCACACTTACTGTCCATACAAGGGCGAGGCGTCGTACTACACGATCGCGACCGTCGACGGCGAACTCACCGACGCGATCTGGACCTACGCGGAGCCGTACGACGCGGTCGCCGACATCGCGGGGCACGCTGCGTTCTATCCCGATCGGGTCGAGATCACGGTCGGCGAGTAACGCTCGAACGTCGCCTTTGGGCTGAGCATCGGCTGCCGTGATGCGCGTGCGCGTGCACTGCCGCCAGTTCCACCGGCGGCACGTCACTCCGGCGTCGTCGCGCCAGATCACCTCGCCGGGCTATGGGTGCTCGGGCACACAACTACTTCGGCGGCACCTGGGCAGGGTCCTGGTGGTTCCAGTACTTAGGCGGGTGCGTGCAAGGTGATCAGGGTGATCTCGCTGGGCGCGAAGATGCGGAAGGGCGGGCCCCAGAAGCCGGTGCCGCGGCTGGTGTAGAGCTGGGTGCGGTCGGTGCGCCGGGACAGGCCCGCGACGGCAGGCTGGTCCAGGCGCACCAGGTAGTTGAACGGCCAGATCTGACCGCCGTGGGTGTGACCTGAGATCTGCAGGTCGACGTCCGCGGCCTCGGCCTGGCCGATCTGCTTGGGCTGGTGCGCCAGGAGCAGCACCGGCAGGGACGGGTCGGCCCCGGTCAGGGCCGTCGCCAGGTCGGCGCGGTGGCCGGGATGGCCCGAGTGGTGCGCGGTGGCGTCGTCGATTCCGGCGATGACGAGACGGTCGCCGCCGCGCTCGACGACGACGTGGTGGTTGTGCAGCGGCTCCCAGCCGAGGTGCCGCATGTGGTCGAGCCAGCCGATGGCGTCGCCGAAGTATTCGTGGTTGCCCGTGACGTAGACGCGCGCGAGCCTGGCCTTGATCGCCTCCAAGGGTGCCGCCTGTTCCCTGCGGCGCTCGACGGTCCCGTCGGCGATGTCACCGGTGTGGCAGACGATGTCGGCGTCGAGCTCGTTGACGGCGGCGGTGACCTTAGCCGACCATCCGGCCCGGTCGATCGGCCCGTAGTGGGTGTCGGTCAGCAGGACCACGCGCGTACCGTCCAGACCGCGCCCGAGCCTCGGCAGGGTGATCCGCACCTCCTTGACCCGCGGCACCCGCATCGCCTCGAAGTACCCCCACACCAGGAGCACTCCGGACGTCGCGATAACGGCGCAGGCAGAGACCCGCGCGGGCTGGTCGACGCCGGATGCCGAGAGCACGAGCCGCAGCGCGTTCCCGATCAGCGACCACGCGAACAGCACCCATACGACACCGAGCAACGTGTCACCGGTGCGAGCCGCCCGGTCGTTCCCGCGGCCATGCCCCAGGAACATCAGGACCGGCAATCCCACGACCGCGGCCCCGAACACCACCGATCCGATGCCGGAGGCCGGCGCAGGCCAGTCGGCGGCGGCCACAAGCGTCCACCAGGGCACGCCGAACAGCAGCCCCAGGACGGCCACCAGGGTCGTGATCACCAGCGTCGGCCGCAGGAAGTTCGGCCGCGCCGCTTCGTTGACTGTCATGGAACCCTCTCCATCGTGGACGCGCTGAGAACGAACCGCTCCGGCCGGGCGTTCCAGAGCAGCGGCCGAATCGTCACCGTAACCGGTGATGCAGCCGCCGACGAGGCCTGCCACGGATCAGGAGGAGTGCATGGCGCTCGATGAGCTCGTCGCGACGATCCGTGAGGGTTGAAGACTGTTGCTCGGTGTATCAGCGGTCTGAGCGGAACGCTGGTGCTGACCGGCGAGGCCGGGATCGAAAGGCACGGCTGCTGGAGTACGTGGCCGGTACGGCCACGTACTCCAGATCGCGAGTGTCGCCGGGGTGGAGTCGCAGACGCAGTTCGGCTTCGCGGTGTTGCTCGGCTACACCGGCAGAACCGTTCAATGACGCGACCAGCTGACCCGGCTCAGGGGGTCGCGCCTGCCTGACCACCACGGGGCAGCGCCGCACCCGACCGGTGATCAGCCCGATTGAAGGTCGACGAACGAACCCGGCCGGCGCGTCTCAGGTCTCCGAGATCAGGGCGGTGCCGGTTTCGAGCAGGGACTTGAGGTCGCTGAGGATGTACGGCCAGCCGCCGCCACCCTGCAACTGGTCGCCGGAGGCGAGCGAGGCGTGAATGGGAGCCCCTTCCAGGTCGTGGATCACGGTGAGCCTGGAGACGCCGCCGCCGAGCGGCTCGATCTCCCAGGTGATCCTCGTGAACGGCTCGGCGGACTGTGCCGGCTCGAAGAGCATCCGCCAGGTCTGGACCAGCAGGCGGGGCGGGTCCGCTTCGAGCACCTCACCTTCGACGACGACGTCCGGCGTCCCCATCGCCTTCATGCCCTCGTTCGCCAGCGAGCGGAACGCTCCGCCCGGCCGCAGGTCGTACTCCGACGGCGTGCGGTAACCGTACCGAGCCGTCCATTCGGGAGAGGTGATCGCCTCCCAGATCGCCTCCGGGGTCGCCTTGATGTGCACCCGGAACATCTGGGTCGTCAGGGTGGCCGGTGTTGTTGCGGTCATGTCGAGCCCTTCCAGTCGAGTCTTGAGATCGGTGAGCGCGGAGACCCTGCGCTCGGTGTACTTGTCGATCCACCGGTCGTGGATCAGCCGGACCGGTACCGGGTTGAGGAAGTGCAGCTTTTCCCGGCCGGACCGGCGGCTGATGACGAGACCGGCCTCCTCCAGCACCCGCAGGTGCTTCATGACACCGAACCGGGTCATCTCCAGCTCGGACTCCAGCTCGGTCAAGGTCCGTCCGTCGCGTGCCAGGAGCCGATCGAGCAGGAAGCGACGGGTCGGGTCCGCCAGCGCCTTGAACACGGGGTCGTCGTCGCCTGCCATACGCCCAAAATATGTGACCTTTTAGTCACCTGTCAACCATGGTCTTCACACCTGAGCGGCGTACCGAAGTACGGCCGGGAATCGCCCGCCGCCCACCCGGTGCAGCGCGTCGACGCGGGACGCCGCTACCTCACCCCCCGACGCCGCCTGACGTCTCGGTGAAGCAGCTGCTTGACAGTTGATCTAGCTAGAAGGGTATTGTGCTAGATAACTAGATGAATGGAGGTCCGGGGTGATCGAGTTCCACCTGGATGGCCGGTCCGGCGTCTCGCCGTACCTGCAACTGGTCCAGCAGGTGCGGCAAGCGCTGCGGCTGGGCCTGCTGCGGGAGGGTGACCAACTCCCGACGGTCAAGGAGGTGGTGGCGCGGCTCGCGATCAACCCCAACACGGTGCTCAAGGCCTACCGGGAACTCGAGCACGAAGGTCTGGTGGCTCCCCGGCCGGGCGTCGGGACGTTCGTGACCCGGACGCTGACCGACGCTTCGCTCGCCGCGCACGGTCCGCTGCGCCAGGACCTGCGGCGCTGGCTGGCCGCGGCCCGCAGGGCCGGACTCGACGAGGAGAGCATCGAGGCCCTGTTCATGACCACTTTTCGGTCCGCCACTGAGGAGGAAATAATATGACCGCTGTCATAGAGACCCAGCGATTGGGCAAGAGGTACGGCCGGCGCTGGGCGCTGTCGGACTGCACCCTCGACATCCCGGCCGGGCGGGTCGTCGGCCTCGTCGGCCCCAACGGGGCCGGGAAGACCACTCTGCTGAACCTTGCCGTCGGCCAGCTGGCGCCGACATCGGGCAGCATCGAGGTCCTCGGCGGGCGCCCCGCGGGCGGCCCGGCACAGCTCGCCAAGGTCGGCTTCGTCGCCCAGGAGACCCCCACCTACGCAGGGTTGAGCGTCGCCGACCACCTGCGGCTGGGCGCCCGGCTCAACCCGGGCTGGGACGCCGCCCTTGCAAGCGACCGCATCGAACGGCTCGGCCTGGACCCCGCCCGGCGGGCCGGGAAGCTCTCAGGCGGCCAGCGCGCCCAGCTCGCCCTCACACTGGGCATCGCCAAACGGCCCGAGCTGCTGATCCTGGACGAGCCGGTCGCCGCACTCGACCCGCTCGCCCGCCGCGAATTCCTGCAAAGCCTGATGGAGGCCGCCGCCGAGCACGAACTCAGCGTCGTGCTGTCCTCCCACCTGGTGGCCGATCTGGAACGGGTCTGCGACTACCTCATCGTGCTCGTCGACTCCCGCGTACAGGTGGCAGGAGAGGTCGAGGAGCTGCTGGCCACCCACCACCTGCTCACCGGAGCCCGCCGCGACCCCGCCACCCTCCCCGCAGACCAGCACGTCATCTCGGCCAGTCACACCGGCCGGCAGACCACCCTCCTGGTCCGCACCGAGGCCCCGATCCACGACCCCGCCTGGACGATCAGCCAGGTCAGCCTGGAAGACCTGATCCTGGCCTACCTGAGCCAGTCCGCCGACACCACACGCGGCCACCGGCCCGTACTGGAGGTACACAAATGATCTGGCTGACCTGGCGCCAGTTCCGCACCCAGGCCGCGACGGTGTTCGCCGCCCTCGCCGCCCTCGCCGTCGTCCTGGCCGTCACCGGCCCGAGCCTGGCCCACGACTACGCCGCCGGCATCGCCGCCTGCACCGCCCACGGCGGCTGCTCGACGTTCGTCGACCAGTTCTTCAACGACCACCAGACCCTCTACTTCGGGCTCGTCGCCATCGTGATGTTCGTACCCGCCGTCATCGGGCTCTTCTGGGGGGCACCCCTGATCACCCGCGAGCTCGAGGCAGGCACGCACCGGCTGGTGTGGAATCAGAGCGTCACCCGCACCCGCTGGCTGGCCACCAAACTCGGCCTCATCGGCCTGGCCGCCACAGCCGCCGCCGGGCTGGCCAGCCTCGCGGTGACCTGGTGGTCCAGCCCCATCGACACAGCCGCCGCCGACCGGTTCCCGCGGCTTTCACCCCTGCTGTTCGACGCACGCGGCATCGCCCCCCTCGGCTATGCGGCCTTCGCCTTCACCCTCGGCGTCACCGTCGGGATCCTCATCCGCCGCACCCTGCCCGCCATGGCCATCACCCTCACCGTCTTCGCCGTCGTCCAGATCGCCATGCCCCTCGCGATCCGGCCCCACCTCATACCACCCGTCCGCCTCACCACCACGATCACAGCAACGAACGTCAACGGCTTTTTGATATCCCCTGGCCGCCCTGTGCACGTGACCGTGGGCGTGAGCGAGCCTGGCGCCTGGATCATCTCCAACCAGACCATCAACGCGGCCGGCCATGTGGTCAGCGGCGTGCCCGTGTCCCTGTCCACAGGGCCCTGCGTGCCGGCGGCGCCGCCCCGGCCGCCATTCTCCCAGGCGTGCTTCACCAAGATCAGTCAGCTCGGCTACCAGCAACAGGTGGCCTACCAGCCGGCCGGCCGCTTCTGGGCCTTCCAGTGGTACGAGACCGCGATCTTCCTTGTCCTCGCCCTCGCCCTGGCCGGGTCCTGCTTCTGGTGGACCCGCCGCCGCCTGTTCTGACCCGCAGCAACCCGGCCTCCCCGCCACTCAGACCCGCGCGACCCCCCACGTAAGGCGCACGCCGCCGGTATCGCTCGGCCTGAGTGCGAAGGGGCTGGCGATCGTGAAAGATCAACCGTCATGAAGATCATGCTCGTACAGGGCGACATCACCGAGGCGTCCGTGGACGCCGTGGTCAACGCGGCGAACTCCTCGCTCCTCGGCGGCAGCGGGGTCGACGGGGCCATCCACCGGCGTGGCGGCAAGGCCATCCTGGACGACTGCCGGCGGTTGCGTGCCTCGCAGTACGGCAAGGGACTGCCGACCGGGCAGGCGGTGGCGACCACGGCGGGGGAGCTGCCCGCCCGCTGGGTGATCCACACCGTCGGCCCGGTCTACTCGGCGGCGCAGGACCGTTCGGAGCTGCTGGCCTCCTGCTACCGCGAGTCCCTGCGGGTCGCCGACGAACTCGGGGCCCGGAGCGTCGCGTTCCCCGCGGTCTCCGCGGGGATCTTCGGATGGCCGCTGGACAGTGCCGCCCAGATCGCCGTGAGCACGGTCGCCGCGACGCCCACCCAGGTGATGGAGGTACGGTTCGTGCTGTTCACCACGGACGTCCACGCGGCGTTCGAGCGCGCACTGGGAGCCGTGACATGAATGATGAGCAGGCAATCCGGCAGGTGTCCAGCCGTCTGGTCTACCGCAACCAATGGATGTCCCTGCGGGAGGACGAGATCGAACGCCTGGACGGGGTCCGCGGCATCTACGCGGTGATCGACAAGCCGGACTTCGCACTGGTCATCCCGGCCGAACGCGACGGGTTCCATCTGGTCGAGGAGTACCGGTACCCGGTCGGACGGCGCAGCTGGAGCTTCCCGCAGGGCGCATTCCCCGCCGACGAGGACGGCAGCCCGGAAGAGCTCGCGCGCCTGGAACTGGCCCAGGAGACGGGTCTGCGGGCGGCCACGATGACCCCGCTCGGTTTCCTGAACAGCGCGCACGGCACCATCCGCCAGGGCTTTCACGCCTTCCTAGCCGAGGACCTGGAGCAGGGCGAACCCGACCGGGAGCCCGAGGAACAGGACATGTGCCAGCGCTTCGTCACCCGGGCCGAGTTCCGGCAGATGATCCGCGACGGCGCCATCACCGACGATTCGACGGTGGCCGCGTACACCCTCCTGATGCTGCACGACCAGCAGCACTGACCGGCTCCCAGGGCTTCGGCCTGGGCTGTGCTCCGAATCGTTTTGGTGCAGGGTCCCTTAGTCCGGTAGGCTTCCGAAAGTGCGAGCGGCCCGCAGGGGCCGTAAACGCCTATGGGGTATGGTGTAATCGGCAACACGACTGATTCTGGTTCAGTTGTTCTAGGTTCGAGTCCTGGTACCCCAGCTTGGTCGGCCCGATGAAGGTCGGTTCGACCATTTTCTCCTGTCCGGAGACGGTTCGCGAGAATCGATTCGAAGCCGGGGAGAACGTCCGGTAGGCTGGGCGTCGCCCGAGTGGGAGACCGCAAGGGAAAACTGAAGAACACGGTCCCGTCGTCTAGTGGCCTAGGACGTCGCCCTCTCAAGGCGGTAACGGCGGTTCGAATCCGCTCGGGACTACAGGTG
>JAOPYM010000378.1 GCA_025964615.1 Actinomycetes bacterium
ACCGTTACCCGCTTCGGTGCGGGAAACGCCACGACTCAACGGAGAAGAAGGTGCGGGGGGATGGGGGTGGAGGGGGGGAGGGCGGGGTCGGGTTCCAGGGGGGACCAGAGGGGGGTGAGGGGGCGGACTCCGGCCCAGCGGGGGGTGCCGTCGGGGAGGAGGTCGTCGCCTTCGGCGGCGTCGGTGGGGGGGCCGGAGCGGACCTTGACGGAGGCCTCGGCGAGGGGGAGGGCCAGCAGGGTCGTCGCGGCCAGCTCCTTGCGGCTGGGGCGGCGCGCGTAGTCCCACTGGCCTGGGGCGCAGTGCTCGGTGAGGACCCGCAGACCCGCAAGGAGCGCGTCGCCGGTGAGCACCTGGGGGCGGCCGTAGATCATCGCGCTCCGGTAGTTCACGCCGTGCTCGAACACCGAACGCGACAGCACCAGCCCGTCCACGTGGGTGACCGTGACGCAGACCTCCGAGGCGGGCTGCGTCAGGCTGCGGCTGGCGACGGAGCCGTGGAAGAACAGCGACGACTCGTCGTACCCGTACACCGTGGGAACCACCATCGGGGCGCCGTCGACGACCACGCCCAGATGGCAGACGAACCCGGCCGACAGCACCTCGAACAGGTCGCCGCGATCGGTGCGGCCCTGCTCGCGAATCCGCCGGTGCCTGGTCCGTTCGGTGTTCGAAAGGTCCGGCAGGGTCACAGGTGCGCCCAGGCCTCGGTCAGCACGGAGCGCAGGATCTGCTCGATCTCGTCGAAGTGCTCCTGCGTGCAGATGAGCGGCGGGGCCAGCTGGATGACGGGGTCGCCGCGGTCGTCGGCGCGGCAGTAGAGCCCAGCCTCGAACAGCTTGGGCGACAGGAAACCGCGCAGCAGCCGCTCCGCCTCGTCGTCGCTGAAGGTCTCCTTGGTGACCTTGTCCTTGACCAGCTCGATCCCGTAGAAGTACCCGTCGCCGCGGACATCGCCGACGATCGGCAGGTCGAGCAGCTTCTCCAGGGTGGTGCGGAAGCCGGCCTCGTTACGCTGCACGTTGCCGAGGAGGTCCTCCTTCTCGAACACGTCGAGGTTGGCCAGGGCCACCGCCGCGGAGACGGGATGCCCGGCGAAGGTGACGCCGTGCAGGAACGTCGCGTCGCCCTTGCTGAACGGCTCCATCAGCCGGTCGCTGACCATCATTCCGCCGAGCGGTGAGTACCCGGAGGTCACGCCCTTGGCGAACGTGATGATGTCGGGCTGGTAGCCGTACTTCTGGGAGCCGAAGTAGTGCCCGAGCCGCCCGAACGCGCAGATGACCTCGTCGGAGACCAGCAGCACACCGTACTTGTCGCAGATGGCGCGGACCCGCTGGAAGTACCCGGGAGGCGGCGGGAAGCAGCCGCCGGAGTTCTGTACGGGCTCCAGGAACACCGCCGCGACGGACTCGGGGCCCTCCCGCAGGATGGCCCGCTCGATCTCGTCGGCCGCCCACTCGCCGAAGCCCTCCACCGAGTCGCCGAACAGCGGCGCCCGGTAGAAGTTGGTGTTCGGTACCCGGACGGACCCCGGTACCAGCGGCTCGAAGGGATGCTTGATCCCCGGCAGCCCGGTGATCGACAGCGCGCCCATGGTGGTGCCGTGGTAGGCGATGTCCCGGCTGATCACCTTGAAGCGCTCTGGCGAGCCGGTCAGCTTGAAGTAGCTGCGGGCCAGCTTCCAGGCGGACTCGACGGCCTCGGAGCCGCTGGTGGTGAAGAAGACCCGGTTCAGGTCGCCCGGGGCCAGGGTGGCCAGCCGCTCGGCAAGTTCGATCGCGTTCGGGTGGGCGTAGGACCAGAGCGGGAAGTAGGCCAGCTCGCGGGCCTGCTTGGCGGCGGCCTCCGCCAGTTCGGCACGGCCGTGGCCGACCTGGGAGACGAACAGACCGGACAGGCCGTCCAGGTAGCGCTTGCCGTTGGAGTCGAAGACGTACGGCCCGGAACCCCGGGTGATCACGGGTACGTCGGTGTCGGACATGCGGGTGAAGTGCAGCCACAGTGGCGAGGTGGTCATCGGGTCCCCCAGGAGTAGGTCTGCTTGCGCAGCTTGAGATAGACGAAGCTCTCGGTGCTGGTCACGGTCGGTACGGCCCGGACCCGGTTCAGCATCTCGAGCATCTGGTCATCGCTCTCGCACACGAGTTCGACGAGGATGTCGAACGAACCCGCGGTGATCACCACGTAGTCGATCTCCTCCATCGCGGCGAGGTGGTCGGCCACTTGATCCAGATCGCCCTCGCACTTGATGGCGATCATCGCCTGGCGGGAGAACCCGAGCATGAGGGGGTCGGTGACCCCGACGATCTGCATCACGCCGGTGTCGAGGAGCTTCTGTACACGTTGTCGCACCGCGGCCTCGGACAGGCCCACGGCCTTGCCGATCGCGGCGTACGAGCGCCTGCCGTCCTCCTGGAGCTGCTCGATGATCTGCTTGGAGAGATCGTCCAAATGCCCTCCTCCATGGCGGTTCCGGTGCCGTGCGGCGGACTCAGGGGGGTCGTCGGTCATCATCGCCTCCTCGCTGCGACATAGTGTCAGCTGTGGAGCACATGTCAAGGGATTCCGTCGCGAAGCGGGATCGTAACAACGGAATCACTTGTCAAGCAGGTTATGCTCTGCCAAGGTCAGTGCGACATAGGACACAATCCGGCATCGGTACGGCAACTGGAGGTCGAAGATGACCACTCTGCGCAACTTCATCGGCGGTCAGTACGTCGATGCCAAGGACGGTCGGACCTCCGACGTCATCGACCCGAGCACCGGTGAGGTCTACCTCCAGGCGCCGGTGTCGGGCAGCGAGGACGTGGACGCGGCATTCCGCGCCGCCGAGGGGGCCTTCCCGGCCTGGCGCGACGCCACCCCCAAGGACCGCAGCCTCGCGCTGCTGAAGCTGGCGGACGCGATCGAGGCCCGGGGCGAGGAGATCGTCGCGGTCGAGAGCCGCAACACCGGCAAGCCCCTCCAGCTGACGGCGGACGAGGAAGTCCCCCCGATGGTGGACAACATCCGTTTCTTCGCCGGCGCGGCCCGCATCCTTGAGGGCCGCTCGTCGGGCGAGTACATGACCGACCACACCTCGACCATCCGGCGCGAGCCGATCGGGGTCTGCGCCCAGGTGACGCCGTGGAACTACCCGATGATGATGGCGGTCTGGAAGTTCGCCCCGGCGATCGCCGCCGGCAACACCATCGTGCTGAAGCCGAGCGACACCACCCCGGCGAGCACCCTGCTGCTCGCCGAGATCGCCGCCGAGTTCCTGCCGCCGGGCGTCTTCAACGTCATCTGCGGTGACCGCGACACCGGCCGGGCGCTGGTCGAGCACAAGACCCCGCAGATGGTCTCCATCACCGGTTCGGTCCGGGCCGGCATGGAGGTCGCCGCCAGCGCCGCGCGTGACCTCAAGAAGGTCCACCTGGAGCTGGGTGGCAAGGCGCCGGTCGTGGTCTTCGACGACGCTGACCTCGAGGCCGCCGCGGCGGGCATCGCCGGTGCCGGTTTCTTCAACGCCGGTCAGGACTGCACCGCGGCCACCCGGGTGCTCGTCCACGAGCGGCTCGCGGCGGACTTCACCGCGGCGCTCACCGAGGCGGCCCGCGAGACCAAGGTCGGCGCGCCGAGTGACCCGGACGCCTACTTCGGCCCGGTGAACAATGCCGGACAGCTGGAGCGCGTCTCCGGCTTCCTGGCCCGTACCCCCGACCACGCGACCGTGCAGACCGGTGGCGAGCAGGTCGGCGACCGGGGCTACTTCTACGCGCCCACCGTGGTCAGCGGGCTCCAGCAGAACGATGAGATGATCCAGAACGAGATCTTCGGCCCGGTCATCACGGTCCAGACGTTCACCGACGAGGACCAGGCCGTGGCGTGGGCCAACGGTGTCCAGTACGGCCTGTCCTCCAGCGTGTGGACCAAGGACCACAAGCGCGCGATGCGGATGACCAAGCGCCTCGACTTCGGCGCGGTCTGGGTCAACACCCACATCCCGTTCGTGTCGGAGATGCCGCACGGCGGCTTCAAGCACTCGGGCTACGGCAAGGACCTGTCCATGTACGGGCTCGAGGACTACACCCGCATCAAGCACGTCATGCACTACATCGGCGAGTAGCGGCCGATATTCCCCCCGGTTAGGACAAGTGGTAATGACGGATACGCTCCCCGCTATCGAGCTGGTCGGCATCGTCAAGTCGTTCACCTCGCACGGCGAGATCGTCCAGGCGGTCAAGGGTGTCGACATGAAGATCGCCGAGGGCGAGTTCTTCTCGATGCTCGGCCCCTCAGGTTGTGGCAAGACGACGACCATGCGGATGATCGCCGGCTTCGACGAGCCGACCGCAGGTGAGGTCTATCTGCACGGCAACAACGTCACCGGCGTTCCGCCGAACAAGCGTGATGTGAACATGGTGTTCCAGTCGTATGCCCTGTTCCCGCACATGAGCGTGTTCGAGAACATCGCCTTCGGCCTCAACCGCAAGGGCATCGCCAAGGACGAGGTGACCCGCAGGGTCGGCGAGATGCTCGACATCGTCGACCTCGGGGGCCGGGAGAAGCGCAAGCCCAAGGAGCTGTCCGGCGGGCAGCAGCAGCGCGTCGCGCTGGCCCGTGCGCTGGTCAACAAGCCGCGCGCGCTGCTGCTCGACGAGCCGCTGGCCGCGCTCGATCTCAAGCTGCGCCAGGCCATGCAGGTGGAGCTGAAGCGCATCCAGCGCGAGGTCGGCATCACCTTCGTGTTCGTCACCCACGACCAGGGTGAGGCGCTCACGATGTCCGACCGGATCGCCGTCATGAGCAACGGCGTGGTCGAGCAGCTCGGTACCCCACGGGAGATCTACGAGCGGCCCGCCACCAAGTTCGTGGCCGGGTTCATCGGCACCTCGAACCTGCTGTCCGGCACCGTCAGCGAAGTCATCGACGGGCACGCGGTGATCGCGTACGGGCCGGAGGAGCGCGTCCTCGTCGCCGTCCAGAACGGCCAGGTGATCGCGGGCAGCGAAGTGGAGCTGACCGTACGCCCGGAGAAGATGGAACTCTCCGCCAATGCTCCGCACGGCACCGACTGTGCGGTACGGGGGACGGTGACCGAGGTCGTCTATCTCGGTACGTCCACCAACTACAACGTCAGGACCTCCAGTGGAGCCGACGTTGTGGTGTTCACCCAGAACGCAACATCAGCCGACGACCTTGCGGTCCGGGGGGACAGCATCTGGCTGTCGTGGGAACCGCGGCACTCCTACGCGATCGGAGCACCATCATGAATGAGTTCGACCCGGCCTTCCTGCGTGGCATCACCCAGGACCGGCGTTCCTTCCTGCGCGCGGCCGGTCTGGTCGGCGCGGGCGCCGCTCTGGCCGCATGCGGCGTCAAGGGCGCGAAGGTGTCCCCGGCGAAGGCCGACGACGTGGCCAAGTTCTGGGCAGGCAAGAAGCAGAACGGCCACGTGGACTTCGCGAACTGGGCGTCGTACATGGACGCCAACCACTCGCCGCTGAAGAAGTTCACCAGCGAGACCGGCATCACGGTGAACTACAAAGAGGTCATCACCGACGACCCGACCTGGTACGGCAAGATCCAGCCGCAGCTGGCGGCCGGCCAGCCCATCGGCTACGACCTCATGGTCGTCACCGACGGCATCGAGCTCAACAAGCTGGTCCAGTTCGGCTACCTCGCGCCGCTCGACCACAAGATGCTGACGAACTTCGAGGCGAACGCCGGAGCGGCCTTCAAGAACGAGTCGTTCGACAAGGGCAACGTCTTCAGCGTCCCCTACGCCACCGGCTACACCGGCATCGGGTACAACCCGAAGTACGTCAAGGAGCCGATCACCAGCATCAAGCAGCTCTTCGACCCGAAGTACAAGGGCAAGATCGGCATGATGAAGGACACCCAGGAACTGGGCAACTTCGGCATGCTGCTCAACGGGGTCAACCCGGAGACCTCCACCGAGGCGGACTGGAAGAAGGCCGCGGCGACCCTGCAGGCGCAGAAGCCGATCGTCCGGCAGTACGTCGACCAGAACTACACCAAGTCGCTGTCCAACGGCGACCTGTGGATCACCATGGCCTGGTCGGGTGACATCTTCCAGGAGAACCTGTCCAACGGATCCAACCTGCAGTTCGTGGTGCCCTCCGAGGGCGGCACCATCTGGACCGACAACATGATGATCCCGAAGACGGCCCCCAACCCGGTGGACGCCCTCAAGCTGATCGACTTCTTCTACCGGATCGACATCGCCGCGATGCTGACCGAGGAGATCAACTACGTGCCGTCGGTGCCGGCGGTCAAGGCCCAGCTCCTCAAGGACGCCCAGACCGCGTCCAAGAGCGACGCCGCGACCTTCACCACGATGGCGAGCAGCCCGCTGGTCTTCCCGACCGACGCGGAGCTGGCGAACCTGCGGCACTACGTGAACCTGCCGAACCCGGGTGCGGAGAAGATCTACCAGGACCTCTTCCTCCCGATCTCCTCGGGCTGAGCCGTGCAGCGACTCCGCGCCAAACTGGCGCCCTATTTTCTGATCCTGCCCGGTGGGCTGTGGCTGGCGATCTTCTTCATCATCCCGACGGTGACGATGCTCTCGTTCTCCCTCATGACGGGGAACGAGGCCGACGGGTACCAGCTCACCTGGCACTTCCAGAACTACACCGACGCACTCTCGACGTACTGGCCGCAGTTCCTGCGGTCGCTGGAGTACGGCGCGGCGGCGACCATCCTCGGCATCGCGCTGTCGTACCCCATCGCGTACTGGATCGCCTTCAAGGGCGGGAAGCGCAAGTCGACCTACCTGTTCCTGGTGCTCCTGCCGTTCTTCGTGTCGTTCGTGCTGCGGACCATCTCCTGGCAGTTCTTCCTGTCGGACAACGGCCTGCTGCTCAGCCCGCTGAAGAGCATGGGCCTGGTCTCGCAGGACTTCCACATCCTGCAGACGACCGTCGCGGTGGTCCTCGGCCTGACCTACAACTACCTGCCGTTCATCGTGCTGCCGCTCTATGTGGCGCTTGAGCGCGTCGATCCGCGGGTGGTGGAGGCGTCGTCGGACCTGTACGCGGGCCGGATCGCGACCTTCACGAAGGTGATCTTCCCGCTCTCACTGCCCGGCGTGTTCGCAGGGGTCATCATGAACTTCGTGCCGGCGGCGTCCGACTACGTCAACGCCGAGATCCTGGGCGGCCCGAACAACACCATGATCGGCAGCATCATCCAGGACCAGGCGCTGCACGTGCGGGACTATCCGACCGCGACGGCGCTGTCCACGGTGCTGATGGGCGGGCTGCTGGTCGGTATCTTCCTGTACGCCCGCGCACTGGGCACCGAGGACGTATTGGAGGCGGCGGCGCGATGAGCACTCTCACTC
Source organism: Actinomycetes bacterium (assembly GCA_025964615.1). Classification (GTDB taxonomy): domain Bacteria; phylum Actinomycetota; class Actinomycetes; order Streptosporangiales; family Streptosporangiaceae; genus RYN-227. The sequence continues at coordinate 7,355 of JAOPYM010000378.1, forward strand.
CGCAGGCCCCCGTCAAGGCCCAGAAGCCGAGGGGCAAGCTGGGCGACCGGCTGCTGTTCGGCTACACCTGGGCGGTGATCATCTGGCTGTGCCTGCCCATCGGGGTCATGATCCTCTTCGGGTTCAACGACTACCACGGCAAGTACAACACCCAGTGGCACGGCTTCACGCTCAAGTGGTACCAGCACGCCTTCGCGCTCCCGGAGGTCAACAACGCCATGAAGGCGTCGCTGATCATCGCTGTGATCTCGACGGTCCTGGCCACCGCACTGGGCACGTTGATCGGCCTGGCGCTCGGGCGGTACCGCTTCAAGGGCCAGGGCTTCACCAACCTGGTGCAGTTCGCCGCGATCTCGTCTCCCGAGATCGTGATGGGCATGTCGCTGCTGGCCTTCTTCGTCCAGCTCGGCTTCCCGCTCGGCTACGTCACGATCATCATCGCGCACGTGATGTTCTCGCTGTCCTTCGTGGCGGTGACGGTACGGTCCCGGGTCCTCACCCTGGACCGCTCCGTCGAGGAGGCGGCCAAGGACCTCGGGGCGGGCGGCTGGACCACCTTCCGGCTGGTCACCCTGCCGATGATCATGCCGGGGGTGACGGCCGGCGCGCTGCTGTCCTTCGCCATCTCCATCGACGACTTCGTCGTCACCAACTTCACGGCGGGTACTGTCACGACCTTCCCGGTGGACATCTACGGTCTGCAGGGCAGGGGCGGCATCCCCGCACAGGTGAACGTGATGGGCACGTTCATCTTCGTCGGTGGCCTGCTGCTCGCGGCCATCAACGCCCTGGCGTCCCGCCGCCGGGACGCCTGACCGACGACCATCGACCCTCCGTGACCATGTGGGCCCTTCCGGCGCGCATGGTCACGGGGGGTTTCAGGGGAGATTCGATAATGTGAACGTCCTGAAGGCTCTCGCCGAGGCAGAGCCGTCTCCGTACTGGCTGGACACCTCCGCGCCCGGAAACGAGCGGCGGCCCGAACCGGTCGCCTCCCTCGTCGGGCCCATCACCTGTGACCTCGCGGTGGTCGGCGGCGGGTACAGCGGTCTGTGGACCGCCTTGATGGCCAAGGAGCGCGATCCCGCGCTGGACGTCGTGCTGGTCGAGGCGGACCGGATCGGCGGGGCCGCGTCCGGCCGCAACGGGGGGTTCTGCGCCGCCAGCATCACCCATGGTCTCGGCAACGGCCTGGAGCGCTGGCCCGGCGAGATCAAGGAACTGGAGCGGCTCGGCCACGAGAACCTCGACGAGATCGAGGCCACGGTCGCCGGGTACGGCATCGAGTGCGACTTCGAGCGCACTGGCGAGATGCATGTGGCGACGGCGCAGTGGCAGGCCGAGGGCATGGCCCAAGAGGTCGCGCACGCCGCCGCGCTCGGTCTGGACCTCACCCTGCTCGACGCCTCGCAGGTACGGGCCGAGGTGGCCTCGCCGACCTATCTTGCGGCCGTCTGGGACCGGCGGGGAGCCGCGATGGTGCACCCGGCCAAGCTGGCCTGGGGGCTGCGCGACGCCTGCCTCTCGGCGGGAGTACGGATCTTCGAGCGGACCCCTGTCACCGCGCTGCACGACGAGAAGTCCCGGATGCGGCTCACGACGCCGTACGGCGAGATCACCGCCGCCAAGGTCGCACTCGGCACCGGGATCTTCGCGCCGCTGCTCAGGCGGCTCAAGCACTACCTGATCCCGGTCTACGACTACGCACTGATGACCGAGCCGCTGTCGGCCGAGCAGCTCGGGGAGATCGGCTGGAAGAACCGGCAGGGCATCGGGGACTCGGCCAACCAGTTCCACTACTACCGGCTGACCGCCGACAACCGGATCCTGTGGGGCGGGTACGACGCCATCTACCACTACGGGAACGGGATCGGCGCGGAGCTGGAGCGCCGCCCGGAGACGTTCAAGCTGCTGGCCTCGCACTTCTTCGAGACCTTCCCGCAGCTGGACGGGGTGCGGTTCTCGCACACGTGGGGCGGGGTGATCGACACCTGCAGCAGGTTCAGCGCGTTCTACGGCACCGGCTTCGGCGGCAAGCTCTCCTACGCCGCCGGGTACACCGGTCTCGGGGTCGGCGCCACCCGGTTCGGCGCCAACGTGATGCTCGACCTGCTGTCCGGCGGCCAGACAGAGCGGACCCGGGTGAAGATGGTCAGGACCAAGCCGCTGCCGTTCCCGCCCGAGCCCGTGCGGTACGGAGCGATCCAGCTCACCCGCTGGTCCATCGCCCAGGCCGACCGCCATGACGGCCGCCGCAACCTGTGGCTGAAGACGCTCGACAA
>JAOPYM010000395.1 GCA_025964615.1 Actinomycetes bacterium
GTCTCCCACCTGCACGGCGAGGGACAGCGGGTCTTTCTCGACGCGGAGCACTTCTTCGACGGCTACAAGGCCAACCGCGCCTACGCCCTGGAGGTCGTACGGACCGCCGTGGAGGCCGGCGCGTCCGTCGTCGCGCTCTGCGACACCAACGGCGGGATGCTGCCGGACGAGCTCGCGGACGTCGTCCACGAGGTGGTCGAGTTCGGCGCCCGGGTCGGCATCCACTGCCATGACGACTCCGGCTGCGCCGTCGCCAACACGCTGGCCGCCGTCAGGGCCGGGGCCACCCACGTGCAGGGCTGCGCCAACGGGTACGGCGAGCGCAGCGGCAACGCCAACCTGTTCACCGTCGTCGGCAACCTCCAGCTCAAGCGGGGGTACGACCTGGGCGTGCGCCTTGCGGAGATGACCCGGATCGCACACGCCGTCTCCGAAGTGACCAACATCACACCCAGCTCGCAGCAGCCCTATGTGGGGGTGTCCGCGTTCGCCCACAAGGCCGGCCTGCACGCCTCGGCGGTCAAGGTGGACCCGGGGCTCTACCAGCACATCGACCCGGTCGCGGTGGGGAACGACATGCGGATGCTGGTCTCCAGCATGTCCGGCCGCGCGTCGGTCGAGCTGAAGGGCAAGGAGCTCGGCTACGACCTGTCCGGTGAGAAGGCGGGCGAGGTGGTGGCCCGGGTGAAGGCCCTGGAGGCCGAGGGGTACACCTTCGAGGCCGCCGACGCCTCGTTCGAGCTGCTGCTGCGCGGCGAGCTGTTCGGCGAGGCCACCAGCTACTTCCAGGTCGAGTCGTGGCGGACGATCGTGGAGCGGCGTCCCGACGGGTCGATGGCCGCCGAGGCGACCGTGAAGCTGCAGGCCAAGGGCGAGCGCATCGTCGCCACCGGCGAGGGCAACGGGCCGGTCAACGCGCTGGACACCGCGCTGCGCATCGCCCTGGAGCGGCTGTACCCGGAGCTGGCCAAGCTCCAGCTGGTCGACTACAAGGTCCGGATCCTGGAAGGTTCGCACGGCACCGGGGCGAGCACCCGGGTGCTGATCGAGTCGAGTGACGGCCGGGCGGAGTGGGGGACCGTGGGGGTCGCGGAGAACGTCATCGCCGCCTCCTGGGAGGCCCTCGTGGACGCCGTGACCTACTGCCTGCTCCGGGCCGGCTACGACGCCCGCTGACTGCCGGGAATCTTCGCCGTCCAGTGGGCATTAGCATCACCATGGCCACAGAGATCATCAACAACGAGGCGCAGACCCGCTACGAGGTCGTCCAGAACGGGAACCTGGCGGGTTTCGCCGAGTACAAGCTGGACGGCGACCAGGTCGTGTTCACCCACACCGAGGTGGATCCGGCCTTCGAAGGGCAGGGGCTGGGGAGTGCGCTCGCCAAGGGCGCCCTCGACGACGTGCGGGCCACCGGCCGTACGACGGTCCCGCTCTGCCCGTTCATCAGGCGCTACATCGACCGCCATCCCGCCTATCAGGATCTGCTCTCGCGCGGCAGGTAGCCGGACAACTGCTGAGATTCTCGGTAAAAGTCTGTCAAACAGGTGGCGGAGACCACCCACGATCGCCACTATGTGTATCCGTGGCTGTACGCCCCCGTTCATCTATCCCGGAGAGTCCCGAATGTCGGTCCGACTGCGCCGCCTGGAGTACCCGGGCGACCATGCCGCCGGGTCGCGGGCACAGGTCCTGTACAAGCTGGGCGTACGGGCGGAGGCCGAGGGGAACATGGAGCGCGCCGCCCGCTGGTTCCGCAAGGCGGCCGAGGCGGGCATCCCCGAGGCGGCACTGCGGCTCGGCGGCGTCCTGGGCCACCTGGCCGAACAGCCGGGGGGCAAGGCCAAGGCGTCTCCGGAGCAACTGCTGGCCGAGGCCAGCCGCTGGGCCTCCGGGGCCGGAGCCGGCCCGGACAAGGTCATGCTGATCACGGATCTGCTCAACCGTCAGCAGCGCCTGGCCGCCCGGCGTGCCCTGGAGACCGTGTCCTGAGGCAAGGCCGCGCGTCGAGGCCGAGCGCCGGCAACTACGCTCTTGGGCATGCGTATTGTGAGGTTCGCCAAGGACGGCGACGTGTCCTTCGGTGTGGTCGAGGACGACTCGGTCGCCGCCATCTCCGCCCATCCCTTCGGAAACGTCCAGTTCACCGGGGTACGGCATGACCTGGCGGACGTACGGCTGCTGGCGCCGATGCTGCCCAGCAAGGTGATCGCGATCGGCAAGAACTACGCCGAGCATGCCAGGGAGATGGGCTCCGAGGCGCCCGCCGAGCCGCTGATCTTCAGCAAGCCGTCGACCTCGGTGATCGGGCCCGCCGAGGCCATCGCCTACCCGCAGAAGCTCTCTCAGCGGGTCGACTTCGAGGGAGAACTGGCGGTGGTGATCGGCAGGCTCTGCCGCGACGTCCCCGCGGCCCGCGCCAAGGACGTGATCTTCGGCTACGCCTGCGCCAACGACGTGACCGCCCGCGACCTGCAGAAGCGGGACGGCCAGTGGACCCGGGCCAAGGGCTTCGACACCTTCTGCCCGCTCGGCCCTTGGATCAAGGTCGGCGTCGACCCGTCCGACCTCGGCATCCGTACCCTCGTGAACGGCGAGGTCAAGCAGGACTCGCGCACCTCACAGCTGATCCACGACATCCCCACGCTGATCGAGTACGTCAGCCAGGTGATGACCCTGCTGCCCGGCGACATCATCCTGACCGGCACTCCCGAGGGCGTCGGCCCGCTGGAGGTCGGCGACGAGGTCTCGGTGGAGATCGAGGAGATCGGCACCCTGACCAACCGGGTCGTCGCCCGCGCCTGAGTTCTGTCCTGCGGCGGCCGTATGGTCGGACGTAGGCACGTCAGAGGAGGTCTGCCATGGGGTTCACCGGGTTCCCGGACGAGGCGTTCGAGTTCTTCGCCGGCCTGGCCGAGGACAATTCCAAGGCCTACTGGGAGGCGAACCGCGCGACCTACGAGTCGACCGTCAAGGGCCCTCTGCAGGCCCTCCTGGACGAGTTCGAGCCGGAGTTCGGCACCGGGAAGATCTTCCGGATCCACCGGGACGTCCGCTTCTCCAAGGACAAGTCGCCGTACAAGACCCAGCAGGGAGCCCACGCGGCGGGCGGCTGCTATCTCCAGCTCGACGCCGACGGGCTGATGGTGGCAGGCGGGATGTACGGCCCGTCAAGCGAGCAGATCGCCCGCTACCGGGCCGCGGTGGACGAGGAGAAGTCGGGGCAGGCCCTCGTCACGATCGTCGGCACGCTCCGCGCGGAGGGCTTCGAGATCGCCGGTGAGATGCTGAAGACCAGGCCCCGGGGCGTGCCGGAGGACCATCCCCGCCTTGAGCTGCTCCGGCACCGGTCGCTCTACGCCCATCAGGGCTGGCCCGCCGACCCGTGGATGCGGGACGGTCCCCAGGTGCTCGATCGGGTACGGTCCGCCTGGCGCAAGCTCACCCCCATCGTCGAATGGGGTACCGAGCACATGGGCGGCAACGAACAGCTCAGCTGATGATCAGCCGGTGGCCTTGAGCTTCTGCCAGACGCGGATGAGGGCCGTCAGGTCGTCGGTGCCGAGCCTGCCGGTGAAGACCTCGGCCAGGGACTCCCGGCGGGTGGCGTCGGCGTCGGTGAACAGTTCACGTCCGGCCGGGGTGAGGGCCACCGCGACCGAGCGGGCGTCCGACGGCGAGGGGGTCCGGGTGATCAGCCCGCGGTCCTGCATGGCGTCGAGGACGCGGGAGACCTGACTGCGGCTGAGCATGGTGCAGGCACCGAGGCCGGACACCGAGACGGGGGAGTCCTGGTCGGAGAGCCAGAGCAGCACCTCGAACCAGGAGAGGGTGAGGTCGTGCCGGCGCATCAGCGCCTGGCCGACCCGGGCGGTCAGTGTGTTCCCGGCCCAGACCAGCCCGTAGAACGCCCGGTCCTCGACCGGCAGGGGGCCTTGCTTGAGTTTCTCCGGGGGCATGATCTCAGTGTAGGTGATTTGTGTGCACACACACGAATCCGCTAGTTTGTGTGTGTACACACATCCGAGAGAGGGTTACCGTCATGTCCGCAGGCCGCGAGGTCCATCTGATCGCCCGTCCCGTCGGAGAGCCGAAGCCCTCCGACTTCGCCCTCGTCGAGGCGCCCGTCACCGATCCGGGGCCGGGCCAGGTCCTCGTCCGCAACGAGTGGATCTCGGTCGACCCGTACATGCGGGGCCGGATGAACGACGTCAAGTCGTACGCACCGCCCTTCCAGCTCGGACAGGCCATGCACGGCGGCGCCGCCGGCACCGTCGTCGCCTCATCCGACGACCGGGTCAAGGTCGGCGACACCGTGCTGCACGGGCTGGGCTGGCGGGAGTACGCGACGGTCGACGCCGGTCAGGTACGGGTCGTGGACGCCGGGCTCGCCCCGCTCCAGGCCTACCTCGGCGTGCTGGGCATGACGGGCCTGACCGCGTACGCCGGTCTCACCGAGGTCGCGCCCGTCAAGGACGGTGATGTCGTGTTCGTCTCCGGCGCGGCCGGGGCGGTCGGCACCGTGGCGGGTCAGATCGCCCGCAAGCTCGGCGCTTCCAGGGTCATCGGCTCCGCAGGGGGCCCGGCCAAGACCGCCAGGCTGGTCGAGGAGTTCGGGTACGACGCCGCCATCGACTATCGGGAGGGCTCCCTCGACACGCAGCTCGCGCAGGCCGCTCCGGACGGCATCGACGTCTACTTCGACAACGTCGGCGGCGACCACCTGCGTGCTGCGATCTCCGCGTTGCGGCTGCACGGCCGGGTCGCCCTCTGCGGCGCGATCGCCCAGTACAACGCCACCGGGCCCGTACCAGGACCGGACAACCTCGGCCTCGCCATCGGCAAGCGGCTCACCCTCCGCGGCTTCATCGTCGGAGACCACCAGCACCTGGCGCCGGAGTACGCGCAGCTGGCCGCCGGCTGGCTTGCGGACGGATCGCTGCGTGCCGAGGAGACCGTCGTCGACGGCATCGACCACGCCGTGGACGCCTTCCTCGGGATGCTCCGAGGTGCCAACACCGGGAAGATGCTGGTCAGATTGTGAGCGTCGTACTCATCACCGGAACCTCCACCGGCATCGGCCTGCAGACCGCGCTCGCCGCGACCAGGGCCGGCCACACGGTCGTCGCCACCCTGCGCAGCCCCGACAAGGCAGGCGTCCTCCGCGAGGCCGGGCTCGATGTACGCCGGCTGGACGTCACCGAGGACGTCACCGACTGCGTGGAGGTGGCATCGTCGGCCCCCGTCTCGGGAGTGACCCCGGGCCGGGGGCCGCGTGTCGCTACCCAGGCGGCATGGAACATCCGCAGTTCGTCTTGCAGTCCGCCGTGCCTCTCATCTCAGGTCCCCGCATTCGCTCGGTGATGGCCTCAATCGGACCGTACCCGCGAGTCCCGCGGCTCGATATGACGCGCCGAGACAGGTCCCTGTTTCCTCGGCGACCGTCAGGTCCGCTCCGCCCCGACCTCGGCGCTCTCGGTGTGCCAAGTGTCCCAATGGGCCGGTAGTATCTGTTCTCGTTGCCGGGACCGCTCCCGGCGCGGGGCTATGGCGCAGTTGGTAGCGCGCTTCCATGGCATGGAAGAGGTCTAGGGTTCGAATCCCTATAGCTCCACAGCTATATACGCAGGTCAGATGGTGTGAGCGCAGTCTTGTAGGTTTCAGTTTGCGGTAGTTGGGCGCGAAATCGGGAGCAAATCGGGAGCGGGCTGCTCCCGGGCCGGTTGTGGATTTCCCGCGTGTGGGTAGTGGTCAGCGGCGGCTGGGGTTGTCGGGCGGGCCAAAGCGCGCCGAACTTGCGTTCTTTGGTCGGTGGCCCAGGCCCGGACCTTCTCCAGACCGTCCACGAGCGTGCGGACAATGTGGAAGTCCTCCCGAGCGAGCGCCATGCCGGGCACGGTCTCTACTGGTGCCGTGGTCGATACTGAGCTCGCCCGGCGACCGCGCCGGAGGGCCAGCACGACCGGTTCCACGGAGGGTGCACCAGCGGTGGGGCCGCCCAGCACTGTGACCTTCAGAGGAATCTGGCTCTGGTCCACTCTCGATGAAGACCTCGCTCATGGTGATCAACCGCAGGGGCCGGAGGTCCATCGAAGCCTGATGGACCAGGCCGAGATCCTCATCGCTGAGGAGCCGAGCAGGGCGGGCGTGACCTTTCGTGAATACGTCATCGAGAGTGGGTCAGAGCCAGGAATCTGACGCCGTTGCTGCAGGGTTATTTGTCGTGCTGGTTCCGCGCGGTTCTTGAGGCTGTCCTCGCGGCCCCGGTGATCACCGGGGCCGCGAGGACAGTCGTTGGTCTTGTTGGGGACAGTGATCGCCGCGTCGATGACCCGGATCGGCACGCCGCCCAGGAACGAGGTCCACGACCCGTCGTCCAAGGTCGCCAGCCGAGGTAGCCGCCGACTGTTCTTGCAGCGGATCAGCAGGTCGGCGCTGGTGGCGGCGATCTGGGTGACGAGGTCCTTTACGGCGAACATCCGGTCGGCCAGCAGCACCATGCCAGGCCGCAGGCAGCCGAACAGGTCAGACGCGTAGCTGGTCTCTCCAGTCCCAAACGGCCCGAACGTCACCCCGAGCAGGGTGCGGGTGCCACAGGCGACCATGGCCAGGAGCCTGATCAGGGGATATCCCGACCCGGCGGCGGGCCTGCGCCAACGCCGACGACGAAGGCACCGGCCCGGCATCGTCCAGCTCCGGCGGACCCCGAACATGTTGTGTGGGCGGCCGCAGGTGGGGGCCATCCGGCTTGTCGATGGGGTCGATGGGGTCGATGGTGAAGACCGCACCGGTGAGGTGTACGGTGCCAGCTCCTTTCTCGCCGATCGCGGAGTGGGAGGTACGGCTCCGGGGCGGCGCTACGTCTGCGGCGGGCCCAACGGCGGTGGCGGGGGCTGCGGCAGCGGCGGTCCCCCCGGCGGCGGCGGGGGCGGCGTCAGCCCCACCGGGGGGTAATAGCCGACCTGGTCGGGTTTGTTCGAATCTTGCCGGATCTGTAGCCAGTCTGGCAGCTTGAGGATCGTGGCGCCCAGGGGTGTTAGGGTCGGCACATCATTCTGCGCCGGGTGACCGCTCGGCCAGATAGCGACCCTGTTTGCCGCCCCCGCCGGGAAGCCGTCGTCGCCGTTGCATGCCAGGACCAAGCCGTGGGACCGGGTGGCCACGCACTTGCTCTCGACACCCGATCCGCACGAGACCAGCAACTGGACGTCGACGTTGCTCGGCGGGTTGCTGGACAGCACCGTATTCTTCAGGGCCCCCATCAAATGGTCCAGACAGATCTCAAGTCCGATGTCGACTCCGTTCAGCGCCATGATCTGCCGGTAGACGAGCCCTCCCGGGGTCGCGTTGTGGAGAAATGCGTTGAGGCTGAGTTCGAGTTGGTCGTACTCGGAGAAGTTCTGCTTGATGATGTGCCAGTCCTGGATCACCCCACCCACCCGGGCGACGCAGTGGGCGTCGTCCCAGATGAGCCAGAACGGATTGAGCTGGCCGTACGTGGAATAGCTGTTCTGCGCGAATAGGCTGAACACCGCTGTGCCGGGCACGAGCAGCCAGTCGTCGAAGCGGCCGTCCTTGGCGAGCGCATCCCTGATCAGTGCCCGCGCGGCGTCCACGTGCAACGCGTGATAGTGGCCGGGCCCGTCTTTTTGGCCGTCCGAACTGCGGAGGAAGAACTCTGGGGCCACGAAGATCGTGAGTATCCGACTGTTGGCCGGAACCGGAACCGGGTTCTTGGCGATGTTCCCGGCCACGTACTGGGCGACCTCGACGAAGTACCGCGCCCGGAGCCGGATCTCGGTGCGGGCGTCCTGCGTGAGCTTTTTGGCCTTCATGATCGGAAGCTGGTACTGCACCGCCGTGTACGTGTCGTAGTACGCGAACCGTACGTGGGTGTAAGTCACGATTCTCCTCGGCTGCGGAATCAGAGGGGCACGGGGCGAAATAGCCCACGGTGTCGGGCTTCCAGGAGTCGGAGAGCTGCGGCTTTGGACGGATCCGCAGCAGGTCGGGCAGCTCCAACTCATGCACGGAGCTGACGTCATTCGGGCCCGAGTCCGAGACCGGGGCGAGCACATAGAGATCGCTGTAGTCCATGGTTCTCCTCAACCGCGCGGGGCCAGTGCGGCGGCCTGTTGCTTGAGCAGGTTCACCAGCGCGTCGATGCCGTGCTGCACGTCGTGGAAGTCGAAGCTGATGGTGGAGCTGCCGGGCTGTGCGAGCAGGACGTAGGAGAGGGTGAGGGTCACCTGTCCGCCGTTGACCACGCCGAGTGATCCGGTGAACGAGGCTTGGGTGACGTCCAGTAGGTGATCGGGACCGTGGTCCGCCAGCCAGGTGGCAACCGAGGCCAGGTCACCGACGGTGGCCTGGGTCTGCGCCAGGATGTTCTGGGCCGAGGTCAGCCCGGCCTGCTCGACGGCCAGTTGGGCGTAGAGCCCGGCGACCCGCGGGTCAGCCTCCACGGGTGTGGTGCTGATCGCGGCCCGCAGGCCGTTGAGCGTGCCCTGTGCCGCCGCGAGTGCGGCCTGCTCACCGGCGAGCGTCAGCTGGTGCTGGGCGATCTGACGTTCCTTGTCGAGGATCTGCGGGCCGATCCAGACGGCGTTCCAGAACGTGAGCTGGCCCTTGAGCTGGTCCCGGTCGCTGGTGAGGCCGTTGATCGCGTTTTGCTCGGCGTCGATCTGCTGTTGGATGGTGTTGACGGTGTCCTGCGCGTTGCGCAGGGCCGTGTCGGCTTGCGCGCGCTCCGCGCGGATCTGCGCCACCTGCGGATCGATCTGGGCCTGGATGGCGGTGACGTTCGTCTGGGCGTCGGTGACGTTGCGCTGCGCGTCGCCGATCGCGCGGGTGGCGTCACCGGCCGCGCTCTGGATCGCGGCCGCCCCCTGGGTGCGCACCAGCGTGAGGAAGTCGTCGTGCATGCTCGCGCCGATGCTGAGCTCGGCGGCGGCGAAGTTGCGCAGCGGCAGGCTCGCGGTGACGGTGGCGCCGAAGACGTTGAAGATCGTGGCCGACACGGTGAGCGAGAAACCGTCCCGGCTCAGCCGCAGGTCGATGTCCTGGGTGAAGCCGAGCATCGTCACCGCGCCCGAGACGAGGCAGTGCGGCCCGCGCACCGGTGCCCCGGGCGCGTCGTAGGTGGCCAGCGAGAACCGCGGCTCGCCGGTGCCGCCGGACCCGGTCAGTGTGAAGATGACGCCGGCGTCGATGGGGAGCAGCGCCGCCGACGCCGAGATGCCGGCGTTGGGGTCCACGTCGACGTCGACGTGCCCGCCGAACCCGAACGCGGTGAGCCCGGCCGTCAGCCGGGTGCCCGCCGGGAACGACAGCTGGCCGATCAGCGTTGGCTCCGGGGCGAGGTAGAGCTGGACGTTGCGGGAGACCGCGAGCACGTCGCCCTGCTGTTCGATTCCGTAGTGCCGCAGCGTCGTCCGGTCGGTCAGGTGCCAGCGCCGCCCTGGTTCGGCGACGGTCAGCAATGCCCCCGCCCCGGTGGGCACGGTCAGCTGCCCGGCAGCCAGGAACGCGGCGGCGATCGCAGGTGTGACGTCGGCGGTGTCGAAGTCGGCGGCCAGCGTCGCGGGCACGTCGAACAGGTGGGTTCCTTCCAGCCGGCAGCCGGCGAGGACGGGCGCGATCTCGTCGGGGATCTGGGCCTGACCGGCGAGCAGTGTCTTGGCGATATCGTTCAAGGTCAGGTCGGAGATGCTTCCGGCGAGCAGGCTGCGGGTCGGCTGGGTGCCGTCGAACAGCAGCGCCGCTGATCCGGCGAAGTCGCCGAGGCTCATCGTCGCGGCGATGCCGATCGCCGGGATCAGTTCCCAGCTGATGCCGACCAGCAGGGCGAGGCCGGACAGGACCAGTCCGTGCACCCCGAACGCGTCGTGCCACGGGTCTGGCATCGTGCCTGCCAGCAACGCGCCGTTGGGGGTGATGCTCAGTTCGGCGGTGAATTCCAGCGGCTGGCCGTTGGCGGTCAGGGCGACCTTGCCGAGCAGGCCGACCGACGGCGACCCGCCGGCGAGCTGTACCCGCAGCGCGCCGGTGAACTGGAGGTTCCCGTTGAACGAACCGGTGATCCCGGCCGACACGAGCGCGGTCACCGGGTTGATGCCGATCTGCACCAGGACGTCGAGGGTGGCGTGGTCGAGGTGCAGGCTGTCCTTGATCAGCTTCAGGCCGCGGTCGCTGCCGAGGTCCATCTCGGCGAACGCGTTCAGGCCGGCCTTGACCCCCGGCGCGGCACCGGCCGGTAGCGTGATCCGCGGGCTGGTGATCGTCGGGTCGCCGAACGCGGACAGGTCGGGGAACTCGAATCCGGGGTCGTCGAACGAGGCGATGACCAGCACCATCCGGTCGAAGTGGAACGCCTGGTCCAGCGGTGCGAGCTCTTGGCTCAGCTGCCCGAGCCGCCACCCCGTGGGGAGCGCGAATCCGGCGGCCATTCCCCAGTGCGTAGCGGCCCGCCGGATGTCGACGGCGAGGCTGCCGAAGCCCTCGACCTGCGCGCCGAGGATGAGCGCGAGGTCACTCCCGCGCTTTTCGATGCGGATCCGTGCATGGTCCAAAACGATGTCGAAGCCGGGTGGCCATTGCACTGGCTGGTCGGTGAGCGCGTTGACGAGCGTGATCAGGCTCAGCTGGGGCAGGTCGGCGCGCACCGCGAACGGCCCCGGGACCTGGAAGCCCACGTCGAGGCCGACCCCGGCCAGCGCGAGGTGGCCGCTGAAGGAGCCGGTGAAGCCGGTGCCGGTGGCCCGTCCGAGCGCGAGAGTGACATCGCTGATCTCCAGGGTCTGCGGTCCGAGCTGCAGCGTCCAGGCGGCGGGGTGCGGCGCCAGCCCGACCATGACGTTGTAGGACGCGCCTGGGCGCGCGGTCAGCCGCAGGCGGTCCACGGTCAGGTCGCCGACGGGTGGCACGTCCGGCAGGTAGGTGTGCATGAAGGTCGCCAGCGGCAGCGTCGGCTGCGCGGTTACGTCGACCGAGATCGTGAAGTCGGGCACGGTGATCACGACCGTGAACTGCGTGTTCTCGATGGCGAATCGCCCGGCCAGGATCACCTGGACGGACCGGGACTTAGACAGCGGGCTGGTCGCCGCGACGATCGCGTGGATGTCGGTGACCACCAGCACGTCACCAAAGGGCGCCCAGTGGATCCCGTCGAGGGCGACGGTGGCCGAGACTCTGTCCAGGGTCGGCGGCTCCGGTGAGAGGCTGAGCGACATCGTCTGCAGCGTGATCGTGCCCAGCGAGCCCAGCTGCGGCCCGAGCTGGCCGGCCAGCTCGTCGCCGCCGAGCAGCCCGGCGAGGTCCGCGGTGCGGATGCCGGCGAGGCCGCCCTCGGGCTGGGCGGTGAGGACGATCGAATGACCTCCAGGGTCCAGCGCCGCCCACACCTCGACGGCGAACCGGTCACCGCTGTGCAGCGTCCCGCCGTAGAAGACCATCGGTGGCCGCTGTGGGTACTGCTCCAGCCAGGCGGCATCCGGCGGGCAGTAGAGCACCAGCGCGGTGTTCCGCAAGGAGAGCGGGCCGAGCGTCACCTCCGTGTCAAGGACGGCGCGCAGGTTGATGCCCGGCAGCGGCGCCGCGCTCGGAACCGGGACGACCGGCTCTTGCGGCGGCAGCGGGGTGGTGGGCACCGGTGGTGCGGCCACGATCGGTCCCGCGATCACCAGATCCTGCCGGCCGCCCCCGAGCGTGTGCTCGATGACCCCGAACAGCCCCACCAGCTTCAGCTGGGCGACGAAGCCGAGCCCGGCCGGGAGCGCGGCCTTAAGCTCCTCGTCCACGTGGTCGTGGGTGGCCAGCACGAGGGCCGCGCCGGTGAGCGTGAGCATGTCGAACAGCGGGCTGGGCGCGGCGGTCAGCGGGGCGCGGAAGTCGATGGACAGCGGTAGGTCGGGGAAGCTCTGCGAGAACCGCCATGTCACCGGCAGGGCTATCCGGGCCCGGATCGCGACCCCGCCGGCCACCGGCCGGAACCTGACCGTCACCGGCGCGCCGTCCACACTACGGAAACTGGTGGTGCCGGTCATCACGACGTCATCCGGGGCGGTACCGGCGGCGGCCAGCACGGCCTGGTGCACCACCAGCGGCTGGCCGCCATTCCACGTCCCCAGCAGGTCCCTGACCAGAGGGTCGCCGGGGCCGAACAGCGTCTCCGACAGCACGAGGCGGTTGGCCTCCGCACCGGACCCGCTCCCGGCCAGGAGAACCTGCAAACGCTGCCGTAGCTGATCCAGATCGGTCACGGGTGCATCGTAAGCAGAAGTTCAGAATATGGACATAGGGGTGGATACCCTGATTTTTTGCCGGTGTCGGGGACCGCCGGGACAGGTGGCGGGAGCGCGTCGTGCGGCCGTAGGGCGCGGAGCTGGCGTGTGCATAGTTGGTAGCCCCGGCTTCGCGCATGCGGCCGACCT
>JAOPYM010000413.1 GCA_025964615.1 Actinomycetes bacterium
TCGACCACGCGGAGGACCTGCAGCTTGTGCCGCCATACAGGTCCAGGCCACGGCAGTACGAAGCCGGATCAGATCGGCGTAGGGACGGCGGCGACCACCCCGCAGCCTTATCCCTTAGCGTGACACATTTTTGTGGTACGGTGGGCCCATGACCGTCATTCCCATCAGGGAACTCTCGCATCACACCGCGCGCTGCCTTGCTCTGGTCAAGGCGGGGGAGACCGTCGACATCACCGAGCGCGGCAAGATCATTGGCCGTATCGTCCCCGTCGACCCGGATAGGGATGTCCGGGCCGGCCTCATCGCCGAGGGCCGCATGCGCCCGGCCACCACCGGTCGTGCCGCCCTGCTCGCCGGTGTGCGCCGTCGTTTGGCCACCGAGACCGTCGACACCGAGAACCGCGCCAGTGCTGCCTTGCTCGCCATGCGCGAAGACGAGCGGTACTGATGCTGTACCTCGACACCTGCGCCCTGGTAAAACTCGCTCACGTCGAGACCGAGACCGCCGCACTGGAGCAGTGGCTGGCGCAGCGGCCCGACGCACCGCTCGTCGCCTCCGCGCTCGTCGAGGTCGAACTGGTTCGTGCCGTCCGCGTGGCCAACCCCGCAGATCTGGTCCACGTGCCGAGTGTGCTCGCCGGGGTGGATCTTCTGGAGATCGACGCGATCGTGCGAGCGAACGCCGCGGCGATGAACCCGGCGACAGTCCGAAGCCTCGACGCCATCCATCTGGCCACCGCCCTGGAACTTGCAGCCGACCTCGAAGCACTGGTCACCTACGACAAACGGCTCGGTGAGGCAGCAGAGGCCGCCGGTCTGGTCTGGGCCGCCCCGAGCTGAGCGAGCAACTCCAACAGGCGAACGAGCGGCCCGTCCTGAGGTTGATCAGTGGCAGCTGGTCGTGGTGTCGGGGCGGCGGGCCGGGGCCGACCCGACCGGTCTACCTGAGACTGTTCCATACGGTGACCGTCTGATTGCGGTGTTTGACGGCAACGGTGACGGCAACCCAGAGGAACGTCAACGCCCGTCAACGAGCAGTACGACCTGTCGAACGCGGCGGGACGGTCACGTGCTGCTGATTGCCTTGCGTAGGTCTTTCATCAACAGGAACAGGTGCATCGGGTCGGTGGGGCTGGAGTCGAACTTGGCCAGGCGCAGGTAGAAGTCACGGGCGTTGTCGTTCTCGCAGTGGATCAGCACCGCGCGGACACCGATCACCTCCCCGGCGGCGGCGACCCGGCGTAGCGCATCGACGACCAGCGCGCGGCCGAGCCCCGCTCCCTGGGTGGACAGGTCCACGCCGAGGCGGGTCAGGATGACCACCGGCTGGTTGTAGCGGCCCGCGCCCTGGGCCAGCCGCTGTGGCGCCTGGGCTGATGCGACCGACCCGGCAGCCAGCGCGTAGTAGCCGACCACACGATGACGCTCATCATCGGTGTCGGTGACGACATAGACCCGTGACGAACCGGACTGGTGCGCCTGCAACGCGTGTGCGGTCAGCCACGTCGACTGTGCCGTCGAGCCGCAGTCGAACCCGGCCAGCGCGTGCGTCTTGGACAACGCCTCGACCAGGCCGAACCGGCCGCTCACCGGCCGTCCTGGCCAGGCTCAAGCTGGTCCAGGACCGTGGGGGCCGCTAGCAGCTCACGCAGCCCCGCCACCTCGGCCGTCGGCCGCTCCAGCGCATGATCGAACGCCTGCCACCCTGCTTCGTCCAGGACGAAGACCCGCCGGTCGGCCAGAATGTCAGCCGCCGCCTCCGTCGCGGTCTTCAACACAAACGCCGACACCGTACTCCCTGAAGCGGAACTAGCCGCCTCCAGCAGAGCCTTCTGCGCGGGCTCCAGTCGCAGATGCAGCCGCTCATCCTTCGCACTGTTCACCACACCAAGTGTACGCACAACGTACGCCACCAGGTCGCAGTGGGCTGAACGTTCTCTACAAGTATCAAGACGGCCCGGAGGCAAGCGCGCCTTCACCGACGGCGAGTACCGAGCGCACCAGTTCAGAGCCAGCGCCGGAATGCGCGCAGGTAGAGCGTTCGCACGGCGAGTGTGATGGCGCAGTAGCCGAGCAGGACGGAGGCCAGGATGGGCAGTGCGGCGAGTGGAAGCGCGGTGAAGCCCAGGCGGCCGGCGATCGGTGCGAAGGGGAGCGCCACTCCGCCCACGCTGATCGAGATCGCGGCGAGCGGGACCGGCCAGGTCGGCCGGGGAAAGCCGCGTCCGCGACTGCGCAGCAGGTAGATCGCCAGGGCCTGGGAGAGCATGTTCTCGACGAACCAGCCCGCATGGAACAGGGCCTGACCGGCCCGTCCGCCGTGTGCGTGCAGGACCCACCAGAAGAACCCGAACGTGGCGACGTCGCACAGCGCGCCGACCGGTCCCAGGCATGCGACGAACCGGGCGAGGTCGCGGGTGTCGAAGGTGCGTGGTCCGGTCGTGTCCGACGGGTCGACCCGGTCGTAGGCGAGCGAGAGTTGGGACAGGTCGAAGAAGAGGTTCTGGACCAGTAGCTGCAGCGGGAGCATCGGCAGGAACGGGAGCAGTGCGCCGGCCGTCAGCATCGAGATGACGTTGCCGACGTTCGACGACACCGAGATCTTGATGTACTTGATGACGTTGCCGAAAGTGCGCCGGCCTTCGGCGACCGCCTGCTCCAGTACCCGCAGATCCTTGCGGACCAGGATGACGTCGGCGGACTCCCGTGCGATGTCCACCGCGCCCAGTACCGAAAT
>JAOPYM010000432.1 GCA_025964615.1 Actinomycetes bacterium
CCGCCTACACCATGGCTCGCATGGCCCATGCGTACTCCGATGCCCACGAGCGCGAGCGCTCGGCCGAAATGGCCAGTCAGGCTCTTGCCCTGGCCAGGCAGACCGGGGCCGCCCGAGCCCTGCGGGAACTCTCCCGAGTCCACCTCCCTCCCAGGCCGAGAACACACAGGTGGATCCTGCTGTAGGCGCTCGCTGGCGGAACCAGAGACAGCCTTCCGGCCTACTGTTCGCTGGGGATGAGTAGGCCGGAGGGCTCTGGTCTGCTGGCGTTACAGTCGTTTCGCTGCTTTGAGGGCGGCGACGACCTTACGGATCAGGCGAAGGGCGTGGTAGCCGACGACGACGGCGATGATGAGGGCCACGGTGGGGTCCAGCCAGTACCACCCCGCCTTGGCGAGGATGATCGCACCGGTGATGGCGACCCCGCCGGCGGCGATCGCGTCCGCGGCGGTGTCGAGGAGGAGCGCCTTCATGTTCAGATCCCGACGGCGCGTCGTACCCCGGGTGCCGTACATGTCGATCGCCGCAAGCCGTCTGACATTCACGCCAGCCATGCTGCCATCGTTCATCGGGCAATCCCCGAGCACAGGCGAGAGGAGTTTGCCTGCCCGCCGCATGGCATGCCGCCGAGTCGTACGAGCCCAGCGCTCGCGTGGCTGCGGTCACCCCGGAACCTGCGGTCGGCATGTTCAGGCTCATTGATTGGACCGTGCTGACCAGTACCCTTCAGAGCCGAACGAGGAGGTTCCGGGTGGCCGACACAGGCGGCGGCAGCGAAGACCAGACCGAGGTTCCACTGATCGGGGAAGGCGTCACCCAAGGAATCGTGCGCATCGGGGACACCGTCCGCCGACCAGTAAGACCGTTCACCGCGACCGTCCAGACCTACCTCGCGCATCTGCACCAAGCCGGATTCTCAGCCGCGCCAAAACCCCTCGGCATCGACGAGCAAGGCAGGGAAGTCCTCTCCTTCGTCCCCGGCGATGTTCCACGAGAGCCGCTGCCGGCAGAGACAGCAGATGAGGAAGTCCTCATCGCGCTCGCCCGGCTCATCCGCCGTCTGCACGACGCCGCAGAGGGCTGGACGCCGCCTGCCGATGCGACCTGGGGAGCCATTCCCGGTGCCGAGACGGTGCACATCGCACACGTTGACGAAGACGCCGAGCTGGTCAGCCATCGTGACTACTGCCCCGGCAACGTCGTCTTCCGCGACGGGCTCCCCGCCGCACTCATCGACTTCGATCTCGCCAAACCCACCACCAGGATCTACGACATCGCCAACGCCCTCTACTACTGGGCGCCCCTGCTCGACCCCGCAGACCGCGCACCAGCTCTCGTCGACGCCGACATCCCACACCGCGTCGCGGCGTTCGCCGACG
This sequence comes from Actinomycetes bacterium, assembly GCA_025964615.1. Lineage (GTDB taxonomy): Bacteria > Actinomycetota > Actinomycetes > Streptosporangiales > Streptosporangiaceae > RYN-227. Next base: position 1,380 of record JAOPYM010000432.1, read on the forward strand.
CCTACGGCATGACCGACCAACAACGCCACGACCTGGTGCCACTGGCAATCCGGATGATCCAGCGCTTCCACCTCACCATGCGCGCCGCCGCCGACGTCGATCCGGTGTTCCAAGGTTTCTGGGACAACGGCGTCAAAGATCGGATGCCCCGGGCCGAAGCCTGGCTCGAACACCAAGGCCCCGTGATCACCTCACGACTCACAGCCAGACGATAGAACGAGACACCGATACGGGCGGTCAGCCGAAGGAGACGCGCAGGAGGGTGCCCCAGTCGGGGCTCGTCTCTTCGATCCACAGGGCTCCGTCGGCGGTGATCACCGGGGGTGCGTCGAGGGCCGGCCTGAGCGAGCTGGAGGTGTTCTTGGTGGTCACCTGGAACGAGTGGGCGGTCCCGGTGCCGGCCGGCGTGATCTGGTAGTAGCTGGTGCCGGCTCCGACGGTCAGTGCCCAGACGTCGCCATTGCGGGCGACGGCGGGCGGCAGGAAGACGACCGTGCCGGGGATCGCGCCGCCGAGCAGTGTCCTGGCTCCGCCCGCACCGACGGTCTCGACGCAGATGGCGGACACGCTTCGCGGGCAGGTCCCCGCCTCGATGACCTCGCCGGCACCGTTCCCGGAGGCGGCTGCTGCCCCCAGGCCGTTCTGGTCGGGGAAGAGGGTCTCCTTGCCGCCGGTCCCGACTTCGACGACGCCAACGGTCCCGAGGTTGAAGACGGACGCCCACATCGTCCCGTTCGCCCCGGGAGCGAGCGGTCCCAGAATGGTCTGGGCGGCCAACGGCAGGGCAGTGGCGGTCACCGCGCCGGCCGGAGACAGCCGTTTGAGGACCGTGGCGTGGGAGGAGTCTCCGCATTCCAGCCAGACATATCCGTCCGAGGCACGGTGCAGCGAATCGGGGGTGCCGAAAGCCCCGTAGGAACCGCCCGCGCACCCCGAAGGGAGCTTGACCTGTACGAGCGCGCCGGTGTGCGGTGTGAACCGCGCCAGTTCCTCGGCATAGGTGCCGGCCTTCGCATTGAAGCGCTGGGTCATCAGCCAGAGGTTGCCGTCGTGGTCGAAGGCCGGTGCGTTGAAGAACTGGGTGATGCCGGAGGAGGACAGGCCGCCCGGAGTGTATTTCTGGATCGCCCGCGTGGCCGGGTTCACCGCTTCGATGAGTGTGCGTGCGTTCGTAGCCCCGTAGGCGATCAGCCAGAGCCGCCCGTCCGGCCCGAGCACCGGACCGTAACCGGCGCCCTTCGCCGCCACCACGTTGACCTGCGTGCCCGGCGGTTCGTAACGGTAGTAGCCGGTGACGCCCTTCCATACTCCTTCCACCCGGGCATAGGCCTGCGTCCAGGTGGTGGACGGCTTGACCGGCTTGTCATAGGAGTGCGGCTCATCGATCATCATGGCCTTGCCCTTGGCCGTGCCGATGTAGATGCCGACGTGGCCGGGGAAGAACACGAGGTCTCCCGGCTTCTGCCCGCCGGCCGGGACCTTCACCATGTGCGGCCTGGTCTTCTGGCCGGCTGTGGGCACCGTCCCGAGAACGTCCTTGTGGTAGACGAGGGAATAGACCCAGCGGGTGAATCCGGAACAGTCCAGCCCGAAGAGCGTTTTCGCGACGCATGGCAGGTGGCCGGTATAGCCGGCGCAGTTTCCGTTCGAGGGCCCGGGCGTCGGCTTATGTCCGGCGCCCCACGAATACGGTACGCAGTGGACGCTGTCCTTCGGCGTGCAGCCGTTCGGCCAGGGATTCTGGCCGGCCGCTATCGTCTCCGCCATGCTGACAATGGCCTGGCCGGTGGCCGGGTCATAGGCCACCGACGTGGCCGCAGCCGAGACGGACGGCAGCACCGTCACCCCGGCCGGTAGCAAGGCGGCGCTTGCACAGACGAGGGCTTTCCGCAATGAAGTCCGCAACATGTCCCAGACCATAGGTCCGCCAAGGACGCTTTTGTGGTCATGTTCCGGACAATGTCTTCATACCGTCACCCGGGGGCGGAATCAGGTGACAATCCCGGTGCCGAGCGCACCATGATGAGGCCGGGGATCTGCCCCTGCCCGTCGGACGTCCGCCTTGGGCGGTCAAGCTCGGTCGAAGGGGAGACTCCCGCCATGGGGCACAATCGTCGCCTGTGAGCGAAGTTTTTTCCGCACGGATCGCGAACACGGCAGCCGAGGATCCCGACCTGGCCCGGGCACGCGCCGGGGACGACGCCGCGTTCACCCGCCTGGTCGAGCCACTGCGCCGGGAACTGCACGCCCACTGCTACCGCATGCTCGGCTCCACCCACGACGCCGACGACGCCCTGCAGGACGCCCTACTGCGGGCATGGCGCGGGCTCGCACACTTCGAAGGCCGCAGCTCACTACGCACATGGCTCCACACCGTGGCCACCCGCACCTGCCTGGACACCCTCGAAACCCGCGGCAAGCGGGCCCTGCCCGTCGACCTCGGCCCCTCCAGCGACCGCGCCGTACTCGGCGACACCCCACTAGCCGACGTCGCCTGGCTGGGCCTCTACCCCGATGCGGGCCTCGCCCACGGCCCGCCCACCCCCGGCGCGCGCTACGAGCAACGCGAAGCCGTCGAACTCGCCTTCGTCGCCGCCCTGCAGCACCTACCGGGCAACCAGCGGGCGGCCCTGCTGCTCTTCGAGGTCCTCGGCTTCTCCGCAGCCGAGATCGCCACCA
>JAOPYM010000462.1 GCA_025964615.1 Actinomycetes bacterium
GTGGGGGACGGGGTTGTGCCGACGGCGAAGGCCGGTGGTGCGGCACCTGCCGCCAGTATCGCCGCGGTACCGAGACCCATCAGAACCGATCGGGATCGCACGCCCCAGTACCTCCGTCTTTTTCGCCTTCGGTCCCGGACTGTGTGCCGCACCCGAGACCCGTCTGTTATAGACGACCACGGGAAGCGCATCAAATCAACGTCGATGGGGGATTGCGCATCGGTGGGGTTCAGACGAACTCCTCGTGAAGATCGACCACTTCGTTCCCGGGCGCCCAGGTCTGCCATACTCCGTGATCGATCCGGTCGAGGCCGAGGCGCTCGGCGACGGGTCCCCGGCCGTCGATGTACTCCACCCGCAGCCACGTCTCGTGCTCGCCGACGACGATGAAGCGGGCCCCCTGCCAGGTGCAGACGGTCCGTACGTAGCGGAGCGACTCGATCTCGGAGGCCGGTACGACGCACAGGTAACGGCCGGGCCGGACCTCTGTGAAGTCCTCCGCGGGCTCGGTGCGGTAGAGCCGGATGTCACCGTCCGCACTCGGACCGGCCTCGTACTCGCCGCCTCGCCAGCGGGCGAGATATCCGTCCCTGATCACTGCGTCTCCTCAGGCCGAACCCACACAAGGAGGTCCGGGTCGTACGCCGCCACCAACCTCCTGGACCGGTCGCGGCCGACGTAGAACATCTCCGCACCGTACGGTAGCCGGGCACTGTCCATCTTGAGCTCACGGATGGTGCCGGCACTGCCGGGTGCGAAGCCGGTGCCCTGGAACGGCGCCCGCTCGATCACCCAGCCCGCGTCCCCCCAGCCGGCCAGCTCCTCCTCCGCCTGCCCGCCGAACGGAATCCGGTAGAGGTCCTCGCAGTACGCGGGCCAGCTCACGACATGCACGCCCTCGTCCTCCAGCGTGAACGGCGACCCCTCGTACAGCAGCCCGAGTGCCTCGTAGAGCTGGCCGGGGGTGAGCAGGCCGACTGTGTCGGCCACCGGGTTGACGAACCCGCCGACCCGGTCGTACCCCTGCTCCAGATACCAGGCGACATGGTCGGGCGGCAGCACCTTCTGCATCAGCGTGGGGAGCTCGGGCTCGGGCTCGGCCGGCGGCCAGGGCGGCACGGGCGCGTGGAAGGGCATCGGCGCGACCACGGTGGGCTCCGCCGTGTCGATCAGCCCGACCCGTACCGCCCACTCACTCAGCACTCCCACCTGGTTGCCGTCCAGCGAGGCGCCGATCCGGGTACCGGGGTTGAGCAGCATGCTCCACTCGGCCCTCGGCCAGTTCTGGATCAGGTCACGGAAGTCGCAGTACACGAACCGGGCCGAGCCGTCCTCCGGCAGCGCCTCCCTGAGCCGTACCAGCGAGGTGAACACCTGCACCGACGACGGTTCGCGCAGCGCCGCCTCCCACTGGAAGTCCGGCTCGGTCGGCGGCACCTCCAGGGGGGCGTCAGGCGGGATCGGCACCAGCACGTTGGCGGCGAACAGCACCCGCAGGAACGAGTCGGTGTCGGCGGCCTCGGCGGCCTCGAACAGCTCCTGGTCGATGCGGTTGCCGGGCTCGAAGCCGGGCGGGACGACCGCGTCCGGGACCGCCGGAGGAACAGGCGGAGGAACAGGCGGAGGGGCGGGCACGGGGACCGGGTCGGGCGCTCCGGCGAGTGCCCGGACCTGGTCGCCGGGCACGGTCGCGTCCACGGGCGTACCCGGGTTGAGGACGAGGGTCCAGGCCGGATCCGGCCACGCGGTGACCAGGTCCAGGACGTCCACGATCAGGAACCGGGTGGCACCGATCGCCCCGTGCAGCCACTTCAGCGACGTGAACGCGACGATCGAGGGCCGGGCGCGCACCGGGACCGGCCGCCACGGGAAGTCGGTGTCCTCCGGACGGGTGCCCCACGGTGTCCCCGGGTCGGCGGCCACCAGGACCTGGCCCGCCAGCAGCACCTTGAAGAAGACGTCGAGGTCGCGCCGGGCGGCCGCGTCGAACAGCCGCTCCTCGAGGTCGTTCTGCGGGGCGAAGTTCTCGGCGAGCCGGAGCGCCGCGCGCTGGTCGGCCCACTCGGCGAGGCCCGGCAGCTCCTCGCCGCGCAGCATGGCGCCGACCGGGCTGCCCGGATTGACCGACAGGGTCCAGGAGACGTCCGGCCAGCTGCGGATGACCGCGGCGAACGGGAAGCGCAGGAACTCGGTGCCGCCGGTGGCCTCAAGGAGACGTTCCGGCGAGGTGAACACGGTCAGCACCTGGCCGGTCGGCCGCCACGGGAAACCCGGCCGCCCAGGATGCAGGTCCGGGTCGGTGTCGCCCGGCACCGGGATCAGCACCTGAGCGCCGAGCAGCGTGGTGATGTACGCGTCGTTGTCGCCACGTTCACCGGCCGCGAGAAGCTCCCGCTCCAGCTCACCCGAGGGTACGAACGCGGGTTGCGGCGGTTCGAGCGGCGGGATGACGGGTGGCGCCGCGGCCCGTACCCTGGCCGGCAACCCGGCGGACGGCGGACGGGTGTCGCCGTCGGCTATCTGCCGGACGAACCAGGACGGCAACTGCGCCTGGATCGGCAGCCCGGCGTCGACGGTCAGCCACCACCGGGTGTCCGGCCAGGCGCCCGCGATGTCGGCGAAGGTCAGCTTCATGAAGTGCTGGAACCTCGCCGGTCCGGACGCCCGCATCGCCTCCGGGGAGGTGTAGGCGAGCACGTGCGTGCGGCCGTCGGCGTCGGCGGTCGGCCACGTGGGCTGGGCGTGGTTGGCCAGCACGTCGTCGAGCACCCCGGACGTGACCGGGATGAGCAACTCGCTCTCCGCCAGCAGCCGGAAATATGCCTCCGGGTCGCCGGAGCGCAGCGCATCGCGCATCCGGCTCTCCACCTCGGACGTGGGCTCCCATGCGTCGGCCACCTTCGCCACCCCCCAATGCTACGGACCCGCCTACGCTACACGGGCGAACCGGCACAAAAGGGTTCAACAGCCGGTCAGTCCGCGTACCGCCGTGACGAGCCGATCGATGTGCTCGGTGGTGCTTCCGACGCCGATGCTCGCCCGTACCGCGGTCCCTCTGCCCTCGGCGCAGCCCCCTGCCTCGCCGAGCAGCCGCGTGACGAGCGGGTGCGCGCAGAACTTCCCGTCCCGAACCCCGATGCCGTGCTCACTGGACAGAGTAAGCGCCACCTCCTGAGCGTTCCACCCGTCTACGACGAAAGACACGATGCCAACACGCGGGTGCCGTACATCCCAGAGCCCCAGCTGACGGACACCGGGGATGCCGGACAGCCCCTCGCGGAGCCGGGCGAGCAGCCGCTCCTCCTCCTCGACCAGGCTGTCCCAGCCAGTCTGGCTGAGCGTGTCGCAGGCCGCGGCCAGGGCGATCACACCGAGCACGTTGGGGGTGCCGGCCTCGTGCCGCTGCTGCGGGTCGGTGCTCCACACGGTCCGGTCGTCGACATGCGCGGAGGCGCCGCCGCCCTTGAGGTACGGGTCGGCCGCGCGCAGCCAGTCGGACCGGCCGGCCAGGACCCCGGCGCCGAACGGGGCGTACAGCTTGTGCCCGGAGAACGCGACGTAGTCCAGGTCCAGGGCCCGCATGTCGAGCGGCCGGTGCGGGACCAGCTGCGCGGCGTCCACCGCGATCCGGGCGCCGTTGCGGCGGGCCACCTGGGCGAGCTCGGCGAGCGGCCACAGCTCACCGGTCACGTTGGAGGCGGCGGTGACCACGAGCAGCCGGGGACCTTCCGGCGCGGTCGCCAGCGCGCGGTCCGCCGCCGCGATCGCCTGCTGCGGGCTGTCCGGCGACGGCAGCCGCACCGGCCTGCGCCAGGGCAGCAGCGTGGCGTGGTGCTCGGACTCGAAGACCACCACGGTGGTGCCCTTGGGTACGGCGTGGGCGAGCAGGTTCATCGCGTCGGTGGTGTTGCGGGTGAAGACCACCGAGTCCTTCTCCCAGGCGTTCAGGAAGGCCCTGACGGTCTCCCGCGCCTGCTCGTACGCCCGGGTGGTCACCTGCGAGGCGTACCCGGCGCCCCGGTGCACGCTGCTGTAGTAGGGCAGTGCCCGGGCGATCGCGTCCTGCACCTGCTCCAGACACGGGGCGCTCGCCGCGTAGTCCAGGTTGGCGTACGGGACGCTCCCGCCGTCGCTCAGCGGGACCAGTGCGTCGGCACCGAGAACCCGGGGCAGTTCGGTGGAAAGGGCAGCGACGGGGGACATGCCACACCTCACAGGCCTGATGGACCCGTCATCGCATGAAGGATCCGCGCTTGCCGGAACACGGGGTGCGTCCGGCCAGGTCCTCACCCGGGGCACCCCGCCGCGGACGGAGGGTTGCCGGCCAGCAAGCCGGGGCTCGATGCTGGCACTCATGACCTGGGCGCAGACTATCAGCCCGCGCTGAGGGAGCGGTTAGCCACCGGCTGCTGCTGCTTGAGCGCGGGCGTTACCGTCGGCGACGGCACCTGCGTCGGCACCGGCGTCGGGACGTGCGTTGGGACGTGCGTGGGGATCGGGGTGTGCGTCGCCGTGTGCACCGCCGTCGGCGTCGCCGTGGGGGTCGGGTTCGGCGTCGGCGTGTTCGCGCTGTTGTAGCTGCCGGTGTAGCTGGACGGGGCGCCGAAGCTGGTCGCCGGGTAGTTCTTCAGCGCGATCGCCTTGGTCATGTACGACTTCCAGATGATCGCCGACAGGCTGCCGCCGTAGGAGGAGTAGCCGGGAACGGTGAACGACTTGACCGTGCTGTCGCTGCGGAACATCCCCACCGAGGTCGACATCTGCGGCACGTAGCCGTTGAACCAGAGCGCCGCGCCGCCCGAGGTGGTGCCGGTCTTGCCGGCCTGCGGCCGGCCGTCGTCGAGCTGGGCGTTCTGGCCGGTGCCGCTGGAGACGACCTTGGTCATGGCGTACGTCGCGTCCCGTGCGGTCTGCTTGCTGAAGGCCCGCACGCCGGGTTCGCTGATCGTGACCTTGTGGCCGCCGGCGGAGTCGGAGACATACTTGATCACGTGCGGTGCGTGGAAGACGCCGTCGTTCGCGAACGCGGCGTACGCCCCGGCCTGCTGCACCACGCTGACGTCGGCCACGCCGAGCGGGAAGGTGGCGGCGGTGTTCGCGCCGTTGGCGGTCAGCTGCGCGGTCGGGATGCCGAGCAGCTCGGCGATCCCCTGGATCTTGTCCTCACCGATCTGCTGCCCGAGCCTGATGTAGGCGGTGTTGATCGAGTCCTGGGTCATCTTGACCAGGTTGACCTGGCCGAACTGGTCACCGTTGTCGTTGCTGAGGTTCTTGCCGTTGACCGTGACCGGGGAGCTGCCGTCCACGGTGTCGGACAGGCTCATCCCGTTCTCCAGGGCGGCCGCGAGGGCGTACGGCTTGAACCCGGAACCGGCCTGCGCCTGGGCGCCGAACGAGCTGCTCACCTCGTCCTTGAGGTAGTCCTTGCCTCCGTAGAACGCGACCACCTCCCCGTTGGACGGGTTGACCGAGACGAGGCCGGTCATCACCTTCGGGCTCAGGCCGGAGGGCAGCAGGCTCTCCACCGAGCTCTTGGCGGCCGCCATCAGGTCCTTGTCGAAGGTGGTCACGACCTTGAGGCCGAGGCTGCTGATCTGGCCGTCGGTGTAGCCGCGCTTGTTCTTGAGCTCGTTGATCGCGTTGAAGACCATGTAGCCGTTGGCGCCGCCGTAGGTGCTGCTCTGCGACTGGCGTACCGGCGCGGCGAACTTCATGGCGTCGGCCTGGGCCTGGGTGATGGCCTTGGTCGTCACCATGCCGTTGACGACGTACTTCCAGCGGGTCTCGATGACCGGCATGTCGGTCTTGGCGGCGATCCCGAACAGGCTCGGCTGCTGGATCGCGGCGGCCAGATAGGCGCCCTGCGACGGGGTCAGGTTCTTGGCGCTCACGTTGAAGTACGCGTGCGCGGCGGCCTCGATCCCGAACGCGTCGCGGCCGAAGTAGATCGTGTTCAGGTACTGCAGGAGGATCCAGTCCTTCGTCTTCTCGTTCCCGACCTTCATGGAGATCATGACTTCCTTGAACTTGCGGAAGACCGACTTCTCCTGGCTCAGCCCGTTGTAGTAGTTACGGACCATCTGCTGGGTGATCGTGGAACCGCCCTGGACCTGGCCGCCGGAGACCGTCGACCAGATGGCGCGGGCGGAACCCTGCAGGGAGACCCCGGGGTCGGAGTAGAACGTCCGGTTCTCGGCGGCTATCACGGCCTGCCGGACCGGTACGGGCACCTGGTCGATGCTGGCGAGGATCTTGCGGTTGGTGCCCATGTGGGCGATGACCGTCTTGCCGTCGGAGTAGTAGAAGGTCGAGCCGGCTGCGAGTGCCGCGCTCTGGGCGTTCGGGATGGGCGTGAGCAGGTACACGATGACGAAGCCGAGGACCCCCGTGGCGATCAGCCCGAGCAGCGCGAAGACGACCCTCCGGGTGTAGCGGGCCGTCCGGCTCCGCTGCTTCCTGGGTTTCCTGTGCTCGCTGTCCGCACCCGGCATGACCACCGGCCCTGTGCCGCCGTTCCCGATCACTTGCCCCCCGTTACCTCTTCGTGACCCGACGATACCCGAGGGGTTTCGGTGTGCCGGCCCTTGTGGGCTTCCTTTAGATAAGACGATCGCCGTCAGATCATGGTTGCGCGAAATACCCTGATAATTCCCTCAGAAAAACGGAGCGGCGGGCCGGCCCGCAGGCCGCCCGCCGCTCCGTCGCAGGTCAGAACGCGCCGAGGATGTCCACGACGAATACCAGCGTGTCGGTGCCCTTGATGCCGCCCTGCGGGTTGCCGGTCTTTCCGTAGCCGTCCGCCGGGGGAATCATCAGCAGGATCCGGCTGCCGACCTTCTGGCCGACGAGGGTCTTGTCCCAGCCGGGGATGACGCCGCCGGTGCCGATCGGGAAGCTGGCCGGGGTGCCCTTCGTGAAGGACGAGTCGAAGACCTTCCCTGTGCTCCACACCACACCGTGGTAGTTGACCGCCAGCGTCTGGCCCTTGGCCACCGTCGCGCCGTTGCCCTGGATGAGGACCTTGGCGGTCGTGGTGGACGGCGGGTCGTTCTTCGGGATGGTGATGGTCGGCGTACCCGTACCCGGGCTCACAGCCGGCAGCTTCGGGTCGGTGAGCGGCTGGGGGGTGCCCGAGGCCACCGTGTTCTTGTTGACGGTGCCGACCACGTCCACGACGAAGACCAGCGAGTCCGTGGCCGCGACCCCGAGGCTGGAGTTGCCCTGCGCACCGTAACCGTCGGCCGGCGGCATCTCGATGAGCATCCGGGTGCCGATCTTCTTGCCCGGCAGGCTGTTCAGCAGGCCGGTCAGCACCTGGGAGGACTGGCCGACCGGGATGGCGGCGGCCGTGTCGTAGGTGAAGGGCAGCTTCTTGCTGCCCGTGCTGGTCCAGTCGTACCCGGCGGCCTTGACAAAGGAGGTGTCACCCTTGGCCAGGGTCGCGCCGGTGCCCTGGATCAGGGTCTTGACCACGAGCTTCTTGCCGGGCTTCAGGTCACTGGACTTCGGGATCGTGATGGTCGGGGCGGCGTTGAACCTGCCGCTGACCTTGATCGCGGGGGCGGGCCGCGTCGCGACATAGGTCACAACGCCGCCCACGGCCAGCACCACCACGGCGGCGATGGCGACGCCGATGTTGCGGCGCTTCTTCGCCTCCGCCGCGGTCAGCCCGGACGGCCTCGAGCCGCCTGTGGACTTGATGCCGTGCGGCGTGAAGTCCGTGCGGGAGATACTGCGCGCGTCCGGCAGTTTTGCCTTCACGGACGGCTTGTCATCCTCGGACATACTTCCTCGCTGTTCGGCTCGACGACTGGGCACGGTTCAGTAAATGGTGCACGACGAGGCGTAATCACCCCGTAAGGAGCCGGCTACTGGCGCTCGCTGCGCTCGCGCCGCGCATCCAGCCCCGCGATACCGGGGCCCGGCGTGAAGGGTACCGGAAGCCTCGGGCTCACAGGTCGCGGTTCGGCCAGGTGGTGATCTCTTCTATGTGCAGTGCCTGGACTTTCTCAGACGGGCGCCGGCTCCAGGGATCGGACGGCGATCGCGGACGAGTCGGCGACGACAACCTGGCGGTCGGCCACGCGGACCCAGTCGTCGGTGTCGTCATGGGGCTCGCTCGCGACGAGGACCCCATCCGTACCCGCGCGGTAGCAGAGGGTTTCACCCCAGGTGGTGGCGACGACCCGGACGCCGTCGGTGACGAGCAGGTTGAGACAGGTATTCGAGTCGAGCGCGGTGATGTCGCGGAGGAGTTCGACCACCGCGAGTTCCAGCGGCTGCGCCCTGTCCAGGCGCTGCCACAGCAAGGTGGCCAGGAACGCCGCGTCACAGGTGGACTCCGGCTCGTACCCCGGCTCAAGGAGCGGCAGCACCTTCTCCACGTCGAGATGGCCGTTGAGGCTCAGCAGATGGCGCCCGTCGGTGAAGGGCGCGGTGGCCTCCGCCTCGATGGGCATGCCGGGGCTCGCGCCGCGGACCGCGCCGAGCACGCAGCCGCCGGAGGTCTTCCGTGCCAGGGTGGCGAAGCCCGGGTCGGCCTCGATCGGCCCGGTCCGCCGGTAGGACACGGCGTGCCCCTGCGCCGGAAACCAGCCCACCCCGAACCCGTCCTTGTTGACCAGGTCGATCTGCTGCCAGCGTGGCCGGTCCGCCTGGCGGGGCAGCCCGTACGCCGGACGGAGGATCAGCTCAGCGAGCGACCGCTCCTGGCCCAGCCAGGCGAAATGACGGCACATCAGGTGGTGATCCCCCTCCGTGGAAATAGTGAGTTCCGCGCAGCATAGCGACGCTTCAGCGCGCTCAACACGGACCTTCATTGTGCGATTCTCGTAGTTGGCAGATCAAAGGTCGTGTGATTGCAGCCACAGCTCAAGGAGCGCGACCTGCCAGAGCGCGCTGGCTCCCAGTGTGGTGCGGTGGTCGCTGGGCGCGGCCATCAGCCGCTTGATGTACGCCGGCCGGAACAGGCCGCGGGACTTCGCCGCCCGGCTGTTCAGCGCGTCGCCGACCAGTTCGAGGTACGGCCCGGACAGATGCCGGATCGCGGGCACAGGGAAGTAGCCCTTGGGCCGGTCGATGACCTCGTCGGGCACGATGCCCCGCGCCGCGTCCTTCAGTACGCCCTTGCCACCCGAGGCCAGCTTGAGCTCCGGCGGGCAGGCCGCCGCCAGTTCCACGAGTTCGTGATCCAGGAACGGCGTCCGGGCCTCGAGGCCCCAGGCCATCGTCATGTTGTCGACCCGTTTCACCGGGTCATCGGCCAGCATCACCAGCGAGTCGAGCCGCAGGGCGGCATCCAGCGCCGTCGCCGCCCCCGGCACGCCGAAGTGCTCGCCTGCGAACGCCCTGCTCACGTCCCCTTCCAGCAGGTAGCCGGAGTTGAGCGTGCCGGCGAGCGCCGCGTGCGGCCGGTCGAAGAAGACCTTGGCGTACGCGTCGGTGACGCCGTCGCGGGGCACGTCCGCCAGCGGCGGATACCAGTCGTAGCCCGCGAAGACCTCGTCGGCGCCCTGCCCGGACTGGACGACCTTGACGTGCCGGGAGACCTCCTGCGAGAGCAGATAGAACGCGACGCAGTCATGGCTGACCATGGGTTCGTTCATCGCGGCCACCGCGCCGGTCAGGCCGGGAAGCAGCCGGGAGTCATCGATCAGGATCTTGTGGTGGTCGGTACCGAACCGCGAGGCGACCAGGTCGGAGTAGGCGAACTCGTCGCCGGACTCGCCGCCCGCCGCGTGGAAGCCGATGCTGAAGGTGGCCAGGTCCCGCTGGCCGGCCTCGGCGAGCAGTGCCACGATGAAGCTGGAGTCCAGGCCACCGGAGAGCAGCACTCCGACCGGTACGTCGGCCACCATGCGCCGGTCCACCGCGGTCCGGAGCGCCTCCAGAATCGCGTCGCTCCAGTCCTCACGCGTCAGGGACCGGGTGTGGTCGGGCCGCCAGTACAGGTGGTCCTCCTGCGATCCGTCCGGCTGGATCGTGCGGACCGTCGCGGGCGGCAGTTTCGAGACCCCGGCCAGGATCGTACGGGGCGGCGGCACCACGGAGTGGAACGTCATGTAGTGGTGCAGGGCGACCAGATCGAGATCGGTGTCGACGCCGCCTCCCGCCAGCAGCGCCGGAAGCGTCGAGGCGAATCGCAGCCGCGACGCATCACGGGTCAGGTACAGCGGCTTGATGCCCAGCCTGTCGCGCCCCAGGACCAGCACCCCGGAGGCGCACTCGACGATCGCGAAGGCGAACATTCCCTTGAGGTGGTCGACGCAGTCGCGGCCCCACCGGTGGTAGGCCTTGATCAGGACTTCGGTGTCGGAGCCGGATGAGAAACGGTAGCCCGCGGCCCGCAGTTCCGACCGCAGCTCCCGGTAGTTGTAGATACAGCCGTTGAAGACCCCGGTCAGCCCGAGCTCGCCGTCGGTCATGGGCTGCGCGGCCTTCTCCGACAGGTCGATGATCTTCAGCCGCCGGTGGCCGAGCGCGACCGGGCCCTGTGACCACAGCCCTGAGCCGTCGGGGCCGCGAGGTTCCATCGCGGCGGTCATCCTCGCGACCGCCTCCACATCGGCGCCGCGGCCGTCGAGCCTCAGTTCACCGCTCAGCCCGCACATCGGCGCCCTCCCTCACGTCGTGTCATCCGGGATCCCTTTCTAGACGAGCCTCTCTAGACGAGCCAGGTGTCCTTGGAGCCGCCTCCGCGCGACGAGTTGACGATCCGGCTGCCGGCCGGCGCGACCCGGGTCAGCGCCAGCGGAACCACCACGGCCTCACGGCCGAGGCAGACGAAGGCCCGCAGATCGACGGCCCGGGGTTCAAGGCGCCCGTCGACGAACGACGGATGGGTGGACAGTGCCACGGTCTCCTGCGCGATCCACCGATCCGGATCGGCGATGATGCGGGCCCGTACCTCGGCGAGTTCGGCCGGCGACGCGTCGGGGCCGATGACGACGCCCGCGCCGCCGTACCCGTCCACCGGTTTGGCCACGAGCTCGCCGAGCCGGTCCAGAACGACGGCTCGCTGGGCGGGGTCACGGCACAGGAACGTCGGAACGTTCACCAGCAACGGCGCCTCGCCCAGGTAGTACTCGATCAGCTGTGGCACGAACGCGTACAGCGCCTTGTCGTCGGCGATCCCGTTGCCAGGAGCGTTGGCCAGCGTCAGGGTGCCGCGTCCGATCGCGTGCAGCAGCCCCGGGCCGAGCGGCCGCCCGTCGGCGCCCGCGGCGGCGAACAGTTCGTCCTCATCGATCCTGCGGTACAGCACCCGGATCAGCGTCTCACCGGCCCGTACCGTGCCATCGGCGCAGACCAGCAGGTCGCGCGGCCGCACCAGCGGAACACTCAGCTGAGCCGCCAGCAGCTGGTGCTCGTAGAACGCGGAGTCCTCCGGCCCGGTGGTCACCAGCGCCAGCTCGGCGGAGACGGCCGTCAGTGCGCCGCGGAGCATCTCGACGGCCCGTGCGGGTCCGGGGGAGTGCGAGGCGCGGACCAGTTCGGGCAGTATGCGCGCCGCCAGCCATCGATTGGCCATGGCATAGCCGATGCCCGAAGGCACCCGGAGGTTGTCCTCGAGCACCGACCAGCGGCCGGCGGCGTCGCGGACCAGATCGATGCCCGCGACCGCGCAACGTACGGTCTGCGAGGGCACGTTCCGTCCCGCCGCCCGGTACCCGGGCGAGTCCTCGATCGCCCACGCGGGCAGCACCCCGTCGGCCACCACGGCCCGCGAACCGTACGCGTCGTGCAGGAACGCCTCAAGGGCCCGCACCCGCTGGGTCAGACCGGCCTTGAGCGGCGTCCAGTCCTCCTCGGAGATCACCCTGGGTACGAGGTCGACGGGGAAGAGCCGATCCTCCGCACCGTCGATGTGGAAGAACATCCCGAGCTTGCGCTGTACCTCGTCGCGCTGCCGCTCACGTTCGCGCAGCCCCTCGGCGCCGATCCGGTCGAGCGCGGTCAGCACAAGGCCGTACGGTCCGCGCGCGCTGTGGTCGAAGACGATGGCCTCGTCACCGGAGGTGTCATAACCGGCGAGCATCGCGGTGACCTCGATGCGGTTGGGCCCCGCACCCGGCTGCCACTCGGTGTTGGCGCGGGTCTCGGCGAGCAGCAGGTCCACGACCTCGTCAAGGCCGCCGCGAGCGTACGCCTTGCGCTGCCGGTCCGCCGAGCTGCCGCGTGCCAGCGACGCCTGCGTCAGCTCCGCGACCAGTTCCCAGTCGCCGGTGGCCTCCAGCGTGGGGCGGAGCTCGTCCAGCAACTGCACGAGCAGCCGGGCGGCCGGCACCGGAACGCCTGTCAGTGGGCTGACCAGCTCGCCCTCAAGGCCGGTCCGTGCGGCCCGCCAGGTGGTGGCCCTGACCAGTTCGGTACGGACCGGACGCGCGGGCCGGCCGGCCTCGATCGCCTCGGTCTCCAAGGTCACCAGCGCGCGGAACAGGCCGGCCAGCAACGCCACGTCCTCCACTCGGGGACACGCGTCGCAGAGCCGTAGTTCGACGGTGGGCAGATGGGCGGACGGACGGACGTCGAAGTAGATCATCCCCGCATCGGTGATCACCCCGGACCGGATCAGTGCATCGACCATCTGGTCGTACTCGTCGGCGGAGTCCAGCGGCGGCATCGGGCCCGTGGTCGGCCAGCGCTGCCAGAGCAGCGTCCGGTAGCTCGCATATCCGGAGTCGGTTCCCAGCCAGAACGGCGAACTCGCCGACAGCGCCAGCAGCGATGGAAGCCACGCCGACACCCGGTGCGAGACGGCCACCGCGAGATCGCGGTCGCCCACGTCGACATGCACCTGTGCGCCGCAGATCAGCTGTTCCCGCGCGAGGATCTGGTACTCCTCGAGCATGTTCTCGTAGCGGGCGTCCGGAGTGACCTTGAGCGCATCCAGATCGACGATCGGCACCGTACCGGCCGCGACGATGCCCAGCCCCAGCGGCTCGGCCGCCGCGACCACGCTCCTGCGCAGGGCGGCGAGATCCTCCACGAGGTCGATCAGGTGAATGAACGGACGGCTGTTGGTCTCCACGATCGAACGCTGGAGCTCGCCATTGAACCTGTCCGCAGGAAGTTGCTCCAGCAGGCTGTCGGCCCGCGGCATCAGCCGCCGGGTCTCCAGATCCACCGTGTGGAATTCTTCCTCGACCCCTACGGCTACGAATTCGGAACGTTCAGGCATCTATCGCAGGGTACGTCGGTAGTGTGACGTTCGCATGTCCCGGCCATTTCGGTCTGGCGTTCGGCTTCAACGGATCTGTTCGTCGAGCAGGCCGTCCTCGCCCCAGGCGATCGCCTCTTCCAGGGTCGGGCACTTCTGCCAGGTCCACCCGGGGTCCGTACCAGGAGCAGGGCCAGGTCTCGCCGAGGATGCTCAGCCGGTGACCGTGGCCGGCGAGCGCGGCCAGCGTGGCACCGAGCATCGCCCCGGCGAGACTCCGGTCACACGATCCAGGTCGACCACAATCCAGCCGGGCACAGGTGAGGCGAGCCGCCCCGAGCGCGAGGTGACCGTCCATGCTGACCAGCGCCAACCCGCACGGTTGATGACGAGCCGGCCCTGTGCGGCGTGCGGCCGGTTGGGGCGTGGCGTGTCCGAGAAAGATGTGGAGCGACCGGGCGGCCGCCTCTACACTGTGGGGCGGCGCCTGGCCAGGTGCCGGATACTATGCTCGATCTGCGGTACGCGATCGTCCCGGATCTGTCGGTCGTACACCCGCAACCGATCTAGGATGACGTGCTGGATCTTGCAAAGCCGCAGGTCAACCTGTGGTCCAGGCGCCCGTAGCTCAGCTGGATAGAGCACCGGACTTCTAATCCGACGGTCGCAGGTTCGAATCCTGCCGG
>JAOPYM010000491.1 GCA_025964615.1 Actinomycetes bacterium
ACACCAGCCAGGCGCCGCCGATCTCGGCGAGCGCCGCCACCGCGAACAGCGCCATCGTCCGCAACACGCCCATGGCGGATCAGCGTAGTGCCGGCCGCGACCGGCCCAGGTCTGGTGATCCACGCCACACGGCGCGAGGCATGGACGACGGGCCTCTGGTGGAGACCACGGTGCGGCTGGTCAGCTGGAACGTCTGGGGCCGGTACGGCCCGTGGGAAATGCGCGAGCAGGCGATCACCGGCACGCTCGGGCCCGGCGACCCGGACATCGTGGCCCTGGCCGAGGCCTGGGAGTCCGAACAGGACGGGCAGTGCGCGCGCCTCGGCGAACAGCTCGGCCGTAGCAGTAGTCACAGGCGAGATCGCACCGGCTGTGCACCTTCAGGACGAACTGCCGGAAGGGCGTCGGCCGCCAGCCGTCCCCGATGAGGGCCTGGACGTCAAGGTTCGCCGGCCACGCGGGATCACCCATGCGAGGTGAGGGTACGGATCGCCATGCCCCTGCGCTGTAGGGCGCGCAGGCGCCTGCGGAGAGACTGTTGCATGAGCCGAGACCCAAATATCGAACACGGAGTTGCGCCCATGACCCGCGAAGAGTGCCTGGCCCTTGACGCCGCCGACCCGCTCGCCGCCTTCCGTGCGGAGTTCACCCTCCCCGAAGGGGTCGTCTATCTGGACGGGAACTCACTGGGCGCCCTTCCCCGCCGTACCTCCGCCAGGGTCACGCAGCTGATCGACGAAGAGTGGGGGCAGGGACTCATCCGCAGCTGGAACACCGCCGGCTGGTACGACCTGCCACGTGGCCTCGGCGACCGGCTGGCCCCGCTGGTCGGCGCCTCGCCCGGCGAGGTGGTGGTCTGTGACTCCACCTCGGTCAACCTGTTCAAGACTCTGGCCGCCGCGCTCCGGCTGCGTCCCGGCCGGAAGGTCGTCGTGGCCGATCCGGACAGCTTTCCCACCGACCTGTACGTCACCGAGGGAGTGGGCGGTCTCTTCGACGGGGTACGGCGGCGGCTGGCCGGGCCTGATGATCTCTCGGGCGTCCTCGACGACGAGGTCGCCGTGGTCCTGTTGTCGCACGTCGACTACCGGACGGGCAGGCTGTACGACATGGCGGCGGTGACCGAGCAGGTCCACCGGCACGGGGCCCTGATGATCTGGGACGTCTGCCATTCGGTGGGTGCGCTGCCGCTGAGGTTCGGCGACTGCGACGTGGACTTCGCGGTCGGCTGCACCTACAAGTATCTCAACGGCGGGCCTGGTTCGCCTGCCTTCGTGTACGCGGCGGAACGCCACCACGCCGCAGACCAGCCGCTGACCGGGTGGTTCGGGCACACCGATCCGTTCGCGTTCGACGTCGGCTACGTGGCCGCACCGGGCGCCGGGCGGTTCCTGGTCGGCACCCCGCCGATGCTCAGCCTGGCGGGCCTGCAGGCGAGTCTCGACCTGTGGTCCACCGTGGACCTGGCCGCGCTGCGGGCCAAGAGCCTCGCCCTCACCGGCCTGTTCATCGAACTGACCGAAGGCCTCGACCTGGTCACCCCCAGGCAGCCCGGCCGGCGCGGGAGCCAGGTGTCGTTCCGGCATCCCAGCGGCTACCAGGTCGTGCAGGCCCTCATCGAGCGCGGCGTCATCGGGGACTTCCGCACGCCGGACATCATGCGGTTCGGATTCGCCCCGCTCTATGTGGGCTTCTGTGACGTCTGGGACGCGGCTCAGCAGCTCGCCGATGTTCTCGCCTCCGGGTCCTGGCAGCAGGACCGGTTCTCCCAGCGGAGCGCCGTCACGTGAGGATGCGGGACAATCGGTGCCATGTGGTTCGGCATCCTGGGTCCGCTGGACGTGCGGTCCGCTGCGGGGGAAGTGCTCCCCGTCGGCGGGCCGAGGGTGTGCTCTCTGCTCGTTCTGCTGCTCCTTGACGCCGGCCGGCTGGTCGGGACGGAGCTCCTGATCGACGGCCTCTACGGACAGGACCCGCCGGGCGGCGCCGCGAACGCCCTGCAGTCACAGGTGTCCAGGCTCCGGCGCGGGCTGGGTGACGACGGGCACCTGGTGGAGTTCCACCCGGCGGGCTACCGGCTCGCGGTCGATCCCGAATCGGTCGACGCGCACCGGTTCGAGCGGCTCGCCCGTGCCGGGCAGCAGGCGCTGGCGAAGGCCGACCACTCCGGGGCCACCGAACTGCTCGACGCGGCGCTCGCGCTCTGGCGGGGCCCTGCGCTCGCCGGAGTCCTCGTCGCCGGGACGCAGGCCGCCCGCCTCGAGGAGCTCCGCCTGGCTGCGGTCGAGGACCGGGCCGAGGCCGGGCTGGCGCTCGGCCGCCACCAGGGACTGCCGGACGAGCTGGGCGCGGTGGTGGCCGCCCACCCGCTGCGGGAGCGGTCAGTCGGGCTGTTCATGCGGGCGCTGTACGCCGGCGGCCGGCAGGCCGAGGCCCTTACGGCGTTCGAGGACGCCAGGCGGACCCTCGCCGAGGAGCTGGGCGCCGACCCCTCTGCGGAACTGTCCGCGATCCATCTGGCTCTGCTGCGCGCAGCTCCCCATCCGGTGACGGCCATGCGGCTCGGGGTGCCTGTTCAGCTCACCAGTTTCGTCGGGCGCGAGGAGGAGCTCACGCGGATCGGCGGGCTCCTCGCCGAGGGGCGCCTGGTCACCCTGACCGGACCGGGTGGCGCCGGCAAGACCCGCGCGGCGATCGAGGCCGCAGGCCGGCAGACCGACGATGCCTGTTTCGTCGATCTCGCGCCGCTCGGCGACGGCGCGGAGGTACCGCAGGCGGTACTCGGCGCGCTGCGCCTGCGGGAGACGGGGCTGCTCCCCTCGGCCGGCGGCCCGCAGCCCGATGCAGCCGACCGGCTGGTCGCGGCGCTCACCGGCCGCCGGATGCTGCTCATCCTGGACAACTGCGAGCATGTGGTCGAGGCGGCGGCGCGGCTCGCGGGCAGGTTGCTCACCGCATGTCCAGGACTGCGGATCCTGGCCACCAGCCGGGAGGCACTCGGCGTCACCGGCGAGTCGCTGTGCCCGATGCGGTCGCTCGCGCTGCCGGCGCCGGGCAGCGGCCCTGTGGAGGCACTCGGCTCTGCGGCGGTACGGCTGTTCACCGACCGGGCCGCCGCAGTCCGCCCGGGTTTCGCGATCGACGGGTCCAACGTCGACGCGGTCCGGCGGATCTGCGAGGCGCTCGACGGCCAGCCGCTGGCGATCGAACTGGCGGCGGCCAGGCTGCGCTCGCTGACGGCCGCCGACGTGGCCGCCCGGCTCGGGGCCGACGACCGGTTCCGGCTGCTGTCGCGCGGTGACCGGGGTGCGGCGCCACGGCACCAGACGCTGCGTGCGGTGGTCGAGTGGAGCTGGGACCTGCTCGACGGGCCCGAACAGATGCTGGCCCGGCGGCTGACCGTCTTCGCCGGGGGCGTCACCCTCGAGGCCGCCGGACGGGTGTGCGGGCTGCTCGATGACGAGGTGGTCGAGCTGCTGACCGGGCTGGCCGACAAGTCCCTGGTCGAGGACACCGGCGGCCGGTACCGGATGCTCGACACCATCCGGGTGTTCTGCGCCGAACGGCTCGCCGAGGCCGGTGAGCGGGACCGGCTGCAGAGCGCGCACGCGGCGTACTTCCTCGATCTGGCCGAGGCCGCCGACTCCCATCTGCTGCGTGCGGAACAACTGGAGTGGCTGGCCCGGCTGAGCTCCGAGCACGCCAATCTGCTCGCGGCGCTGCGCTACTGCGTGCAGACCGACCCGGTAGGGGCACTCCGGCTGCTCGCGGCGCTGTCGTCGTACTGGTGGCTGCGCGGTATGCGCAGTGAGGGCGCTCCCCTGGCCCGCACGCTGCTCGACGCGATCGGTCCCGAGGCGCCTGCCGGGCTCGAGGAGGAGTACGTGCTCTGTATGCTGAGCGCCGCCTCGGGCGGTTCCCAGGATGCCGGGCTCCGCGCCCGTCTCTGGTCGGCCGAACCGGTCCTGCGCAGCGCCTCCGGGCACCTGCGGCGGCCGTTCCTGCTGGTGGCCTGGGCGATGTTCTCCGGCCCGCCAGGTG